>NZ_CP155073.1:0-313964 GCF_039621805.1 Paraburkholderia sp. PREW-6R | reverse complement strand
GACCGTCCGCGACTCGTGCTTTGAGCCGGCCTCGCCTTTGAGCGTCATTTCCAGGCCCAGCACCTTGCCGCCCGCTGCGAGCGGAATCTGCACCGCACGAGCATCCGGCGCGGCGCCCACATTGCGCGCGAGTCCGGTGCGCAGAAAGTCGAGCGCCGCGCGTTGCGTGGCTTCGCTGTCGTTGGGAAGCATGATCGTGCCGACCGCGAAGACGGCATCGCCGGCTTCGGCGGTTTGCATCGCCATTTGCATCGGCATGCCGTTTATCTGCACGTCGCGCCGGTCGTTGCCCGGCTTGGCAGGCAGGTCGACGGTATAACCGTTGTCGTCGTTCATGATGGTCCGCCAGTCGAACGTCGGCGAACAGGCAGTGAGTGCGGCGCCCAGCACCAGCGCAGCGCACAGCGTGGCGCCGAGCCGCACGGGCCGTGACATGGGGCGCGAGGCCACTTCAAAGGTGACTACCGGCGCTGAACGCCGCCGGAAGCCGATGGACCCGTGACGGAGGCTGCCGCCGGATAACAGGAGAGTCGACAGTCGGGCAACACGTTGAAACGCATAAATGACACGAGCAATTCGGAACATGGGAACAAAAATTCAGCTATTAAAAGAGTTGAAAGTGACGCGAAACCCTATTATCCGTCCTGGCCGCACTCCTGCCGCGCCGCCAGAATACGACTACAATAGCGGCTCTACCCGGCACCGGCCCAACGCACGAACCGGCGTACTGTCCCGCGCGCAACGCGCGAATTTCGAGGTCCCGCTCATGAGCACCACAGTGTCCAGCGTATCCACCGGGTCCGGCTCTGCCCGGCGCGCGAATCCGGTTCGCTACATCATCGGCGCGATCGTGGCGATTGCCATTGCCATCGCCGGCTATTTCGCATTCGCCGGCCAACAGCGCGTACCGGAGGCCACTTTCACTCTTCTGTCCGGTCAGAAAATCTCGACGGCCGACCTGAAAGGCAAGGTCTATCTCGTCAACTTCTGGGCGACCAGTTGCGATACGTGCATGAAGGAAATGCCGCAAATGGTCCAGACGTATAACCGCTTCAAGGGCCAGGGTCTGGAGTTCGTCGCAGTGGCGATGAACTACGACGCGCCCATGTACGTGACGAATTACACGCAGACACGTCAGTTGCCGTTCAAGGTTGCGATGGACGACGGCTCGGCTGCGAAACAGTTCGGCAATGTGCAACTCACGCCGACCACGTTCCTCGTCGACAAAGACGGCAGGATTCTCAAGCGCTACGTGGGCGAGCCGCAGTTCGCGGAACTCGATCAGCTGCTGGAAAAAGCGCTGAAGCCGGTCTGAGCACCTGAACCGCTTCAGCACGCGCGCGTCCGTCGTCCGATTCAAGCGCGCCGGCAAGTTCAGGCCGGCGCGTCAAGTTTTCACCGCTCCCCTTCCCCTTTGGCTGCAAGGCCATATCGCTTGATCTTCTCGTAGAGCGTCGCCTTGCCGAGTTGCAAGCGATCCGCGGCAAGTGCCACCGCTCCGCCCGCCTGCTCCAAAGCTTGCGCGATTACCGCCCGTTCGAACTGCTCGACGCGCTCCTTCAATGGCTGCGCCGCCGCACTCTCGTCGCCGAACGACATGACCGGGTCGTCGGCGATGCCGAGCACAAAGCGATCGGCGGCATTGCGCAACTCCCGCACGTTGCCGGGCCAGTCGCGTTGCATCAGGCTGGCACGCTGACGGTCGGTGAGAATCGGCGCGGAACGCTGATAGCGCACGGCCGCGTCCAGCAGGAAATGTTCGAAAAGCGGCACGATATCTTCGCGGCGCTCGCTCAACGGCGGCAATGCGATCGTCACCACGTTCAACCGGTACAGCAGATCGCGGCGGAACGAGCCGTCCGCAACATGCTCGGCCATATCGCCTTTCGCCGCGGCCACCACGCGGCAATTCACGCGGATCGGCTGATTCGAGCCGAGGCGCTCCAGCACGCCGTCCTGCAACACACGCAGCAGCTTGACCTGCAAAGCGAGCGGCATGCTCTCGATTTCATCGAGAAAGAGGGTGCCGCCCGACGCATGTTCGAGTTTGCCGATCCGACGCTTCGCCGCACCCGTAAAAGCGCCGGGTTCATAGCCGAACATTTCGGACTCGAACATCGGCTCCGGCAGCGCGCCGCAATTCACCGCGATAAACGGCTTGTCCCGCCGTGGCGACAACTCATGCAGGCTGCGCGCAATCAGTTCCTTACCCGCCCCCGTGTCGCCATTGATCAGTACCGACGCATCCGTCGGCGCGACGTTCGCGATCAGACGGCGCACCTGCTCGATGGCCGGGCTCCTGCCGATGATGCGCGGCGCCACCGCGTTCTGCCCGGCCAGTTCGCGCCGCAGCGCAAGGTTTTCCAGCAGCAGTGTGCGACGCTCCAACGCACGCCGCACCGTTTCGATCAGACGCTCGGATGCGAACGGCTTTTCGATGAAATCGTAAGCGCCGTCGCGCATGGCCTGCACGGCCATCGAAATATCGCCGTGACCTGTGACGAGAATCACCGGCACGTCCGGCGCGCGCTCGTGGCATTGCGCCAGCAGTTCGAGACCGCTCGCACCCGGCAGACGGATATCGCTGACGATCACGCCGGAGAAGTCCGCATTGATCGTCCTGGCAGCCGATTCCGCCGACGCATGGCCAACCACGTCGAAGCCCGCCAGTTGCAGGCTTTGGACGCTGGCGCGCCGCACCAGTTCGTCGTCTTCGATATACAGCACTTGCAGGCCGTGATTCACCATGTCGTTCCCGTCTGATTCAGGAACCCGTGGTCAGCGGGTCCGTGGTGTGGCTCGTCGGCACGCGGGCGCGGCGCAACGTCAACACGAATGATGCGCCGCCCGCGGGCGCATTGCGCGCCACGAGCGAGCCGCCGCAATCCCGCGCGATCGACGACGAAATCGCCAGCCCAAGACCCAGGCCCTGGCCCATTTCCTTCGTCGTGAAGAACGGCTCGAAAAGGCGCGGCAGTACATCGTCGGCAATCCCCGGTCCGTTGTCGGTCACGTTGAACGACAGGCTCGCTTCGCTCACTTCCACTTCGAGTGAAATGCGCGGCGGGACCTCATCCGAGGTGGCGTCGAGCGCATTGCCGAGCAGGTTGATCAGCACCTGTTCGAGACGCAGGTCGTCGCAATGGGCGATCAGTTCGGGATGGTCGTTCGCAAGAAGAAGCGGCGTGCGCGTACCGCGCTCGGGCTCGTACAAGGTGAAGTCCAGTTCGACCCCTTGCAGGCGTTTTTGCAGCAACGCCACCACGTTGCGCAGCGCGCGCACCACGGATGCGCGAGCGTTGCGTGGCCGGGCCCGCCCGACGAACAGCTTGAGCTGATTCGTGATCTTGCCCATCCGCTCGGTGAGCGCCGCAATCGCTTCGAGATTCTCTCGCGCCGACGCCTGGTCGCCACGTTCTAGCAGCACGCGCGTGTTGTCGGAGAAGCCGCGCAATGCCGCGAGCGGCTGATTCAGTTCATGCGTGATGCCGGCCGCCATCTGTCCGAGCGCCGCCAGCTTGCTTGCCTGAACCAGTTCGTCGTGCGCCGCGCGCAACTCCTGTTCGGCGCGCGTGCGCTCGGCCACTTCCCTTTGCAGTTGCTCATTGGCCTGCGACAGATCCGCCGTGCGTTCCGCCACCCGCCGGTTCAGTTCCGCATACGCTTTTTGCAGCAACGCGCGGCTCTTCATCACTTCGCGCACCCGCGCACGCCGCATGCGCCAGTAGAACGCCAGCAGCACCAGCGACACATAACCGCAAGCGGTGACGAGGGTGGCCTTGCGCGCATCGGCGTCCACGGCGCTGACGGGCGCCATGGTGATCAGATGCCAGTCCGGCTCGCCCATCCCGCGTTGCGACGCGAGGTAACGCGGCGCATAACGGCCGCCGCCGATGCGCACGATCTGCGCGTTGCCCTCCAGCGTGCGTTCGATCGACACCGGCAGCGGCGCAATCGGCTGCTGCGCATACTGGCGCGCCTGGTAGATCGAATCGGCCACCCGGCCGGAGAGCGGCCGGATCGTGTGGTACTTCCATGCCGGAACGGACGACAGGAAAATCACGCCATGATCGTCGGTCACGACGAGCGGCTCGGCGACGTCCACGCCCTGAAACCATTCGAGATCGAGCTTGACGACCGCCACGCCGACAATCTTGCCGTCGCGTCTCACGGGTTGCGAAATGTAGTAACCGGGCGCCTGTGAAATCGTGCCGATGCCGAAGAAGCGGCCCACGCCGCCTTTGATTGCATCGACGAAATACGGCCTGAACTGATAGCCCGCGCCGATGAAACTGCCCGGCCCCTGCCAGTTGCTCGCAGCAACGCAATTGCCGTCGACCGGAATCACATACGTGACGGTGGCGCGCGCGTGGCGGTTGAGGTCTTCGAGGTAGAGATTGGCGCGCCGGACGTTGGCGGGTGTGGGATTGACCAGCACGTCCTGCACGATAGGATGCTCGGCCAGCAGATACGGCAGCGACTCGTAACGCTCGAGTGTGCTTTTCAGGGCGCTCGCGGTGCGATCCACGCGCACCGCGGCGTTGCGCCGCAGACTGTCGATGCCGCTTTGCCACGCCACGCTATAGGTCAGACCGCACGCCGCCACGAGCCCGGCGACGAGCGCGATGAGGATCAACAGGCGGCGCGTCACGTTGGCAATGTCCAATCTGTGGGGATCGGATATTGTGGCATAAGGCGGCACGCCGCCGGCCCGAGCTTCATCGGCCGACGGCGTGGGGGTTGGGCACGCGTCCACGCGATTCATGCGCAGGTGGCCGCGGCCAGGGTCCACGCTCTGAAAACCGCAGGCCTAGACGCGCGCCGGCTCCTTCACCGGCACGTTGCCGCGCAGCGCGGCATTCAGCTTGTCGCGGTCCAGTTCCTTTTCCCATGCGGACACCACGACCGTCGCCACGCCATTGCCGACGATGTTCGTCAGCGCACGGCACTCGCTCATGAAGCGGTCGATGCCGAGAATCAGCACCATGCCCGACAGCGGGATGGTCGGCACCACGGCCAACGTGGCGGCCAGCGTGATGAAACCCGCGCCGGTCACGCCGCTCGCGCCCTTCGAGGTCAGCATGGTCACCGCCAGCAGCGTGAGCTGCTGTGTCCACGACAGATCGGTGTTGGTCGCCTGGGCGATGAAGAGCACGGCCATCGTCATATAGATGTTCGTGCCGTCGAGATTGAACGAATAGCCGGTCGGCACGACAAGGCCCACTACGGAGCGCGAGCAGCCGAGCTTTTCCAGTTTCAGCATCAACTGGGGCAGCGCGGCTTCCGACGAACTCGTACCGAGCACGATCAGCATTTCTTCCTTGATGTACGCAACAAAGCGCAGGATGTTGAAGCCCACCGCACGCGCGATGATGCCCAGCACGACCACCACGAACACGATCGAGGTCAGATAGAACGTCCCGATCAGTTTGAGCATGGGCAGCAGTGAGCCGATGCCGTACTTGCCGATCGTGAACGCCATCGCGCCGAATGCGCCGATCGGCGCCAGCTTCGTGATGATCCGCACGATACCGAACAGGACGTGCGAGAGGCCCTCGATAAAGTTCGTGACGACCTTGCCGCGTTCACCCGCCGTTGCCAGCACCGCGCCGAACAGCAGCGCGATCAGCAGGATCTGCAGGATTTCGCCTTGCGCGAAAGCCGAAGACAGCGTGTCCGGAATGATATGCATCAGGAAGTCCACGGTCGTCTGCCCATGCGCCTTCGCGGCGTACGACGCGACGGCCTTGCCGTCGAGCGTCGCCGGGTCGATGTTGAAGCCCACGCCCGGTTTCAGCACGTGCGTCGCGATCAGGCCGAGCACCAGCGCGAAACTGGAGACGATCTCGAAATACAGCAACGCCTTGCCGCCCACACGCCCGACCTTCTTCATGTCCTCCATGCCGGCGATGCCGGTCACCACCGTGCAGAAGATGATCGGCCCGATCACCATCTTGATCAGCTTGATAAAGCCGTCGCCCAGCGGCTTCATGTCGACGGCGAGATTCGGATAGAAGTGCCCGAGCGCGATGCCGATAAGAATCGCCACGATCACCTGGACGTACAGCACTTTGTGGATAGGTTTCTTCACGATGGTTCCTGCGATATGGATGAGCTCATGGCCTGCCACGCCGCGCATCATGCGAACGAATGATCGTCCTGCCTGTGCACGCGATCAGACCGCGACAAGACGACGAATTCAGAAATACCGGGAAGGGAAATCGGACATCGTTGTCTCCTTGCTTTAGTTGTCGGACCGTTGCGGCCGCAGCGCTTGTTTTGCAAGGTCGATGCCAGCCGTATCGCCAGCACGGCTCATTGATTCTTATGGCTTTTTTGACGACTCGACACGTCGTCTGTCCGGGATTCCGGAAATCCGGACGAGCGTTGTCGGGATAACTGGAATCGCGATGAGCCGCATGCGCGGGAATACCCGAAGGCTTTACGGCGCGAATGATGCGCTAAATCGCTTGCGCGACGCTCGCCGCCGTCGACATGCGAGGCACGCTGCTTACAGCCCTCACACACTGCCCTCTTCCAGCACCAGCAGATTGTCATGCGAGAAGCCGAGCGACACGGGCTGCCCCCGCTCCGGCAAGCCGCGATTCGGGTCGTTGAACACGTCGAGGGAAATGACAGCGTCCTTCACGCGCGTTCTGATTCGCACCACCGCGCCGAGAAAATTCACCTCCTCGACCGTCGCGTTCAGCGTGTTACGGCCGGGCGCGGCCGGTTCCAGTACGATCGCCTCGGGACGCAGCGCGAGCAGGCGTTTCTTGCCCGCGTCGTCAGCGGCGAGTGTCTGCGTGGTGGTGAGTTCCTGACCGTCCACCGCCATCCGGCCGGTCGCCGGATCGACCACCTGCCCCGACAGAATATTCAGCGTGCCGACGAACGATGCAACAAAACGCGTGCGCGGATAGTTATAGATCTCCGAAGGCGAGCCGACCTGCTCGACCCGCCCTTCGTTCATCACGACGATCCGGTCGGAAATGGACAGCGCCTCTTCCTGGTCGTGCGTGACGAAAATCGACGTGATCCCCAGTTCGCGCTGCAACGCGCGAATGTCCTGGCGCAACGAGATGCGGATTTTGGCGTCGAGCGCGGAGAGCGGTTCGTCGAGCAACAACACCTGCGGCTTGCCGGCGAGCGCGCGCGCCAACGCCACGCGCTGCTGCTGGCCGCCGGACAGTTGCCACGGGTAACGTCCGCCAAGCTGCGGGAGCTTGATCAGTTGCAGCATTTCCTCCACGCGCTGGCTGATCTCCGCCTGCGGCCGGCGCGCGATTTTCAGCCCGAAGCCGATGTTCTCCGCCACGGTCATGTTCGGAAACAGCGCGTAGGACTGAAACACCATGCCCACTTTGCGTTGCCGCGTGCGCACATGCGTGACGTCCCTGTTGTCCAGCCGGATGACGCCCCGCGTCGGCGTTTCGAACCCGGCGATCATGCGCAGCACCGTCGTCTTGCCGCAACCCGAGGGTCCGAGAAACGTGATGAACTCGCCGCGCTCGATCTTCATGTCGAAGTGATGCAGCGCCGTATTCGCACCGAACGCTTTGTGCAGATTTTCGATTTCGAGGAATGCCATGATTCGCTGCCTTAGTCAGTCCCACTCATTGCGCCGAACTCATGCCTCACAGCTTCTGGCCGCTCAATGCGCGAGCCGAGCCAAATACCTGGATCAGTCCCATCGACGCCCACGTAATCACGAACGCGATGATCGCGAGCGCGGACGGTTCATACGCGCGGTTCGCGCCGATCAACTGGAGGTACGGCCCGAACGCAGGCCGGTCGAGCAGGCTCGCCAACGTGAATTCGCCGATCACCACGGCGAACGTGAGAAACGCGCCGGACAGGATGCCCGAGCGGATGTTCGGGAAAATCACCTTGAAGAGAATGGTCGGCCAGCTCGCGCCGAGGCATTCGGCGGCTTCGGTTAGCGCGCGCACGTCGACGGCGCGCAGTCCGGCGTCCACGGCGCGGTACATGTACGGCAACGAGAGCGTCACGTAGCCGAATACGAGCAGCAGATCGGTTGCGCGTTCGTTGCCGGTGAGCGGCAGAATCGAACTGCTGTTGTAGATGCGCAGATATCCGAACACGATCACGATTGCAGGCACCACGAGCGGCAACAGCGTGACGAATTCCACGACCGGCCGCAGCTTCGGCAAACGCAACTGCACCCAGTACGCAGTCGGCACGACCAGCAGCACGCCGACCACGATCGTCAGCAGCGCCATCAGAATCGAGTAGCCGAACGACGCCTGAAAACGCGGATCGCCGAGCACGACGCGATACGCTTCGAAACTGTACGTGCCGCGCTTCATACGCAGACTGAATTCGAAGGTCGCGACCAACGGAATCAGGAAGTACAGCGAACCGACGATGATCGCGGTCCACGCTCCCACGCGAGACTGATTCTTCATCCACGTCCCCTTTCGGCGCGCGAGCGCAGCCAGATGTAGCCGCCGTTCGAGAGGCCCGTCACGAGCACCATGCCGAGCGCAAGCGCGTAGCCGAGGTTCTGGTTGTGCATCACGTCGCCGCGAATCTGCGCGTACAGCAGGATCGTGACGATGTTCAGCGAACTGCCGGTGAGCGCATAGGCGGTCGCCACAGCGCCGAACGAATTGGCGAACAGCAGCAGCGCCGCGCCCAGAATGCTCGGCCACAGCACCGGCAGCGCTACGTAACGCCAGTATTGGGATGGCGTGCCGCCGAGACAGTCGCAGGCCTCGCGCCATTCGCGTTTCAGACCGTCGAGCGCGGGCGTGACGATCAGCACCATCAGCGGAATCTGGAAGTACAGGTACGTGAGCGTCAGGCCGGAAAAACTCAGAATGCTGAAGCCGGTGGAGTACAGATTGAAGCCGAGGTACTTCTTCAGCAACACGGTGACGAGCCCGACGCGCCCCAGCGTACAAATGAAAGCGAACGCGAGCGGCACGCCGGCGAAATTCGACGCGACGCCGGAAAAGGTCATCAGCGTCGGACGAATCCAGCCCGGCAGTTTGCCTTGCACCGCCGCCCATGCAAGCAGCGAGCCGATGATCGCGCCGCCGAACGACGACGCCGCACTCACCTTGAAGCTGATCCAGTAGGCGTCGAGTACGGTTGGCTGAAGCAGGTCACGGAAATTGGCAAGCGTGAAATGGCCTTGCGCGTCCTGGAATGCGCCGACCATCAGGAAGCCGGTCGGCAGAATGAGGAACAGCAGCGCGAAGACAAAGAACGGCACCACGCCGATCCACGCGAGGAACGGCGACGCGCGACCCGGACCGTCGACGCGAGGCGTCGGGCCTGGCACGGTTGGCGCCAACAACTCGGGCGGCACTGACCCGGCATCTGGTGGAGCGCTCATAGCTCATCCTCGAAGCTCGATGACCTGCATGACTTCACGTCACGTTGTTCGACGGCCGCGGCGTGTGCACTGAATGCGGCTCAACGCACGCACCTGTTTGCGCACGCCCGCCGCTTACTTGACGTTCGCGCCGACCACCGAGTCCCACTGCTTCGTCACCGCTTCCTTGGTGGCGTCCTGCTGGGACAGCGTCGGGAATACCACGCTCTTATAGGCCGACGGCGGCGGCAGCTTGTCGAGCAGCGCTTGCGGCACCTTCTTGCCCGTCACCAGTTCGTTATAGCGCATCGGATGACAGTAGCCCTTCAACCAGCCAATCTGCCCTTCGTCGGAATACAGGTACTCCATCCACAGCTTGGCCGCGTTCGGATGCGGCGCATAGGCGCTGATCGCCTGCACATATACCCCGGCCACGACCCCTGTCTTCGGAATCACGACCTGAACCTTCGGATTGCCCTTCAGCGTGTCGCGGTCGGCCAGCGCGTTGTAGTCCCAGCGAACGATGATCGGCGTAGTGCCTTGCGCGAGCGACGCCGCCTTGCCGATCACCGGCACGAAGTTGCCGTTCCTGTTCAGGTCGGCGAAGAACTTCAGACCGGCCTGGTCGGCCTTGCTCGCGTCGCCTTTGCTCTGCGACAGCCCGGCCGCGTAGATGCCCTGAATCGCCTGGTTTGCCGAGCGCGGATCGCCGGCGAGCGACACCGCGTTCTTGTAGTCGGGCTTGAGCAGATCGCTCCAGTCGGACGGCGCCTTGTCGATCATGTCGCTGTTGACTTCGAACGACAGCACGCCGTAATAGTCGCCATACCAATAGCCGTCGGCGTCCTTGTTCTCCTTGGGGATCGAGTTCCACGACGCTACCTTGTACGGCTGCAGCAGGCCTTCGGCCTTCGCGGAGGGGCCGAAGGACAAGCCCACGTCGATCACGTCGGGCGCCTGCGGGCCTTTGTTGCCCTTGTTCGCCTTGATGGCCTCGACCTCGTCGCCCGACCCCGCATCCGGATTCAACTCGTTGATCTTGATGCCGTACTTCTTCCCGAACCCGGCGACCAGTTCGCCGTAGTTGCACCAGTCGTGCGGCAGCGCGATCACGGTAAGCTGGCCTTCCTGCTTCGCGGCGGCCACCAGTGCGTCGAGCGACGCGGCCGACGCGCTGCTTGCGACGGCTGAGGCAACGCCCGCCACCGCCGACATCGAAAGTACGCGGGTTACTGCACGAGCTAACGCAGTGCGGTTCATGGTGTTCCCATCCTCTGCCTAAGTTGCTACGTTTGGAAAATTTCTGGTTCGAGCCTCAGGACACACGGTGACGTACTTCGCGATCTGCGCCGCGGTGCCGTTTCAAGCGGGGTTCGGCGGCGCAGACAGCATGTCGGGATGCAGTGTATCGATCCGATCTGTACAAATCATGTCGACGCCCCATTGGGCGAGCAGGCGCGCGCGCTCCGGGTCGTTCACCGTATAGGCCAGCACGCGCAAACCGGCTGCGTGTATCCCGGCGACGAGCGCTTCGCTCAGGTGGCGGTGGCTCGCATGCAGCGACACGCACTCCAGTTCGCGCACGATGCGCAGCCAGTCCGCGGGCACTTCTTCGAACAGCATGCCGCGTTCGAGCGACGGCGCGGCCTCGCGCGCGGCGGCGAGCGCGTCGAATGAAAATGACGACAGCAGCGGCGGCGTGAGTCCTTCCCACAAGGTCAGCGCGCCGCGCGCGACCAGACGGCCGGTGATCTCGTCGCGACCGGGACAGGGCTTGATTTCGATGTTCGCCGCAATGCCGTCACGGGCGCAGCGCCCGGCCGCGTCGGCGAGCGTCGGCAACCGTGTGCCCGCGAACTGCGGGCCGAACCACACGCCGGCGTCGAGCGGCGCGAGTTGCGCCCACGTGTGGTCGGCGGCGGCACCGTGGCCGTTGGTGGTTCGCTCGAGTGTGTCGTCGTGGAGCAGGAAGAGCTGATTGTCGGCGGAAAGCTTGGCGTCGAATTCGACCATGCGATAGCCATGACGGACGCAGGCGTCGAAGCCGGCCAGGGTGTTCTCGGGTGCCAGCGTGCCGCCGCAGCGATGCGCGACGAGTGGCGGATACGGCCAGTGTGCGGATAAAGCGCGATCAGTCCCGTTTCCCACGTCTCGTTACCTTTCAGATAGAGCGAATGATTATGCTCTCGACACGCGCCCGGTCGCCGTCCAGAACAGGCACCGCGCTTTTGAACTGCGAAGGCTAAGTTCAAATACACAAACTTGCAAGCTGCCAAAAAAATACAACACAATCGGGTCCTGGTAGTACGCTTGACATCGTCGGGACACACATCCGTGCCAACGATGTTGGATTCGAAACAGGTCGCGTCCAGTCGGTCGGACGCGCGCTCGTCACCAGGAAAACAGGTATGTGGCAGGAGGATCGTCATCAGAGAATTCGCGCGTTGCTTTCCACGTTGCAGCGGGTATCCACTGAACGGATCATGGCGGATCTCGGCGTGTCGCGCGAAACCGTGCGGCGCGATCTGCTCGACCTCGAAGCGCTCGGCGAACTGCGGCGTGTGCATGGCGGCGCCATCAGGCCGGCCGACGAGGCACCGATCGCCGAGCGCGCCCATATGCGCGTCAAGTTCAAGACGGCCATCGCCAAAGCGGCAACCGGTCTGGTCGCGAGCGGCCAGACGCTTTTCATCGACGCCGGGACCACGACCACGGCGCTCGCCGAAGAACTGGCGAAACTGGCGAACCTGACGATCGTCACCAACTCGATCGACGTCGCGCTGAAAATGCGTGGCGCGGGCGACCAGGCTGACAGTGCAAACGAAGTCATTCTGCTCGGCGGCTCCATCAGCGATCGCGTGATGGCGACGACCGGCGCGACCACCGTGCTCGACATTCAACGGTATCGGGCGGACATGGCGCTGCTCTCGCCCGTGGGCGTCGATCACCGGCACGGCGCGACCAGCTACGATCACGCGGAGACGGAGGTGGCGCGCGCGATGGTCGCGAATGCGGACCGGGTGGTGATCCTCGCCGACTTCAGCAAGATCGGCCAGCGTAGCCGCATCTCGTACTGTCCGGTCGAGCGGATCGACGTGCTGGTCACGAACAGGAAAGCGGCCGAAGCTGCTGACTTTTCACCATTGAAGAAGAAGCTCGACGAGATCGTGCTCGCCTAGCGGTTCACGCGATCGTCCGGTTTCTACGAGCGTGTCACCGGTCAATCGGCGACACCGGTCGCGCTTGCGCCGCTGTCGGACTCCGAAATGAAAGGAAGCCCGCAATTGCGGGCTTCCTTTCTCGAACCACCATTAAAAGCTTCGGCCGTTAAACTACGCCGGCGCCGTGAGCCTGCAAATCAGCGTGATAGCTCGAACGAACCATCGCGCCCACTGCGGCATGCGTAAAGCCCATCTTGTACGCTTCTTCCTCGTACATCCTGAACGTATCCGGATGCACATAGGCGCGCACCGGCAGGTGGTGCTCCGAAGGCTGCAGATACTGGCCGATCGTGAGCATGTCCACGTCGTGCTCGCGCAGATCGCGCATCACCTGCAGAATTTCTTCTTCGGTCTCGCCGAGGCCGACCATCAAACCGGACTTCGTCGCGACGTCGGGATGCAGCGCCTTGAAGTCTTTCAGCAGCTTCAGCGAATGAGCGTAGTCGGAACCCGGACGCGCTTCCTTGTACAAACGCGGCACCGTTTCGAGATTGTGGTTCATCACGTCGGGCGGCGCGGCGTTCAGGATGCCGATGGCGCGATCCAGACGCCCGCGGAAATCCGGCGTCAGAATCTCGATGCGCGTTTCCGGCGACAGCTCGCGCGTCTGGCGAATACATTCAACGAAGTGAGCCGCGCCGCCGTCGCGCAGATCGTCACGGTCGACGCTCGTGATCACGACATACTTCAGCTTGAGCGCGGCGATGGTGCGCGCGAGATTGCCGGGCTCTTCCGGATCCAGCGGATCGGGCCGGCCATGGCCTACGTCGCAGAACGGGCAGCGGCGCGTGCACTTGTCGCCCATGATCATGAACGTGGCGGTGCCCTTGCCGAAGCATTCGCCAATGTTCGGGCAGCTCGCCTCTTCGCACACCGTATGCAGATTGTGCTCACGCAGGATCTGCTTGATTTCGTAGAAGCGCGAATTGCCGGTCGCCGCCTTGACGCGGATCCAGTCCGGCTTTTTCAGCTTTTCGATCGGAACGATCTTGATTGGAATACGAGCGGTTTTGGCTTGTGCCTTCTGCTTCGCGGTGGCGTCGTAGGCGGCGGGCGCCGGCATGGCGTCGGGAGCAGGAACAGCTGCGAGGTTCGCGGTAACGTCAGTCATTCGTTCGATCCATTCAGGCGGTGAGCGCACCAGCCTGTGGTTGGGCGACGGCCGCGGCACTGCCGTCGAGGTTTGCGGTGAGACGGGCTGCAAAGGTACGGGCCACGTCGTCCCAGTCGGCGGTCACGCCAAGCGTTGCCATATCGACAGTTTCGAGCCCCGCGTAGCCGCATGGATTGATCGCGAGGAACGGCTTCAAATCCATGTTCACGTTCAGGCTCACACCGTGATAGCTGCAGCCGTTGCGGATTTTCAGACCCAGCGCGGCGATCTTGGCGCCGGCATGCTGCCCGGCCCGTGGACCCGGCGCGACATAAATGCCCGGCGCGCCCGCCTTGCGTTCTCCGGCGAGATTATACGCTGCGAGGGTGTCGATCACCGCCTGCTCGATGCGCGTGACCATCTCGCGGACCATCAGCTTGCGGCGCCGCAAGTCGATCAACAGGTAAGCCACCACCTGCCCCGGCCCGTGATAGGTGATTTGTCCGCCACGATCGACTTTGACCAGAGGAATGCCGCTGTCGGCCGCCAGCAGGTGCGCCGGGTCGCCGGCCTGGCCAAGCGTGAAAACCGGAGGATGCTCGACCAGCCAGATCTCATCCGGGGTGTCGGCGGTGCGTTCGTCCGTGAACGCGCGCATCGCGTCGAAGCTCGATTGATAGGGTTCGTTGACAAGCCAGCGCAATGTGACGGGCGCTGCATCAGGCGGGGAGGACGGTGGAACCGGAGTGGACGACATGATCACCACAGTTTACCGAAATCTGGGAAACCGCGCCGACGTGCGGCCAATCGCGCATGACCGCGTGGAAGGGCAGACCCGGCGCGCCGTGACAAGTTCGCTTGCGCGCCGGCCGTTAGCTGAGTCGACAACGGCCACCATCGCTAGAAACCGCGGCCCGCAATCGAGTCAATGCTTCGGGACATGCGCTTGCACGCCGTTTCCGCACGGACGCGCCGCCGCCAGACTTCAAACCGTCCGCCATCCGCCGCGCAAACGCGCCGCCAGCCGTTCGCCGATCCGCGCAAACCAGTTCAGCGCGCGCTCGTCGCAACGCGTGGGCACGGAAAACGACACTTTCGCCAATGTGTCGCCCTCGGCGCTGAGCCAAAGCCGCTCGCCGCAACGCAGGCGCAACGTGTGGCCCGGTTGGAGCCAGTAGTCCTCGGTGTCGTCGCTGCGCGTGACCCACACTGCGCCGCCGCGTACGACGAGCCGGGTGCTGCGCGCCACCTTCAGCGGAATGGTCTCGCCGCTGCGCAATTCAAAGCCAATGCTAGAGGAAATTTCTCGCATAATGCCCTCGCCAAAAGTCGTTTCGTGACTACAATCCTAGGCGTAGCAAGGGCTGATACCAAACGATCTATTTTCACTGCTATGTGAGAAATTTTGCGATGGACCTTCGTCAACTGCCGCCTTTGAACGCGATCAAGGCATTCGAGGCCGCTGCTCGCCACGAAAGCTTCTCGCGCGCCGCGGACGAATTGTTCGTCACGCACGGCGCGGTCAGCCATCAGATTCGCGCGCTGGAGGCCGAGCTGGGTACGTCGCTTTTTGCCCGCGACGGCAAGCGCGTGCGGCTCACCGAGGCCGGCCGCCGCTATGCCACGCAAGTGCGCAGCGCGCTGATGTCGCTCGCCGAAGCGACCCGCGAAATTCGCGCCGGCGACCGCGAACGGAGGCTCGTAGTGTCCATGCTGTCGTCGTTTGCAGCGCGCTGGGTGACGCCGCGCATCGGCAGCTTTATCGAGGCGAACCCGCAATGGGACCTGGAGCTGCTGTCCACCAATGCGCTCACCGACTTTGCACGCGACGACGTGGACGCCGCGATCCGCTTCGGCTTCGGTAAATACTCGGGGCTGCACGCCGAGCTTCTGCTGGAGGAGATCTTCTTTCCGGCCTGCTCGCCGAATTTCAACGGCGGCAAGCTGCCGCAAACGCCCGCCGACCTCGCTAAAGTCCCGCTGCTACGTTCCGACGACGAGCTCTGGCGTCCGTGGTTCGACGCCGCCGGGCTTACCGACTGGCCGGAGCCCAAACGCGGAGTGCTGTACCAGGATTCGTCGAACCTGCTGCAGGCGGCGATCGACGGGCAGGGCGTCGCGCTCACGCGCCGCTCGCTCGCCATGCATGAAGTCGCGGCAGGCCGTCTCGTGCGGCTATTCGATGTGGATGGTCCGAGCCCGTGGCAGTACTACTTCATCTGCCCGCCGCAGATGCTGGAAACCGCGCGGGTCAAAGCGTTCCGGGATTGGGTATTCGAAGAGGTGGGACGGTTCAAGCAGTTATTCGATCTGGCTTGCGAAACAGGACCAACAGCAAGCGCCGATCTGGCAGCGGACGCATTGCGCGCCGCGCCGTAAAACAAACTCCAACAGGTGCCTTTACAGCACCACTTTGACCATAGGATGCCCGGTCAACGCACGGTAAATATCGTCCAGCTGCGCCTGACTCGTGGCGCGCACGGTGACCGTGAGGCCGGTGTAATTGCCGCCGCTTGACGGCCTCGTTTCGACGCGGGCCGGATCGACTGCACCATCGAACTGGCGCACCACTTCGACAATCGTGTCGGCAAATTCCGGATCCGACTTGCCCATGATCTTGATGGGAAAGTCGCACGGAAACTCAAGCAATGACGTTTTCTCGGGATTCACTTTTCGCTCCTTGCTACCCTGCCGACGGAACCGGCCAGGAGCGGCGCGAAATGCGCGCCGCTGCATGCCAGGCCGAGGCAGATTAAGGCTCGTTACGTCAGCCGCTTACTTCTTCTTGTTGAACATCAGCATCAGCGAATCCCACACGCGGCCTACTACGCCGGCTTGCGGCACCGCCTGCAACGCCACGATCGGGAACTGCGCGAGCACCTTGCCGTCCGCCACGAGTTTGGCTGTGCCGACCTGCTGACCGTTCGCGATCGGCGCGATCAGCGGATCGATCTGTTCGATCTGCGGCTTCACCTTGTCACCCATGCCCTTTGGCACGGTGATGTACTGATCGCTCTTCACGCCAATCTGCACGGTGTCCTGCGAGCCTTTGTACACGCGCGGCGTGCCCACCACCTGATTCGCCTTGTACAGACGCACCGTGTCGTACGCGGTGTAGCCGTAGTTGAGCATTTTCAGGCTGTCCTGCACACGGTCGTGTTCCTTGGTCTCGCCCATCATGACCGAGACGAGACGGCGCGACGCGTCGTTCGAGCCCGGCAGCGGACGCTTCGCGCTCGCGATCAGGCAGTAACCGGCAGCTTGCGTATGGCCGGTTTTCAGGCCGTCCACCGTCGGGTCGATCCACAGCAGACGGTTGCGGTTCGGCTGCTTGATCTTGTTGTACGTGAATTCCTTCACCGAGAAGATGTTGTAGTAGTCGGGGAAGTCACGGATCAGACGCGCCGACAGCACCGCGAGATCGCCCGCCGTGGTGTAGTGCTGCGGGTCGGGCATGCCGTTCACATCGGCGAAATGCGTGTGGGTCATGCCGAGACGCTGCGCTTCCTTGTTCATCATGTTGACGAACTGCGACTCGCTGCCGCCGACCAGTTCCGCCAGCGCGATCGCCGCGTCGTTGCCCGACTGCACGATCATGCCGTACACCAGATCGTGCACGGTCACCGGCTTGTTCGCCTCGATGAACATGCGCGACTCGTCCGTGCGCACGCGACGCACCGCTTCGCTCGGCATCACGGTCTGTTCCATCGTGATCTTCTTCGTCTGCAGTGCTTCGAAGACGAGGTACGCGGTCATCAGCTTCGTGAGCGACGCCGGTTCCACGCGCTCGTCGGCATTGCCCGATGCAAGCACCTGATTGCTGGTGGCGTCGACGAGCACCCACGAGCGTGCATTCACTGCGGGCGGCGGCACCTGCGCGAACGCGGTGCTCGCCACGAGCGTGGCGGGCAGCACGACGCCGAGCGTGACGGCACGGCTAATGGAAACAGGAGCGAAGGATGCAAAGGAAGGGAATGACGTGCGGCCGGAGGTGGAGAAACGCATAGGGTCGATTTCGTGCAGATAGAAACATCGCGCGCAGTGCGCAGAGTTGGAAGAGCCGGTCGGCGAGCATCGGGCCGTAAAAACGGCGCGGCGCCCGTTGGACTTCCGGCCACGCGGTCGGTTCGCGCAGCACGCGCTGACTCCGGCACCGCTGCGCGCACATGACGATACGCGGCGCGCGAACTGCCGGACGGGCGGTGCTGCGCCCAAAAAAGAGCGCTCATTATACGCGTGCTAACCAGGCAACTTTGCACGGCGCGCAGCGATTAGTTAACGTTTGCGCGTACCTGTACCCCGCAAAATACGCGGAGGCGGTCGTTCACCGCCAGGCGTCCACGATGATCCGCTTGAGGATATGCAGCTTGCGGTGCAGGAAGTGCTCTGCCCCTGGAATCACGACGACCGGCAACTCCTGCGGCCGCGCCCAGTCGTACACGGATTGAATGGGAACCGTGTCGTCGGTTTCGCCGTGGATCACGAGCGTGTTTTCGGGAACCGGCGCGACTTCCCAGCGGCTTGCCGCCGTACCGACGAATACCATCCGCTCGATCGCCTCGCCTTCGTCGCGCAGCTTCTGCGCAACGTGTGAGAGCACGAAGGTGCCGAACGAAAAACCCGCGAGCACGAGCGGCAAGTCGGCCTGCCCGGCTTGAGCGCGCATGTGATCCAGTACGGCGCGCAGATCGTCGCGCTCGCCGACGCCCGCGTCGTGTTCACCTTGCGTTTCGCCGACACCCCGAAAATTCGCGCGATACGTCACGTAGTTCAACTGGACGAGCGTGCGCGCGAGCGTCTGCGCAACCTTGTTGTCCATCGTGCCGCCAAAGAGCGGATGCGGATGCGCAACCAGCGCGATACCACGCGGGGCGACGCCGTTCTCGCGCATCTCGTCGGGCAGATCCAGCGCGACCTCGATCTTGCCGACCGGGCCGTCGATCAGATATTTTTTTGTGTGTATGTTCATCGCAAAAGCTTACTGATCGATTTTCAGACGCTCGACGATCTTGCCGTTGACGAGGTGTGAATCCACGATTTCGTCGATGTCGCTCTCATCCACGTAGGTGTACCACACGCCCTCCGGGTACACGACGAGCGCCGGTCCGAGTTCGCAACGGTCGAGACAACCGGCCTTGTTGATACGCACCTGGCCGGGACCGGCAAGGCCGAGTTTCTTCACGCGCTTCTTCGCATGCTCCTGCATTTCCTGTGCGTTGCAGTTCGCGCAGCTCGGGCGCTCGGCGCCGGGATCGCGCTGATTGAGACAGAAGAAGACGTGGTACTTGTAGAAGGAGTCCATGGTGTCCGGAGCGAGACTGTGACGGTGGGAAATGGCGCTGACTGGCCGGCGGCGCGCCCGTGCCATGCGGACGATTATAGCGAGCGAGGCAGCCTGTCGCTGCCGGCGCGCACTATGCGACGGAGGTCTCGCCGGCGTGTGACGGGTACGTCCCGCCAGCCCGATGTGTACCATGCGTGCCCTATGGGCGCGGCGCAAGCGGGTTCACGCGTGGTTCACGCATGGTTCACGCGTGGTTCATGCGCCGCCTGAGCCACGCATGCTCGGCGAGATATCCGAGCCACACGAGCGCTGCATACGGCCACATCCACGCAAGCCAGTGCGCGAGTCCGTTGAAATGCAGATAACGGCCCTGCCGCCAGTCGGCGAGCACCACGTCGAAATACGGATTCACCGGTAACAGGTTGACGAACACCAGCGCTACGATCAGCGCGACCCCGGCGAGGACGGCGCGCGAACGCCGCCGCAGACGCAGCGTCAACAGGCCCGCAACGGCGCCCGCGACAAGGCCGCACAGCGCGCCAGGCGTTGCCCAGTCGAAAGCGAGGCCCGACTGGGACTGCAGAAACGTGGCACCGACTTTCACCACCAGGGTGGCGACGATAAACACCAGCAATAACCGCACGCGCGGCGCGTGACGGCGCACCGGCAGCGAAGCCAGCATGAGCGCAGCGGATAGATTGAGCGTCGTGATCAGCGCTTCCCACACGCTTTCGGGCAAACGCGCGGAAACCAGCGACGGCCACGCGCCGACGTGCCATGCAGGCGGCGCAAAGGCGAGCAGCGCGTCCTGCGTGGTGCTGTCGAAACGCAGCCACAGCGCGCGCGGCCAGTTGCCGAGGCCGAACAGGCGAGGGGCCGGATACATCGTCGCGAAGGGCCACGATGCCACCAGGCAGACGAGCGCGGCGCTCTCGCGCTCGAACCACAGCAACCGCAGACGCCTCAGCAGGCCACGGTCGAGCAGCGCGCCGGTCGCGGGCGACATGATCGCCGCGCCGAGCAGCGCACCGAGCGCATTGGCGGCCAGATCGAGATTCGATGCCACGCGCGTCGGCAGATAGGTTTGCACCGCCTCCATGACGCACGACAGGATGCCGCCGAGCACGAACGCCAGCGCGACAGCCAGCGTGCCGCGCCAGCGCGGGTACACCGCGAGCACCACCAGCGCGCCGAACGGCATGTAGCCGAGCACGTTGGTGACGACGTCGAACGCCGTCAGGTACTGCGGCATGGGGTCGGACAGAAAGGCGAAAGGCGCGATCCCAAGCGAGCGCCACCCCTGGAAGGGATACCACGATCCGTAGACGATCAGCGCGGTGTACAGCAGCAGCGCTTGCCGGGCAAGCGCCGATGGCCGGCGCGCCCAGGGTTTGACGCTCATGCAGCGCTCCGGAACGTGCGCTGCATGCCGGTCACTTCGCGGCGACCAGCGCCTGCACGCCGAGCCACGCGCCGATCTGCGAGACGAGATCGTCGCTCGCGGCGGCCAGCGCCTGCGCGCCGCCGGCGGCGTCTCCGGAACTGGACGGCGCGCGCGAGATGAACGTGCGCTGGCCGATCACCTTGCCCGACTGGATCAACGTGGCGCGCGCCGTGACTGACGCATGGCTTTCCGACCGGCTGTCGAAAACCTGCTCGAACTCACTCAGGTCGACTTTCAGTACCGGCGCGGACACGCCGTCCGCGCCGGTCAGCACGGTGCCGCGCGAGCTCAGCGCACCACGCAGACGCTGCGTCAGCAGTTGCGACGGCGTCATGGTCCAATGGCTGTTCGCGTACGCGGCCGTTTGCTGCGAGTCGGCGTAACTGAGGCGGTACATCAGCTTGTCGGTTTCGAGCATGTCCGGCGCGGCCACGTCCAGCACTTTGACGGCGGGCATCGCACCGGCCGACGCCGCCGGGCTCGGCGGCCCGAGGTCGTAGCGGATGTCCGAGATCGCGGCGGGCGTGCCTGCGCAGCCCGAGGCCAGCAGACCGAAGGCGAGCAGCACCGCCAAACCGGCGCTCGTGGACAACAATCGGTGGGTCAAACGTGACATGACAATCTTCCTTTCACAAACCTTCGAATCTCTAACTGCCGATTCAAAAAATCAATTTCATTTCGCGGCGGCACGGGCGGCCGGCCACGTGAATCCCGGCTCGCCCGGGCCCGGCGCCGCGACGGGCGCGCCGAACAGCACGCTGCGTGGATTGTTGCTAAACGTGTCCGCCGCGCGGTCCACCGAGCGGGCCGCGGAGCGCACGTCTTCGGCCAGCGAATTGACGCGCGGCAACGTGTCGTAACCAACCCGCGAGGACAATTCCTGCAGCGAGCCGTTCATCGACGCCAGCGCGTCGCCCGCCTGCTGCGCCGCCGTGCCGACCTTGTTCAGATTGGTCTCGAACGGACCGTCCGGGCGATTCAGCGAAGTAATCAGCTGATTGGTCGACGCGAGCGTGCGATCCAGTTGATCTATCGTGTGCGGCAGCTTGCCTGCCGCGGGCGCCATTTGCTGGCTGAGCGTGGCGACGCCGTCGGCGGCTTTCTGAATGCTTGCCGCCGTGCCCTGCAATTGCGCGACCATTTCCGGCGACAGCAGATTATTCACGTCGTCCGTGACTTTTTCGAGTTTGCGCAGCAGCACGTCGCCGCGCTGCTGAAGCTGATCGAGCAGACCCGGCCGCATCGGCAACTGCGCCACCTGCTTGGCCGACGACGCCAGCGGCGTCGTGTCGCGGCCGTTGTCATCGAGCTGGATGAAGGCGATCCCGGTCACGCCCTGAAAACCAAGGCTTCCAAAAGTCGAATGGGTAATCGGCGCGTGGGTGTCGACGAGAATGCGGATCAGAATCTGGCCCGGATGATCCGGATCGAATTTGATCGACTGCACCTTGCCGACGTCGAGCCCGCGATAGCGCACCGCCGCGTCGGTGTAGAGACCCGTCACGTTCGTGTGCGCAAGCAGATCGTACGGCACTCGCACGGAACGGTCGACATTGAACAAAAAAGCCGCCACCGCGATCGCCACCAGCAGGACGATCGTGAAGAGCCCTGCCCAGAAGGCATGTGATTTGTTTTCCATAGTCAGGTTCCCTGGTTTCCCTGCTTCACAGCGGCAATTCGGACGACGCCGGCTCGAGCGCCGCGCGCGGCAGCTTTGCACGGCGTTCGGGCGGCAGCGCCTGTAGCGCGCGACGTCCGCGCAGTCCGAGGAAGTACTCGCGGATGAACGGATGATCGACGCCCGCAGCCTCCTCGACCGGCGCCGCAACCAGCACCTTGCGGTCGGCGAGCACGGCCACGCGGGTGGACAGCGCGATCATGGTGTCGAGGTCGTGCGTGACCATCACCACCGTCAGACCGAGCGCGCGGTGCAGCGCGGAGATAAGTTCGACGAATTCATCGGAGGCCTGAGGATCGAGGCCGGCAGTCGGTTCGTCGAGAAACAGCAGTTCGGGTTCGAGCGCGATCGCGCGCGCAATGCCGACACGCTTGATCATGCCGCCCGACAGCGCCGACGGCATTTTCGACGCGTGCTTGCACGGCAAGCCGACCATTTCCAGCTTGAGCATCACGATGTCGCGCAGCAGGTCTTCCGGCACCTTGCCGAGCTCACGCACCGGCTGCGCGATGTTGTCGAACACCGACAGCGACGAGAACAGCGCACCACGCTGGAACAGCATGCCGGAGCGGCTGCGCATCAGCAGCGCGGTTTCGGGCGAGATCGTCGCGAGGTCTTCGCCGAACAGCCTGATCGTTCCCGACGACGGTTTCTCGAGCCCGAGAATCTGCCGCACGAGCGTGGTCTTGCCGGAACCCGACCCGCCGACGATCGACATGATCTCGCCGCGGCGCACGTCCAGATTCAGATGCTGATGCACGATGTTGCGGCCGTAGCGCTTCGTCACGTCGACGACTTCGATCACCGGCTCGGCGATACAAGGCATTGGCTGGCCGCGTACGGCCTGGGTGAGCGGCGCGATCATCCGAGCCCCACGTTCTGAAAGAGAATCGCGAACACCGCGTCCGCGAGAATCACGATGGTGATCGAAGTCACCACCGAGGTCGTCGTGCCCTCGCCGAGACTCTGCGAGTTGGCTTTGATACGGAAACCGAAATGACAGCCCACGATCGCGATCAGCATGCCGAACGCGACGCCCTTGCCCAGCCCGATCCACAGATTCGCGACGGGCACGACGCCCGGCAGCGCGCGCGCGAAATAGTTCATGTCGATGCCGAGCGCGATCTTCGCGGCGAGCGCGCCGCCCGTCAACGCGATGATATTGGTCCACATGACGAGCAGCGGCATGGCAATGCCGAGCGCGACCACGCGCGGGAGGATCAGACGCAGGCCGTGCGGAATGCCCATGACGCGCATGGCGTCGAGTTCCTCGGTCACGCGCATCACGCCGATTTGCGCGGTGATCGCCGAACCCGATCGGCCCGCCACCAGAATCGCGGCCAGCACGGGCCCCAGTTCGCGAATCACCGACAGACCCAGAATATTGACGATGTACTGGTTCGCGCCAAAAAGCCGCAACTGCTGCGCGGACAGATAGCTCAACACGATGCCGATCAGAAACGCGACGAGCGCGGTGATCGGCAGCGCCTTGGTGCCGGCGTTGTAGATGTTCGCCGATATCTCGGTCCACGGCATGAGATTCGGTTTGCGCGCGATCGAGAACAGATCGAGCACGACGCGCCCGAGCATGCCCACGCCGCCGTACAGATGCTCGAAGAACGAGAAGATCGCAAGCCCAAGACGCGTAAAGGGATCGAGACGGACCACCGGCTCGGCCGCGTCGCGCCCGGTGTCGAGCAGCGCGATACGCTCGAAAATGTCGCGCTGCGTGTCGGTCAGCTCGGTGTCGGGCGGCATCTTGTGGCCCCAGACGCGCCACAGCGCCTGACCGCCGACGTGGTCCATCCGGTCGATGCGCGACAGATCCCACTGGCGAATGCCCTGCGCGCCGATCAGCGAGCGCAGTAGCGGAATCACGTGGCCGGTGGCGCGGTCGCGCGCGAGCGCGAGCGCCGTCCATTGGCCCGAGAGCCGGACGATCTTGCCTTGGCTGCCTGCCGCGACTTCAAGGCCGGGCGGAGTGTCGTAGTTCAAGGATCGCGGTAATCTGGTTATCGGATTAGCGGCCATTGTAGCGAACGCGCGCGCAACGGGCCGCGCTAGCGGACTCACGGCGTTCGCTATCGCTACAATATGAGCATGAACGCCTCCAAGACTCCCTCGCAAGCCGCAGCGGCGGCCTCGGGCCAACCCGACTGGCGCATCGACCGCGAGCGCGCCGTCACGCTGTTCGGTCCTCATGCGCATGACTGGCCGATCGAAATCGTCGAAGAAACCGGCTCGACCAACGCCGACCTCATGACCCGCGTGAAAGCGCTGCCACGCAAGCCCGGCGCGCTGCCGCGCCCGATCGTGCGGGTCGCGTATCTGCAGACCGCCGGGCACGGCCGGCGCGGGCGCCCGTGGTACGCGGAGCCGGGCAACGCGCTGCTGTTTTCGGTGGCCTGCGTGCTGCCGCGTCCGCTCGAAGGACTGGCGGGGCTGAGCCTCGCGGTGGGTGTCGCGCTGGTCGACGGGCTGCGCTCGCTGCCGGTCGCGGGCCCCGGACAGATCGCGCTGAAGTGGCCGAACGACGTGCTGCTGGAAGGCGACAAGCTGGCCGGCATTCTGATCGAAACCGCATGGAGCACCGAGGACGCGAGCGCCGTGGTGATCGGCATCGGCACCAATGTAAAGGGTGCGGACGAACTGGCGGCCAAGGTCGGCGCGTTGAACGCGGACGTGCCGCCCCAGGCGCGCGGCACGGTGCCCACCGCGCTGCAACGCGCGCTGCCCAACGCCAACCTCACCGATACGCTCGCTGCGGAGCTGAACGCGCTGGAACCGGCGCTGCTGCGTTTCGGCGCCGAAGGCTTCGCGCCGTTTCAGTCCCGCTGGAACGCCGTGCATGCGTACGCGGGCCGGGAAGTCGTGCTGCTGGAG
Organism: Paraburkholderia sp. PREW-6R; assembly: GCF_039621805.1. Classification (NCBI taxonomy): domain Bacteria; kingdom Pseudomonadati; phylum Pseudomonadota; class Betaproteobacteria; order Burkholderiales; family Burkholderiaceae; genus Paraburkholderia; species Paraburkholderia sp. PREW-6R. The sequence continues at coordinate 289,018 of NZ_CP155073.1, read as the reverse complement.
CAAGGCGAGGAAATCGCGCGCGGCGTGGCGGCGGGTGCAGACGAGCGCGGCCAGTTGCTGCTCGACACGGCGGCGGGCCGTCAGACCGTCGCGACCGGTGACGTGTCGTTGCGCCTCGCCGAAGGTGCTGCATGAACAACGGTGCGCCCGATCTGCTGATCGATGCGGGCAACAGCCGCATCAAGTGGGCGCTGGTACAGGCGGACGGCACGCAGATCGCGGCGGGCGCGTTGGCGCACGGCGACCGCGACGGCCAACCGGCGTGGGCCGGTCTGCCTGCGCCGCGCCGCGCATGGCTTTCGAATGTCGCGGGCGAGGCGGTCGCGGCGCGCGTCGCGCTGCTCGTCGACGCACACTGGCCGGGCTTGCCGATCACCACGATCCGCGCGTGCGCGCAGCAATGCGGCGTGACGAACTGCTACACCACGCCGCACGCGCTCGGCAGCGACCGCTGGGCAGGCATGATCGGCGCGCGCGCGGCCTTTCCCGGCGAACCTCTGCTCATCGCGACGTTCGGCACGGCCACTACGCTCGAAGCATTGCGCGCGGATGGCCGTTTCGTCGGCGGCCTGATCGCGCCAGGCTGGACCTTGATGATGCGCTCGCTCGGCGAGCATACCGCGCAACTGCCTACACTCGACGCCAGCGCAGCCCGCGGCCTGCTCGGCGTGAATCCCGCGAATAGCGTCAATAGCGTGGACCCGATGCACGGGGTGAACGGTGAAGCCGGCGCCGAACGGCGCGGCCCATTCTTCGCGACGGACACGCCGCGTTCGTTGTCGGCGGGTTGCACGCTGGCGCAGGCAGGTCTGATCGAACGGATGTGGCGTGACCTGCAGGATGAATGGCAGGTGCCGGTGCGGCTCGTAGTCGGCGGCGGCGCCGTGGATGAAGTGGCGAGCGCACTCAAAGTGCCGCATACTCGCCACGATTCGCTCGTGCTGGCGGGGCTCGCGCTGATTGCCGCCGAGCATCGCGCGACAAGCGAAACGGCGGCTCAATCGCGGGCGTGAATACGGCCGCTCAACTTCTGGACAGGACATCCCCCATGCTGCGCTGGCTGATCGCCATACTGTTTCTCGCCAACCTGCTGGCATTCGTCGCCGTGCGCGGCGTTTTCGGCCCCACGCCGACCGCAGGTGGCCGTGAGCCCAATCATCTGAACCGGCAGGTTCGTCCGGAAGTGCTGAAGGTGCAACCGGTGACCGCCGCCGAGGCTGCCGACCAGGCGGTGGTGGGCGGCCCCGCGCCCACGGCGCCGATTGCGGCTTCTGCCTTATCGCAATAGCAGGCTGGACAGCGGTCTGCGGGTGCGCCGCGCCGACCTAACTGTGCGTGCGCACCTTCTTCAGAAGCGCTGTGGTCGAGCGGTCGTGCTCGAACGGAATGGCCAGCGCTTTGCCGCCCCAACCGCGCACGATCGCCGACTCGGGCAACACGTCCATGTCGTAGTCGCCGCCCTTGACCAGCACGTCCGGCCGCAGCGCCGTGATCAGATCGACGGGCGTTTTCTCGCCGAAACACACCACGTAATCGACGCTCTCCAGCGCAGCCAGCAGCGCCATGCGATCGGCTTCGTTATTGATCGGCCGGTCGTCGCCCTTACCCAGCATGCGCACTGATGCGTCGCTATTCACGCCGACGATCAGACACACGCCCAGCGCTTTTGCATCGGCGAGATACGTGACGTGCCCGCGATGCAGGATGTCGAACACGCCGTTCGTAAAGACGACCGGCGCCTTCAGCGACGGACGCAGCGCCGCCAGCGCATCTCGCGTGAAAATCTTGCGTTCGAAAGTAGCAGCCATGAGCCAGAGCGAAGAAAAGAGAAAAATGCCGTCACGATACACGCGGAACGGCACCTCGAAACAGAACGGCCCGGCAAGCTGACGCTTGTCGGGCCGTTCCTTCAACCATCCAACCGGGTGGCGCATGAAGCGCGCGGACCTTGAGAAACGCGAGCGTCAGGCCGGCTGTTCGGCAGTTTTCTGATCTGCCTGCAGACGCGTCACCACTTCCTTGCGATAGCGGTTCAGTTCCTGTGCGGTCGTGAACGTGCGCTCGAACAGCAACGACAGATTGTGAAGAATGCGCTCGACGACCTTTTTCTCCCAGCCGTCGTCGAAACGGATCTGCTCGTCGAGCCAGCGCTCCAGCCATTCCGGATCAGGCAGACGCGACTGGATCGTGTCGCGTGGGAACAGTGCCTGGTTCACGTGCAGATTGGTGGGATGCAGCGGCTTTTCCGTGCGGCGTGCGGATGCCATCAGCACACCGATTTTCGCGAATGCGGCGCGTGCGATGTCGCCGGTTTGCATCATCGCTTTCTTCATGTAGCGCAGATATGCGCCGCCATGACGCGCTTCGTCGCGCGAAATGGTTTCGTAGATGTGCTTGATGACCGGCTCGGTGTGCCATTCGGCCGCACGGCGATACCAATGGTTCAGACGGATTTCGCCGCAGAAGTGCAACATCAGCGTTTCGAGCGGCGGCGCCGGATCGAATTCGAAACGCACTGCGTGGAGTTCCTCTTCGGTCGGGCACATTTCCGGTTTGAAGCGGCGCAGATACTCCATCAGCACCAGCGAATGCTTCTGTTCCTCGAAGAACCACACGCTCATGAACGCGGAGAAATCGCTGTCGTGATGGTTGTCACGCAGAAACATTTCCGTGGCGGGCAGCGCCGACCATTCGGTGATCGCATTCATCTTGATCGTTGCGGCCTGCTCGTCGGTCAAGAGCGATGCATCGAACTTGTCCCAGGGAATGTCTTTCTCCATGTCCCATCGAACGGATTCGAGCGATTTATAAAGTTCCGGATAAAGCATGGTGTTCATAGTCCCACCCCTGTTCTGCGCATACTGTCTGTGTCTATAACTACTACGTGTAGCACTTTTGCCTGTAGCGAACTGCATTCGCCGCTCGCTGTCTGCCCGGCCGAGCGTTCAGCCAAGCATTCAATTTTACGCGGTAATCCGCTGCCTAGATGCACCGGGGCAGCAAAGAAGTCCGGGCGTTGCGCGTGCGCTGCTAACCGTAAGTGACGCGCCGCGCGGCCAACCGTGGGTGAGGGATACCCTGTGCCTGAGGTCGAGCCAGTTTGCGATGAGAACCGCACCATCCAGCCCTCCGCCAGCGATACCGGCGGCAATGAGACGAGGGCGGCTGGATTGGTAGTTTTCAGCGCACGCCCAAAAGCCAAAATTCAAGCTTACACAATCATAGCATGCTGTTTTAACCAAACCCTCGCCGTAGAAGTCGCAATTCCAATGCCTGATTGATTTCGCTCAATCCAGCGTACCGACCGCGAAGTGTGAGTGATAGTTGGCGTCAAAACCGTGACATCCGGACGTTTGCTGTTCGGACCCGCCCACGTGCAGAAGGCGAGGCAAGCGGCCCGATGTCACCGCCTCCGTCCACGTTCATGCCTGCTTCACGCTGATTTCTTCGTGGTGCGCGCGCTGCTCGTCCCGCTAGCTCCGCGCTTCGTGGCGGCAGGCGCCCGCTTCGCCGCCGCCCGTGGTGCCGGCGACGCTGAATCCGGGGGCGCACGCCCCGCTTCGTCGGCGGATTCGTCGGCGTCGGCGTCCGCTTCGTTGGCATGGTCCGCCGGCGGCGAAGTGCCGGCGCTGGCGTCGGCCTGCGGCTGTGCCGCTGCGCCGCCCGCCGCTGCCACCGCGACCGCCGGTTGCGTCATTGCGAACTGTGCGATCTGGTTGAACTGCGATTGCAGCAGACTCCACCACGCGGACGCATCGAATGGAGCGGTGTCCGGCTCATCCTGGCCTTCGTCTTTGCCCGCTGTTCCGGCAGCGGCGTCTGCGCTGGCCGCGGACGAAGCCGATCCGCCCGCGGGCCTATGCGGCCACCCTGACGGCGCCGGCGACGGACCCGGCGCGGGCGCCGGCGCCGATGGCTGCGACATCGACTGCTGGGCGAACGCGCCGAACGCACGCAAGGTGGCGAGCGTTGCGCGCTGCACTTCGAGCGCCTGAATCGCCGACTGCAGCATGCTCAGATTCAGCTTGAGCCATTGCTCGACCGCGCGCATGTCGGTGATGCGCTTGTCGAGTTCTTCGACGTTGGTGAGCGGCGCCATCATGTCAGACATCATCGACAATGACGGCGTCAGGCCGCCGGCCGGTTGCGCCGCCGAGAACGGCGAGAACCGCATCATGCCCCACATGCGCTCGAGCATTTCGGCGGGCGGAAAACCAGGAAAGCCGGGAAAGGGCGGCGTGGTGTCGGATGATTCAGTCATGCTTGTCGCCTCGCTGCTGAAAAGGAAAGATGGTCGCCATGCCGTGCGCTTGCCGTTCGATCATACCGCGCGGGGTTCAGTCAAACGAGCTGCATCAGGATTTCCCGCCGTCCGACGATTGGCCGGCTTCGCCTGCTTTGCCGCGCCATGGATCGCCGTCGCCGAAATCCGGTGCGCGCCGTTCGCGCAACGACTTCACGCCCTCGCGCACATCTGGCCCCGCAAAGCCCATGAATTCGAGCGCGAGTGACGTATCGAACGTCGGTCCCGCCGAACGCAACCAGTTGTTCAGCGCGTACTTGGTCCAGCGAATGGCCGTTTGCGACCCGTTGGCAAGCTTTTGCGCAACCTCGAAAGCCTTAGGCAGCAAATCGGTCTCGTCGACGGCAAGCGAGACGAGACCGATGCGCTCCGCTTCCTCACCGCTCACCGGCTCGCACAGCATCAGGTAATACTTGGCCTTCGCCATGCCGCACAGCAGCGGCCAGACGATCGCCGCATGATCGCCGGCCGCAACGCCAAGCCGCGTATGTCCGTCGATGATGCGCGCCGTTTTCGTGGCGATCGAAATGTCCGCGAGCAGCCCGGCGACGAGCCCTGCACCCACGGCCGGGCCATGCATCGCCGAGACGACCGGCTTGCTGCAATTGATCACGTTGTAGACGAGATCGCGTGCTTCACGCCACACGCGCGCACGCACATCGAAATCGGTCGCCATGTCCTCGACGAGTTGCAGATCGCCGCCTGCCGAGAAACCCTTGCCTTCGCCGCGAATGATCGCAACGCGGGTCTCGGGATCGCGATCGATGTCGCGCCAGATTTCGGCCAGCTCGAAGTGCATCCGTGCATTCGCGGTGGCGAGGCCGCTTTTGTTCGCGCCCTCGCCGCTCATCACGATCTCGAGCACGCCGTGCGGATGGCGGTGCAACCGCAGCGACTGGTAGTGCGCATAAAACGCGTCGTTACTGTGTGGCGCTTGCGAAGGTACTTCAGACATGTGAGCAATCCGTGTTCATGATCAGGGTGTCGCGATGTCGCGCAGCGAATCGGCGCGGCCATTGCTTCGGCCATAGCGCTGTGGCTCTTGCGCCCAGTCGCGCCCATTGCGCCCATTGCGCCCATTGCGCCCATTGCGCCCATTGCGCCCATTGCGCCCATTGCGCGACGTTCAGCGTGGCTGGTAAATCCACTTTCCGTTGCTGATCTCGACCATCACGCGAGCGCGCTGGTCGAGCCCGAGATGGTCGGTGGCGCTCATGTTGACGACGCCGTTGGTGTCTGCGAGACCGTGCGTCGCTTCGAGCGTGTCGCGTAATGCGCGACGGAACTCCGGCGTGCCCGGCGCGCCCGCTTTCAATGCGATGGGCACCGCATGGCCGAGCAGCGTGCCGGCGTCCCATGTGTACGAACCGAATGCGGAGACCGTGCCCGGTCCGCGGAACGCTTCGAAGCGCGCGATATAGTCGAGCGCAAGGCGTTTCGCGGGATGATCCGACGGCAACTGCGCCGCGACCAGCACAGGCGATGCGGGCAGGAACGTGCCGTTGCAATCGGCGCCGCACACGCGCAGGAAGTCGTTATTGGCGACACCATGATTGTGATAGATCAATCCTTTAAAGCCGCGTTCCCTGAGCGCCTTTGGCGGCAGCGCGGCGGGCGTGCCGGCCGCGCCGACCACGACCGCATCGGGATGCGCGGCGAGAATTTTCAGTACCTGACCTGTCACGCTCGGATCGGTCCGGTTGAAGCGCTCGCTTGCCACCATGTTGATGTGATGCAACTGCGCGAACTTCGCGACCTCCGCGTAGAACGTTTCGCCGAGTGCGTCGGCCTGACCGATGAACGCCATCGTTTTGACGTTATGCGTGCTCGCATGTTCGGCAATGGCCGACGCCATCATCGCGTCCGTCTGCGGCGTCTTGAAGACCCAATGGCGTTTGGCGTCGACAGGCTCGATGATTTTCGCCGACGACGCCAGCGAAATCATCGGCGTCTCGCCTTCGGCGACCACGTCGATCATCGCCAGTGAATTCGGCGTGATCGACGAGCCGATGATCGCGTCGACGTGATTTTCGGAGATCAGCTTCTTGGTGTCCTGCACGGCTTGCGTGGTGTCGGACGCGTCGTCGAGCACGATGTACTCGACGCTCTGCCCGCCGATCTGCCTGGGCAGAAGCGTGGCGGTGTCACGCGCGGGAATGCCGAGCGACGCGGCCGGTCCGGTCAGCGAGAGCACGAGCCCGATCTTGACCTGGGCAAGCGCGAGCGCCGGCAGCGAAGCGGCGAACGCAGCACACAGCGTCGCCGCCATGCGTGTCAGCCGATGATTCGATGTCTTCGCGCCGCTCGTCTGAGCGCGCACGGTTCCCGTTTGCCTGAATTCGATTTGCGGCATGCCTGTCTCCTCACGTCGGTTTTTCGTTTTGATGTCCTGCCGAAACGCTGCTCTCTTGTTGCCTGTCTGTTGCTTGTTTGCTGCCGATCCGTTGCTGCCTCTGAAGGCAGCCCGGCCCCTACCTCCGAAGTTCACCTCCGTGACGGCGGCCGCGCGGCGCGCCACCGCGCCAGTCAGTTTAGCGGCGCGCTTCCGCGCCGGCATCGGGCGAAACCCTTTTCTGTCGATCTGCCGGTCAATCGAGCGGCGCGATGCTCTGGTCGATCGAACCAAAAATCGATTTGCCCGCTTCGTCGAGCATTTCGATCTTCACGGTATCGCCGAACTTCATGAACTCGGTCTGCGGCGCGCCGTGTTCGATCGTCTCCAGGCAACGCTTCTCGGCGATACAGCAATAACCGCGCGTGGCGTCCTTGTTCGATACCGTGCCCGAGCCCACGATCGCCCCGGCGCGCAGATTGCGAGTCTTCGCGGCATGCGCGATCAACTGCCCGAAGTGAAACACCATGTCGGTGCCCGCATCCGGCTGGCCCACTTTCCTGCCGTTCCAGTGGACGATCATCGGCCGGTGCACGCGGCCTTCGCGCCAGTGCTCGCCGAGTTCGTCCGGGGTGACGGCAACCGGCGCAAACGACGTAGCCGGCTTGCTCTGGAAAAAGCCGAAGCCCTTCGCGAGTTCGGCGGGAATCAGATTGCGCAGCGATACGTCGTTGACGAGCGTGAGCAGACGCACGCTTCTGAGCGCCTGCTCGGGAGTGACGCCCATCGGCACGTCGGTCGTGATCACCGCGACTTCCGCCTCGAAGTCGATCCCGAATGCTTCCGACGCGCACAGCACGTCGTCTTTCGGGCCAATGAAGTCGTCGCTGCCGCCCTGGTACATCAGCGGATCGGTCCAGAATTCGGGCGGCATCTGCGCGCCACGCGCGCGCCGCACGAGTTCGACATGGTTCACGTACGACGACCCGTCGGCCCACTGGAATGCACGCGGCAACGGCGCCATGCAGTCTCGCGCGTCGAAGTTGAAGGTATTGCGCGCGCGGCCCTGATTGAGCGCGTCGTACAGATCGTGCAGTTGCGGCGCATAGAAGGCCCAGTCGTCGAGCACGCGCTGCAATGTGGGCGCAATCGCGTCGGCGATCGCGGCGGTGTGCAGGTCACGGGACACGACGATCAGTTGACCATCGCGCGTGCCGTCCTTCAGCGTGGCAAGTTTCATAGAGAAGCGAACCGTGTTGGTGACGATAGAAGGAATCTATTCTACGATGGTGAATCGGTGCGACCCAAATGCCGTGACCCGGCATATCGGTTACGCGAGTTCCGTGCCGCTCCTGCGGTACCTTTTTTCACGGTTTCCACGCGCCAGGTGCGCTTTGCTCATGCCTTCAAACGCCCGCTCCAATGCGATCCGTAACCGTTCCGACGCTACCGAACCGCTCGATGCGCGTGAATCCGACGATGAAAGCGCCGAGACAGGCGAGGAAAAGCTGCGCTCCGGGATCCAGTCGATCGAGGTGGGTTTCAGATTGCTCGATGTACTGACCCACGAGCCGCGCGCGATGATGCTGCGCGATCTCGCGCAGCGCGCCGGCATGAGTCCGGCGAAAGCGCACCGTTATCTGGTCAGCTTTCTGCGGCTCGGCGTGGTCGCACAAGATCCGCTGTCGGGGCGCTACGAGCTTGGCGGCTTTGCGCTGCAGCTCGGTCTCGCGCGGCTTGCGCGAGTGGACGGCGTCAAGCTCGCACGCATCGCATTGGCGGAAATGCGCGATCAGCTGGATCTGACCGTCGGCATTGCGGTTTGGGGCAATCAGGGGCCAACCATGGTGCACTGGATGGAATCGAGCCATCCCGCGAAAGCGTCGCTCAAACTCGGCGATGTAATGCCGCTGCTCAGTTCCGCCACCGGTCTGCTATTTGCCGCTTACCTGCCGGCGAGCAAGACCGCCGCCATGCTCGAACGCGAACTCGCCGATTCACGCCGCTCGGCGCATATCGGCGGGCCGCGCACGCGGGACGAGGTCGAGCGCGTGCTGACCGACGTGCGCCAGCATGGTGCTGCGCGCGTCGAAGGCATGTTGCTGCCCACTATTCACGCGTTCTGCATGCCGGTGTTCGACTCGACGGGCGAACTCGCGCTCGGCCTCGTTGCGCTCGGTCACGAAGGCGCGTTCGATATCAGCTGGGGCGGCGAGATCGACACCGCGATGCGCGAATGCGCGCAAAAGCTCTCTTATGAGCTGGGGTATAGTGCGACGCCGCGTTAGAGGCGGCCGTGGTTCCGGCGGCATCGACGTCCACCTTGCGCCGCGTCTTCAAGTTATTGCAGGCGCGGTCGTTGGCGCTGTCTTCGTGGCTGTCGTCGTGGGCCACGTGGAACGCATCTGCAATCTTTCCGAATCTTTCTGCCGTTCAACCTGTCCATTAGCTGATGGCTTCGCCCTTGACATCGCATCGCACTGACCCGACGCCGCCAGATCGACCGCGAGCGGTCGTGCGTACGTTGCGCTGGATTGCCGTGCTGCTTGTGGTGGCCGTGCTGCACTGGATCGCCGCGCAATGGGTGGAGCGCAACCGCGCCAACCTGAACCCGTCCGACAACGCGCACGTGCCCGTGCAGGTTGCGTTGCTCACACCGGAACGTATCGAGCGCAAACCGGCAGCGGCTTCGCCGCAAACGCCGGCCGCTGCGCCGGCCCAACGCGCGCAATCGGTCAAGCCTCGCGAACATGTGCTGACCGCGACGCAACCCTCGGCGCAGACGCCGGCCACAAGCGTGGCTGCGTCGGACGCTGCCGCCAGTGCCGCGGCCGCTGCGAGTTCCGCGTCGGCTACAACGGCGGCCGTCGCCGGTCAATCAACGGGCGCGGCAAGTGCGGCGAGCCCAGCAGACCCAACCGGTGCGGCCAGTGCGGCGAGCGCGCACGCGGCGTCGGCCGGCGTCAAGTTTTCCGTGCCGCCGTCGGGCGACTTGCAGTACGACACCTTTTACAACGGCGTGCGCAACCAGCCCGGCACGATCCACTGGACGAGCAGTCCGCAAAGCTATGAGATGGTCGTCTCGGTGCCGCTGCCCTTTGTCGGCACCTTCGTCTATTCGAGTCACGGTCATATCGACGCGTTCGGCCTCGCGCCCGACCAGTACGTCGAGAAACGCGGCCGGCGTGCCGAGGACATCGCGATCTTCAACCGGGCCGACAAAAAGATCGGCTTCACGCGTACCCCCGCCACGCTGCCGCTGCCCGACGGCGCGCAGGACCGCTTCAGCATGGTCATGCAACTGGCAAGCCTCGTGCGCGGCGACCCGTCCGCTTACAAACCGGGCGTGACGCGGCAGTTCTTCGTCGTGGATAGCGACAGCGGTGAGAACTGGCCCGTCGAAACGATCGGCGACGAAACGATCCGCACCGCGCAAGGTTATCTCGACACGCGGCACTTCAAACGCCTGCCACGGCACGACGGCGATTTGCGACGCATCGACGTGTGGCTTGCGCCGTCGCTCGGCTGGCTGCCCGCGCGGATCGTTCAAACAGAACCCAACGGCACGCAATTCGAGCTGGTCTGGCGCGGCAAGCCGGCGGCCGAGGATCCAGAAAGCACCCCTTCGGCACCGACCGATTCCACCAGTCCCACCGACACACCCGGCATCACGCGGCCTTAAGCCCTCAACGCGCGGACTCCGAACCCCGCCGCGAAACTTCCGGCGCGGTCAACAATCGCATACTGATTGCAACCATTCGCGTACAGGCTGCGTATATTGAGTGAGTCCCGACGATTCACCAGCGCGAAGCGCACGGCCCGCATGCGTGGATGGACCTTCCGCTGCGATCCCCGGACGAGGAGCCCGCATGCAAGTAAAGATGAATGGCATCAAACGCGTTATGTGCTGAGCAACGGGAGCGGCGGACCGTAGCTCACGTTTGTCCATCAACGGGTTGGCGAGACGCCAGTCTGGCGGCGCGCCCGGAAGCCGTCGAGCTCATCCGGGAGGTTTCATGCGGACGTTGCTGGAAGGCGACGCGTTTGCGTGTGCGGCGGTGCGTGATTTCGACGTACGCAGTAAGCTGGGAAACATGCGTCGCCCAACCCTGACCGTGGCGGGTCGTCGACACAGGCACGCCACCTGCTGCTACACAGACGATAGCAGACGCTGTCGAAGGCGCACGATTCGAACTCCTCGATGCCGCTCACCGGGCACCCGTGGAGCAATCTCACCGCTTTGCTGCACTGCTTGAAGCGTTTCTTGATAGGCCGGTCTAACCGGTAGGTCCGGAACTTTGCAAGTGTCAATCCGGACCCACCCCTTGAATTCCACACCAAATGCTCCACCTATGGCGCAAGAACGGCTAGGAGCCAACGGAAATAAGGAGTGTCGCCATGCAAATGATCTACAACAGCCCTAATTATTGTGTCGTCGAGTTTCCGCCGCAGGAAGGTCTGCTGGCCATGAAGTCGGGCGGCTACGAGATCGTCGATAAAAACATGCAGCGTGAAATTTACATTGACGGCGCAATGGCGGCGCGCTTTCGCGAGCACGTACAGAAGCTGATCGAAGAGGAACCGTCACTGGATGAAGTCGACGAATTTCTTGGGCAATTCGACAGTCTGATGCATCAGCCGGTCATTCTTCACTAACCAGAGGGTTCGGCTCACGTCGTTGGCGACCAACATTGACCGCGCCGCCAGGCCTTACCGGCGGCTTTTACAAGTCGGTCTGTAGTGATGAAGCGGTCCAGCAGGCGTTCGTCTGCTGGACCGTTTTATTTGGCACGTCTACATCTGTCTCAAAACTGTTTGGAACCAGCCCTCCCCCCGAGGCTGCCATCTGGCCCGCACCGTTCTGCGATGTCAGCCAAACGCGCTGAATGGCGGCGACCGCCTTGACTGCGCCTGCTGCCCTCGCCGCCGGCACCCGGCGAAACCGCGCGGCAGCGGCTACAATGCAAGGCTTCCGCAAACACCGGCGCAAGCCCTTGTCCGCCATGAACCAGCCTGCTCAAACTGCCACGCCCATCCGTCCAGAAGCCGCTTACACGCGCGGCGCGACGCTGCCTGCGCTGCTCAAGTCGCGCATCCTGATTCTGGACGGCGCAATGGGCACGATGATCCAGCGCTACAAGCTCGATGAAACCGCCTACCGTGGCGAACGTTTCAAAGACTATGGTCGCGATATCAAGGGCAACAATGAGCTGTTGTCCATCACGCAGCCGCACGTGATCCGTGAGATTCACGAGCAGTACCTCGCTGCGGGCGCCGACATCATCGAAACGAACACGTTTGGCGCGACCACGGTGGCGCAGGCCGACTACGGCATGGAAGACCTCGCAATCGAGATGAACCTCGAATCGGCAAAGCTCGCGCGCGCCGCCTGCGACAAATACTCGACGCCGGACAAGCCACGCTTTGTCGCCGGCGCGATTGGACCGACGCCGAAAACTGCGAGCATCTCGCCTGACGTGAACGATCCGGGTGCGCGCAACGTCACGTTCGACGAACTGCGCGCAGCCTATTACGCGCAGGCCAAGGCGCTACTCGACGGCGGCGCCGATCTGTTCCTCGTCGAAACGATTTTCGACACGCTGAATGCGAAAGCCGCGCTGTTCGCGCTCGACGAGCTGTTCGAAAACACGGGCGAACGCCTGCCGATCATGATTTCAGGCACCGTCACCGACGCGTCGGGCCGCATTCTGTCGGGTCAGACGGTCGAGGCGTTCTGGAACTCGCTGCGTCATGCAAAGCCGCTGACCTTCGGCCTGAACTGCGCACTGGGCGCGGCGCTGATGCGCCCGTACATCGCCGAACTGGCGAAACTGTGCGATACCTACGTGTCGTGCTATCCCAACGCCGGTTTGCCGAACCCGATGAGCGACACGGGCTTCGACGAATTGCCCGCGGACACGTCGGGCCTGTTGAAAGAATTTGCCCAGGCGGGGCTCGTGAACATCGCGGGTGGATGCTGCGGGACCACGCCGGAGCATATTGCGGCGATTGCGAAAGCGCTGGCCGACATCAAGCCGCGCCAGTGGCCCACGCAGTATCGCGACGCGGCCTGAGTCACGCGGCGCCGCACCGTCAGTCTGTCGAACCCAACGCATTCCACCGCAGCAATCGAGCACATACGCCATGACCGATCACACCATGCGCCTTTCCGGCCTCGAGCCGTTTAACGTCACCTCCGGCACGCTGTTCATCAACGTCGGCGAACGCACGAACGTGACCGGCTCGAAGGCGTTCGCGCGAATGATCCTGAACGACCAGTTCGACGACGCAATCGCGGTTGCACGTCAGCAGGTCGAAAACGGCGCACAGGTAATCGACGTCAACATGGACGAGGCGATGCTCGATTCGAAAGCGGCCATGGTTCGCTTCATGAATCTGATCGCATCGGAACCGGACATTGCGCGCGTGCCGATCATGATCGACTCGTCGAAGTGGGAAGTGATCGAGGCCGGTTTGAAGTGCGTGCAAGGCAAGGCGATCGTGAACTCCATCTCGCTGAAAGAAGGCGAGGAAGCGTTCCGCCACCATGCGAACCTGATCCGCCGGTATGGCGCGGCCGCAGTCGTGATGGCTTTCGACGAGCAGGGGCAGGCCGATACCTTCGAGCGCAAGACGCAGATCTGCAAGCGCTCATACGACTTCCTCGTGAACGAAGTCGGCTTCCCGCCCGAAGACATCGTGTTCGACCCGAACATCTTCGCGATCGCCACGGGCATCGAGGAGCACAACAACTACGCCGTCGACTTCATCAACGCCACGCGCTGGATCAAGGAAAACCTGCCGTATGCAACGGTGAGCGGCGGCGTGTCGAATGTGTCGTTCTCGTTTCGCGGCAATGACCCGGTGCGTGAAGCGATCCACACTGTGTTCCTGTATCACGCCATTCAGGCGGGCATGGACATGGGCATCGTCAACGCCGGCCAGCTCGGCGTGTATGCGGACCTCGATCCCGAACTGCGCGAGCGCGTGGAAGACGTGGTGCTGAACCGGCGGCCGGACGGCACCGACCGTCTGCTCGAAATCGCCGACAGGTTCAAGACCGGCGCGGCGAAGAAGGAAGAGAACCTCGAATGGCGCAACCAGCCGGTCGAGAAGCGTCTGTCGCATGCGCTCGTGCATGGCATCACCAACTTCATCGTCGAGGACACCGAGGAAGTGCGCGCGAAGATCGCCGCCGAAGGTGGCCGCCCGATCAGCGTGATCGAAGGTCCGCTAATGGACGGCATGAACATCGTCGGCGACCTGTTCGGGCAGGGCAAGATGTTTTTGCCGCAGGTCGTGAAGTCGGCGCGCGTGATGAAGCAGGCGGTCGCCCACCTGATTCCGTATATCGAAGAAGAAAAGAAGCTGATGGCCGAAGCCGGCGCGGACGTGCGCGCGAAAGGCAAGATCGTGATCGCCACGGTCAAGGGCGACGTGCATGACATCGGCAAGAACATCGTCTCAGTGGTGCTCCAGTGCAATAACTTCGAAGTCGTCAACATGGGCGTGATGGTGTCCTGCAACGACATTTTGGCGAAAGCGAAAGTCGAAGGCGCGGACATCATCGGATTGTCCGGCCTCATCACGCCGAGCCTCGAAGAGATGGCGTACGTCGCGTCGGAGATGCAGCGCGACGACTATTTCCGCGTCAAGAAAATCCCGCTGCTGATCGGCGGCGCAACCACGTCCCGCGTACACACGGCCGTGAAGATCGCGCCGAATTACGAAGGTCCGGTCGTGTATGTGCCGGACGCGTCGCGCTCGGTGTCGGTGGCGTCGAGCCTGCTGTCCGACGAAGGCGCTGCAAAGTATCTGGACGATCTCAAAACTGATTACGAGCGCATTCGCGATCAGCACGCCAACAAGAAAGCGCAGCCCATGGTCACGCTCGCCGAGGCTCGCGCGAACAAGACCAAAATCGACTGGAGCGGCTATCAACCGGTCAAACCGAAGTTCATCGGCCGTCGCGTGTTCAGGAATTTCGATCTGGGCGAACTGGCGAAGTACATCGACTGGGGCCCGTTCTTTCAGACCTGGGATCTGGCGGGTCCGTATCCGGCGATCCTGAACGACGAGATCGTCGGCGAATCGGCGCGGCGCGTGTTCTCTGACGGCAAGTCCATGCTCGCGCGGCTGATTCAGGGCCGCTGGCTGCAAGCCAACGGCGTGATCGCGTTGCTGCCGGCCAATACGGTCAACGACGACGACATCGAAATCTACACAGACGAATCGCGCTCCGAAGTCGCGCTCACCTGGCGCAACCTGCGCCAGCAGAGCGTGCGTCCGGTGGTGGATGGCGTCATGCGCCCGAACCGGTCGCTCGCGGACTTCATCGCACCGAAAGATTCGGGCGTGGCGGACTACATCGGCATGTTCGCGGTGACGGCGGGTCTCGGCGTCGACGTGAAGGAAAAGCAGTTCGAAAAGGATCACGACGACTACAGCGCGATCATGCTCAAGGCGCTTGCCGACCGTTTCGCCGAAGCCTTTGCCGAAGCGCTGCACGCTCGCGTGCGCCGCGACCTGTGGGGTTATGCGGAGGCCGAAACGCTTTCGAACGAGGATCTGATTGCCGAGAAGTACCACGGCATACGTCCGGCGCCGGGCTATCCGGCCTGCCCGGATCACCTGGTCAAGCGCGACATGTTCGACTTGCTGCATGCCACCGAGATCGGCATGAGCGTGACGGAATCGCTCGCCATGCTGCCCGCGGCAAGTGTCTCCGGCTTCTATCTGGCGCATCCGGACAGCACGTATTTCTCGGTGGGCAAGATCGGCCAGGATCAGCTGGAAGACTATGCAAGGCGTATGTCGTTGTCGAAAACCGATGCCGAACGGGCACTCGCACCTTTGCTGTGAACGAAGCGTGGCGGGAAATCCACTATATCCAGCGTGAAAGACTGAATATTTGCAGCACCGTAATTTTCGGCTTTGTAGACTGAATCGGCTGGACCCCGCCAGACGCGGCCAAAACGCGTCGGCTTAATTAATTGCAATCGTCAACGGAGAAAATCGTATGAAGAAGCTGACGCTGTTGTTGACTGCTGTTTCGCTCGCCGCCAGCGCCTCGGTCGCACTGGCTCAGACGGCCGCTCCCGCCGGCGCCAGCGGCGCGGTGAGTTCGTATTCGCCGCCCGTCGAGAAACACGTCAAGAAGCCGAAGAAAAAGAAAATGAAGAAAGGCGCGTCGGCACCCGCGGCCGCCCCTGCGGACGCTGCCAGCTAACAAGCTGGTGGGGCGAGGCTGTAGCAAGCCGGCCTTTGAAATGCGAAAGAGCCCGCTTCGAGCGGGCTCTTTTCATTGAGGCGTGAGGCTATGCTGTTGCGCCCACCTCGTCCTCACCTTGCGCCGACCTTACCCTTCCTGGCCCTCACCTCGGGCGCAGCCGCGCCGTATGGTACGGCTCGGCCTCGCGTTCGAGCCGATTCAGCTCGGGCGGCAACAGCGCGCCGACCTAAATGCCCCAGATGATGTCCGTGTTTTCCTTCTGCGCCGCACGCAGCATGTCGAGGAACGGATAGGCACGTTGCGCAAGACCCGGCGGAATCTCGTGGTGCTCGTGGCCTTCTTCGTGTTCGTGGAAATGGCCGTCGTGCTCGGCGCGCTCCTGTTTGTCGAACGTAATCGCAGCTTCGAGCTTTTCGATTGCCAGAGCCAGTTCGTCGTGCATGATGACGCCCCGCTGACCCAGCTGCTTACCGACGATACCCACCAGATATTGTGCGAGGTTTTCCAGCATCATCACGTCTGGGCAGGCGCGGCATTTAAAAGTAATCAGCATGACAATTCCCTTTTTCGTTATGTTGGACCCACGCGCGAGCAGTTCGACTACCACTGCCGGCATGCGTTACGTTGGCTCGCCGGTCAGGCCTGACGGCCACGGCCCTTGCTGGGCATCTCATTGAACATATTAGCACCTGCTAAAATCCGTCTGAACGGAAAAGCGCGCCGCACTGCGCCGGGCGCGGCGAAGCACAAGTCACGCGCTCAGGCCGGCTGGCCGTGGCTTTGCGCATCACTGCCGCGAACCACCGCAACCGCAACAGCGCAGGCCGCCGTGCGCCGTACACATGGCGTTGCAGGCAACGTGCCTGCTGCCGGCGGCGCGCCCAACGCAGCGCGGCGCGTGCATCGCCGCTTTCCACGCTTCTGATTCATCGGCCGCAACGAGCGCGCGGCCGGCGCCTCTTGCGCATCACCGGATTGCCTCACTGGACTCGCAACAAGCATGCTGCCTGCACATAAACACACTCTCGAAACACTGCTCGCCGACACGGTGAAGCAGGTCGCATCCGCCTCCCAGGGCGCGACCGAAGCCGCTTTTGTCTCGCCCGCCATCACGCTCGAGCGCCCGAAGGTGGCTGCTCACGGCGACGTCGCCTGCAACGTGGCGATGCAACTCGCCAAGCCGCTGCGCGCCAATCCGCGCCAGCTTGCGCAACAGATCGTCGACGCATTGCTCGTGCACCCGCAGGCCAGGGGGCTCGTTCAAGCCGCAGAAGTCGCCGGCCCCGGCTTCATTAACCTGCGTCTTGCCGCTGCCGCGAAGCAGGCGGTGATCGCCGCCGTGCTCGCGGAAAAAGACGCGTTCGGCCGCTCGCAGCGCGAAGCCGGACGGCACGTGCTGATCGAATTCGTGTCGGCGAATCCGACCGGCCCGCTGCACGTTGGTCACGGCCGCCAGGCCGCACTCGGCGACGCGTTGTCGAACGTACTGGCGTCGCAAGGTTGGGACGTGCACCGCGAGTTCTACTACAACGACGCCGGCGTGCAGATCCAGACGCTCGCGCTTTCCACGCAGGCGCGTGCGCGCGGCCTCGCGCCCGGCGACGAAGGCTGGCCAGCGTCGGCATATAACGGCGAGTACATTGCCGACATCGCGAAAGACTATCTGAACGGTGTCACCGTGGCCGCGAGCGACGGCGAGCCCGTGACCGGCGCAGGCGACGTCGAGAATCTCGCCGCTATCCGCCGTTTCGCGGTTGCGTATCTGCGCCGCGAACAGGACATGGACCTGCAGGCGTTCGGCGTGAAGTTCGACCAGTACTATCTGGAGTCGTCGCTGTACAGCGAAGGCCGCGTCGAGAAAACTGTCGACGCGCTGATCGCCGCCGGCAAGACCTACGAACAGGACGGCGCGCTGTGGCTGCGCACCACCGACGAGGGCGACGACAAAGACCGCGTAATGCGCAAGACCGACGGCACCTACACGTACTTCGTGCCTGACGTCGCGTATCACGTTGCCAAGTGGGAGCGCGGCTTCACCAAGGTCATCAACATTCAGGGCTCGGATCACCACGGCACGGTCGCGCGGGTGCGCGCGGGCCTGCAAGGTCTCGGCGTCGGCATTCCGAAGGGGTATCCCGACTACATCCTGCACAAGATGGTCACGGTCGTGCGCAATGGCGAAGAGGTGAAAATCTCCAAGCGCGCCGGCAGCTACGTGACGGTGCGCGACCTGATCGAATGGTCGGGCGGCGCAACGCCGGGTTCGGAAGCCGCCGTCGATCTGATCGACGAGGAAACGATCCGCCGCGGCCGCGACGCCGTGCGCTTCTTCCTGATTTCGCGCAAGGCCGACACGGAGTTCGTGTTCGACATCGACCTCGCGTTGAAACAGAACGACGAAAACCCGGTGCACTACGTGCAATATGCGCACGCACGGATCTGCTCGGTCATCGCAGAATGCAAGGCGCGGTACCACACCGACGAAAGCACGCTTGCCGAGGTGGACCTATCTCCGCTCACCAGCGAGCGTGCCATGGCGCTGCTGAACAAGCTCGCGGAATTTCCGGACATGCTGCAGCACGCCGCCGAAGAACTCGCACCGCATGCGGTTGCGTTCTATCTGCGCGACCTCGCCGGGGAATTCCACTCGTTCTACAATGATCGGGCCGAACGCGTGCTGGTCGACGACGCAGCCGAGCGCAATGCACGTGTGGCGCTGCTCGCGGCTACGCGTCAGGTGCTGGCCAACGGTCTCGCGACGATTGGCGTCTCTGCTCCCGTCAAGATGTAAGTCCTCCGGCGTAACATGCACGCGGCCGTCGTTATAATCGACGGCCGTTCCAGGATTCTTTTTGCAGGTGATTCATACGATGGCAAAACCACGCCGCACAACGAAGCAATCGAAACAAACCGGGGGCACCTTTCTCGGCATCGTGCTGGGCCTGATCGTCGGCCTGGCGATCGCGGTAGTGGTGGCGCTGTATATCACCCGTGCGCCTACGCCGTTCGTCTCGAAAGTCGCGCCGCCCGCGGCGCCGGACACCGGTTCGAGCCAGGTGCAGCAATACGATCCGAACCGTCCTTTGCAGGGCAAGACGCCGGGCCAGCCGGTGCCGCAAGCCGCGCAGCCGGCACCGCCCAACACCGCGCCCGGTCAGACCAACTCGCAAACCCAGTCGGGCATGCTGGAGGAACCGCAGATCGTCGAAGTGCCGCCGTCGGCGGGCAGCGCGAACGGTACGGCAGTTGCACCGAAGCCCGCGCAGGATAACGGCACCAGCACGGCGGGCAGCACGGCGAAGAAGCCGCAAGGTTCGAGTACGCCGGCCGCTACGGCGTCGGGCTCCGCGCCGAAGAGCGGCTCGTCCGCCACGGCCAGCAACGGCAGGCAGGATTCAGGCGCCGCGCCGGCGCCGGGTGACGCGAACACGGGTTACTTCCTGCAGGTCGGTGCGTACAAGACGTCGGCGGATGCCGAACAGCAGCGCGCACGCCTTGCGTTCCAGGGCTTCGAGTCGAAAGTCACACAGCGTGACGCGGGCGGCGTGACGTATTACCGCGTGCGTATCGGACCGTTCTCGAAGTTCGAGGACATGAATGCGAGCCGTCAGCGTCTGTCCGACGCCGGCGTGGACACCGCCGTGATCCGTTTCACGAAACAGTAATCAACCATAACGGACACGGTTTGCAGGCTCGCGCCGCCGCCGAACTATCGGGGTGCGGCGTGTGTCACAAACACAAAGGGCGCTTGACAGCGCCCATGCCGAAACGACAGACGGTGACGGGCATTTGCGTGGCGCCACCGCTTTACCGCCTACCTGGGTCATCACAACATGAAGAAACTGCTGAGCATTCTGTTCCTGTCGCTGGGCCTCGTGGCCGCAACGGCGCACGCATCGCCGGCCGCTCCGGTCGCAGGCAAGGACTACACGGTGCTGTCCTCGCCGCAACCCACCGACGAACCCGCTGGCAAGATCGAAGTCACCGAATTTTTCTGGTATGGCTGCCCGCACTGCAATGAATTCAACCCGTACCTCGAAGCGTGGGTGAAGAAGCAGGGTCCGGACGTCGTGTTCAAGCGCGTGCCGGTGGCCTTCCGCGACGACTTCATTCCGCATTCGAAGATGTACCACGCGCTCGACGCGCTCGGCCTCGCCACGCAACTCACGCCCAAGGTCTTCAACGAAATCCACGTCAACAAGGACTACTTGCTGACGCCGGAAGATCAGGCCAAATTCCTCGCGAAGAACGGTGTCGACCCGAAGAAGTACATGGAAGCGTACAACTCGTTCTCGACACAAAGCGCGCTGCAGAAAGACAAGAAACTGCTCGACGACTACAAGATCGACGGTGTGCCGACGCTGGCTGTTCAAGGCAAGTATGAAACCGGGCCGGCCGCGACCAACAGCCTGCCGGGCACGATCCAGGTGCTGGATTATCTGGTTGCACAGGTCCGCGCGAAAAAGATGTAACGTCGAAGGCGCCGGAATGAGTACTCCGCAGAAAGTCTTCATTACCGGCGCGTCGAGTGGTATCGGCCTCGCGCTCGCCGCCGAATATGCGCGGCGCGGCGCGATTCTTGGCCTCGTTGCCCGCCGCGGCGACGCCCTTGCTGCATTCAGGCAGTCTCACCCGCAAAACCCCATTTCCATCTATTCCGTCGACGTACGAGACGCCGAGGCGCTCGCCGAAGCGGCGGCGCACTTCATTGCGCAGCACGGTTTGCCGGACATCGTGATTGCCAATGCCGGCATCAGCCGCGGCGCGGCAACCGGACACGGCGACCTTCGTACGTTCCGCGAAGTGATGGACATCAACTATTTCGGCATGGTCGCCACGTTCGAACCGTTCGTCACCGCCATGGTCGGCGCGAAGAAGGGCACGCTGGTCGGCATTGCCAGCGTCGCCGGTGTGCGCGGTTTGCCGGGTTCGGGCGCGTACAGCGCGTCGAAGTCCGCGGCGCTCAAGTATCTGGAGGCGTTGCGCGTCGAGATGCGCCCGTTCGACGTGGGCGTGGTCACCATTGCGCCCGGCTACATCCGCACGCCGATGACCGCCCACAACCCGTACAGCATGCCGTTCCTGATGGACGCCGACCGCTTCGCGGTGAAAGCGGCGAACGCGGTCGAGCGTCGCACGGCGTTCGCGGTATTCCCCTGGCAGATGCGTATCGTGGCCATGCTGCTGCACATCCTGCCGCGCTGGCTATATGACCGCGCATTCGAGCATGCGCCGCGCAAACCGCGCACCACCGTCGAAGCCGAGTAAATCAGCGCAAGCGCGCAGCGCCAGACGAGGCCGGCTGCACCTTTGGCCATTCCACGTGACGCCCCGTTTGCCGGCACAGCGCGGCCGGAGCCTGCGCACGCCGGAACAGCGACGTCGTCCGCACCCTATGGATAGGTGGATTAAGTTGTTGTCGCCGCAACCACCCTTCGATAAGCTTTCGCGAAGGACGCGGGACGCGTGCGGCGCGGTCACCATGAAGCCATGCGCCAGCGCCAGCGCCAGAAACGTATCACAATGAAATGGACGGCCATGCCTGGCGCCGCGCCGTCTTTCGTCAACGGAACATAACCACACAACCAGACGCACTGCCTGACTGCGCTCGTTATGGGAGAACCTATGCGCTTCAAACTGCTCGCAGCCGCCGTACTGTTCACGGCGCCCGCGCTCGTGCTCGCCAAACCGCTGACTGTCTGCACCGAGTCGAGCCCCGACGGCTTCGATGTCGTGCAGTTCAATTCGCTCGTCACGACCAACGCGTCGGCAGACGTGATCTTCAACCCGCTCGTCTCGTACGATGAGGCCGCGAAGAAAGTGGTGCCCGCGCTGGCCGACAAGTGGGAAGTGAGCGCCGACGGCCTCACTTATACGTTCCATCTGCGGCCGAACGTGCAGTTCCAGAGCACCGACTACTTCAAGCCCACGCGTGCGCTGAACGCCGATGACGTCGTCTTCACGTTCGAGCGCATGCTCGACGGCAACAATCCGTGGCACAAGGTGGCAGGCGCAAGTGGTTTTCCGCACGCGCAGTCGATGGGCTTGCCCAAGCTCATCAAATCCGTGAGCAAGGTCGACGACAACACGGTCAAGTTCGAACTGAACGCACCGGACGCGACCTTCATCTCGATCCTGACAATGGGTTTTGCGTCGATCTATTCGGCTGAATATGCCGACCAGTTGCTGAAGGCCGGCAAGCAGGCCGATCTGAACGCAAAGCCGATCGGCACGGGACCGTTCGAACTGAAGAGCTACACGAAAGACGCGGTGATCCGCTACGACGTGAATCCAGGCTACTGGGGTCCCAAGCCGAAGATCGACCGCCTGATCTACGCGATCACGCCGGACGCCACGGTGCGCGCGCAAAAGGTCAGGACGGGCGAATGCCAGATCGCGCTCTCGCCCAAGCCGCAGGACCTCGCCGACGCGAAGGGCGACAAGTCGCTCGCTATCGTGCAAACGCCGGCGTTCATGACGGCGTTCGTCGCGTTGAACACGCAGAAAAAACCGCTGGACAACCAGAAGGTGCGCGCCGCGCTGAACATGGCGTTCGACCGCACGACATACCTGAAGACCGTGTTCGACAACACGGCGACGCCGGCCGTGAATCCGTATCCGCCGAACACGTGGAGCTACGACAAGGCAGTCAAGGCATGGCCGTATGATCCTGCCAAAGCAAAGAAGCTACTCGCCGACGCAGGCTATCCGAACGGCTTCGAGACCACCATCTGGGTGCGTCCTACCGGCAGTGTGCTCAATCCAAATCCGAAGGCTGGCGCCGAGCTGCTGCAAGCCGATTTCGCAAAGATCGGCGTGAAAGCGGACGTGAAAGTGATCGAATGGGGCGAGCTGATCAAGGAGGCCAAGCAGGGCCAGCACGACTCGCTGTTCATGGGTTGGGCGGGCGACAATGGCGACCCGGACAACTTCCTGTCGCCGCTCTTTAGCTGCAACGCGGTAAAGTCGGGCATCAACTTCGCGCGGTTCTGCGACCAGGATCTGGACAAGCTGATCGCCGACGGCAAGGCCACGCCGGACCAGTCGAAGCGCGCGAAAGCCTACGAGCAGGCGCAGCAGATCATTCACGATCAGGCGCTGTGGATTCCGCTCGGATATCCCACGGCCGCGGCCATCACGCGCACGAATGTGAGCGGGTATCACGTGAGTCCGTTTGGGCGGCAGAATTTTGCGGCGGTGTCGGTGCAGTAAGTGCCTGCAGTAAGGGCCGCTGTGAGTGCCCGCTAGAAGCGCCGAATAGCGCTGCCAGAAAAATGCCCGGCTGCTGTGATGAAGCAGTCGGGCTTTTTTATCACGCCATCGCGGGTTCAATTACACCGGCGCAAACCGCACGACCCCATCCTCGCCCTGCTCGCGCTTCAATTCACCAGCCAGCCACAACAGATGCAGGTGAGCCAGCGCTTCGCCCATTGCAAACGTCATCTGATGGATATCGAGCTGGCGCTTGAACATGAGCGGCACGATATCCGCCGCGCTTTGCGGCGTCTGCGCGCACGCTTGCCTCACCTCGTCCAGACGCGCATCGTGATGCTCGCGTAATTGACGAATGCGCGTACGCACGCCGCGAAATGGCTTGCCGTGCGACGGCAGCACGAGCGTGTCTTCCGGCAACGTCTCGTAGCGCCCGAGCGACTCCAGATACAGCGCGAGCGGCGTACCTTCCGGTTCCATATCGAACACCGAAACATTGGTCGAAATACGCGGCAGCACCATGTCGCCGGAAATCAGCACGCCCGCCGTTTCGCAATACAGCGCGCAGTGTTCAGGCGAATGGCCAAAGCCCGTTATTACGCGCCAGGTTCTGCCGCCGATCTCCACCGGGTCGCCTTCGCGCAAACGGCGATACTGGGCGGGAAGAGCCGGTACGAGGCTCGCGTAGTAGCTCTTGCGGTTGCGCAGTTTGTCGAGCGATTCCTCGTCCGTCACGCCATGCCGAGCGAAGTGGCGCGCCGCACCCTCGCCGCCTGCATTCGAGCCGTCGCCGGCCGCCATCACCCGTGCCTGCATGTATTCGCCATGCGTGATCCACAGCCGCACGTCCCAGCGCTTCTTGTCGCCGCCCGCGCAGATCCAGTGAGCGAGGCCGATATGGTCCGGATGACAGTGCGTGACGATCACGCGCAACACCGGCAGTCCGTCCAGCACGCTGTCGAACGCGCGCTCCCAGTTCGCTTTGATCTCATCGGACGTAATGCCGCAGTCGACGACCGTCCAGCCCTGCTGCCCGTCGATCTCATCGCGCAACAACCACAGGTTGATGTGGTCCAGCGCGAACGGCAGCCGCATGCGCAGCCAGAACACGCCGGGCGCAACTCCCATCGCCTGACCGGCTTCGGGCAGCGTATCGTTGAACGGGTAGTCGAGTTGATGTTCGAGTGCATTCATTGTGGATGTCTTCCTCCGTCGGCCGTCCGGCATGGCGAGGTGTGCGAGCCCGTCGGCGTGGTTTGCGTGCCGCGTTGCGCCTGGTTGCGTTCCGTTTAGGTTGACGATAACGTAAACGTCGATTCTAACGTTCTATCTGTTTTTCTGCCGGCCACGGAATGTCCTGATGAACACGCAATACACGATTACCGAACTCGCGCGGGAATTCGACGTCACGCCGCGCGCGATCCGCTTCTACGAAGATCAGGGTTTACTCTCACCCAGCCGCGAAGGGTCGAGCGGTCTGCGGCGCGTTTATTCGGGCCGCGACCGGACGCGGCTGAAACTCACGCTGCGCGGCAAACGGCTGGGCTTCACGCTGTCGGAAATCCGCGACCTGCTGGACGTGTACGAATCGCCTACGGACACCGTTCCGCAGTTGCATGCGTTCCTCGCCACGGTAGCGCGGCATCGCGAAGTGCTGGAACGTCAACTGGAAGATCTGAACGCGACGCTGGAAGACCTCGCGCAGTACGAAGCCCAGGCGCGTGCGATGCTTGAAAGCGGGGCGCGGGAAACGCGGCAGGCATGAATCACTTTCCCAAACTGCTGTCGTCGCAGATCGGATTTGACGTCGCGCAGACGATGCTGGAGGGATTCGACCGCCATTACCGTGTCTTTCGCGACGCCGCGATCCGTGCCCGCACGTTGTTCAAACGCGCCGACTGGCACGGTTTGCAGAAGCTGGCGCGCGATCGCATCACATCGTATGACGAGCGCGTGAGCGAGTGCGTGGCGCTACTCGAAGACGAATACGACGCGGAACATATCGACGACGAAGTGTGGCAGCAGATCAAGCTGCATTACATCGGCCTGCTGACCACACACCGCCAGCCCGAGTGCGCCGAAACGTTTTTTAATTCGGTGTGCTGCAAGATTTTGCACCGCTCGTACTTCAACAACGATTTCATTTTCGTGCGCCCCGCGATCTCGACCGAATACATCGAGAACGACGAGCCGGCCGCGAAACCCACCTACCGCGCGTACTATCCGGGCAACGACGGTCTTGCCGCGACCCTCGAACGCATTGTCACGAATTTCCAGCTCGACACGCCATTCGAAGATCTGACGCGTGACGTGGGCTGCGTAATGCAGGCCATTCACGACACGTTCGGCGCGTTCGACGAGGCGCCCAACTTTCAGATCCACGTGCTGTCGTCGCTGTTCTACCGGAACAAGTCGGCGTATATCATTGGGCGCATTATCAACGGCGATCTGCTGCTGCCTTTTGCTGTGCCGATCAGGCATGCGAAGCCGGGACTGCTCGCACTCGACACGGTGCTGCTCCAGCGCGACCAGTTGCTGATCATTTTTAGCTTCTCGCACTCGTACTTCCTCGTGGATATGGACGTGCCGTCGGCGTATGTCGAATTTCTCGGCACCATCATGCCGGGTAAGCCGAAAGCGGAAATCTATACGTCCCTGGGTCTGCAGAAGCAGGGCAAGAATCTGTTTTATCGCGACCTGCTGCATCATCTTTCCCATTCCAGCGACCGGTTCATCATCGCGCCCGGCATCAAGGGACTCGTGATGCTGGTGTTCACGCTGCCGTCGTTCCCGTACGTCTTCAAGCTGATCAAGGATTCCTTTCCGCCGCCGAAAGACACCACGCGCGCGCGGATCAAGGAAAAGTATCAGCTCGTCAAACGACACGACCGTTTAGGCCGCATGGCGGACACGCTCGAATATTCGAGCGTCGCGCTGCCTCTTTCGCGCCTCGACGAAGCGCTCGTGAGGGAACTCGAAAAGGAAGTGCCGTCGCTAATCGAATACGACGGCGACAACCTCGTGATCCGGCATCTGTATATCGAACGACGCATGGTGCCGCTCAACCTGTACCTGCAAAACGGCACGGACGAAGAAGTGGATCACGGCATCCGCGAATACGGCAATGCGATCAAGGAACTGATCCAGGCGAACATTTTCCCCGGCGACATGCTGTACAAGAACTTCGGCGTGACGCGACACGGGCGCGTCGTGTTTTATGACTACGACGAGATCGAATATCTGACCGACTGTATCGTTCGCGCGGTGCCCGCGCCGCGTCACGAGGAAGACGAAATGTCGGGCGAGCCGTGGTACGCGATTGGCCCGCACGACATTTTCCCGGAGACGTATGGCACCTTTCTGCTCGGCGACCCGCGCGTGCGCCGTGCCTTCATGCAACACCATGCGGACTTCTTCGACCCGGCGCTCTGGCAACGGCACAAGGATCATCTACTGAAAGGCGAACTGCCCGACTTTTTCCCTTATGACAGCAGCGCGCGCTTTTGCGTGCGATATCCGGAGCGCTTTGCCGACGCGAACGCGGCACAAACGGCGGGCGTCATGCAAGGCGCTGCCGCGCGAGCGGCGTGAAGCGCTGCCGCGCCCGGCGCTGCGGCGCCCGGCGCGGCGGCACCCGTCGCGGCAATGTGCGCAACCGCATCCGCTGCCAGACATCTATGTAACGACATCGACCGGCACGCCGGTCGAGCACACGGCCCAGACGCAACATGACTACGAACGACGCTTCCAAACCTCACCCTCTCGCGCATCTGTTCGACAACAACGACGCGTGGGTGGCCCGCAAACTGGCCGAAGACCCGGAGTACTTCTCGCGTCTCGCCCATCAGCAGACGCCCGAGTATCTGTGGATCGGCTGCTCCGATTCGCGTGTGCCGGCCAACCAGATCATCGGCCTGCCGCCGGGCGAAGTGTTCGTGCATCGGAACATCGCCAACGTCGTGGTGCATACGGATCTGAACTGCCTGTCCGTGATCCAGTTCGCGGTCGACTTGCTGAAGGTCAAGCACATCATGGTGGTCGGCCACTATGGCTGCTCCGGCGTGGGCGCTGCGCTGCACGGCCGTCGCGTCGGACTGGCTGACAATTGGCTGCACCACGTGCAGGACGTGCGCACGAAGCACGCCGCCTTGATCGAGGAATGGCCGCTCGGCGAAGCGCGTCACCGGCGCCTCGTCGAATTGAACGCGATCGAACAGGTGATGAACGTTTGCCGCACGACGATCGTCAACGACGCGTGGGCGCGAGGTCAGGCGCTGACGGTACATGGCTGGGCGTACGGCGTGCATGACGGCAAGGTGCGCGACCTCGGCATGACCATCAGCGATCCGGCCGCGCTCGACACGACGTATCAGGAGTGCGTGGCGGCGGTCTCCACCGGCGGTGCGCACAAAGCGGATAACGACGTGCTCGCCGCCGACGCCGCACAGCTCGGCGACGTGCCGGCTGTCGTCGAAGGCGTGATCAACCATCTCAAACATGAGTGACTTCAAGGAGTGAGACGAACATGAGCGACATACAATCCGACCCGATCGTCATCGTGGGCGCGGCCCGCACGCCGATGGCCGCCTTTCAGGGTGACTTCGCAGCCTTGACCGCGCCGCAACTCGGCTCGGCCGCCATTGCGGCCGCGGTCGAGCGCGCGCGTTTGAAACCCGAGCAGATCGACGAAGTGGTGATGGGCTGCGTGCTGCCCGCCGGTCTCGGCCAGGCGCCCGCGCGGCAAGCGGCGCTCGGCGCGGGCTTGCCGCTTTCCACCGGCAGCACCACGGTCAACAAGATGTGCGGTTCCGGCATGCGCGCCGCCATGTTCGCGCACGACATGCTCGCCGCGGGGTCCGCCGACGTGATCGTGGCGGGCGGCATGGAGAGCATGACGAATGCGCCGTATCTGCTGCCGAAGGCGCGCGGCGGCATGCGCATGGGTCACGGCCAGGTGATCGACCACATGTTCTACGACGGTCTTGAAGACGCCTATGAAAAAGGCCGCCTGATGGGCACGTTCGCCGAGGAATGCGCGGCGTCGTTCGACTTCACGCGTGAGGCGCAGGACGCGTTTGCCGTCGAGTCGCTCAATCGCGCGAAACGCGCCAATGAAGACGGCTCGTTCGCGTGGGAGATCACGCCGGTCACCGTCGCCGGCCGTAAGGGCGATGTGACGATCGATCACGACGAGCAACCGTTCAAGGCGAACATCGAAAAGATCCCGTCGCTCAAGCCGGCGTTCAGCAAGACCGGGACCGTGACGGCGGCCAACTCGTCGTCGATTTCAGATGGCGCTGCCGCGCTCGTGATGATGCGTGAGTCGACAGCGAAGCGGCTCGGCGTCGAACCGATTGCCCGCGTGGTCGGCCATTCCACTTTCGCGCAGGAGCCCGCGAAGTTCACCACCGCGCCGGTCGGCGCGATCCGCAAGCTGTTCGACAAGAACGGCTGGCGCGCGGAAGACGTCGATCTCTTCGAGGTCAACGAAGCATTTGCCGTCGTAACGATGGCCGCGATGAAGGAGCACAAGCTGCCGCACGAGAAAGTCAACGTGAACGGCGGCGCGTGTGCGCTTGGTCATCCGATCGGCGCGTCGGGCGCGCGCATTCTCGTCACGCTGATCGGCGCGCTGAAGAAGCGCGGCGGCAAGCGCGGCGTCGCGACACTGTGCATCGGCGGCGGTGAAGCAACGGCAATGGGTATCGAACTGATCTGAGGAGACAGGCGATGAAGACAGTATTGATTGTCGGTGCGTCGCGCGGCATCGGACAGGAGTTCGTGCGTCAGTACCTGAAGAGCGGCTGGCGCGTGCTCGCCACTGCACGCGACGGCGCCGCACTCGACGCACTCAAGGCACTCGGCGCCGAAACCTTTTCCGCCGACGTGACCGTGCCCGCAGACATCGCCGGCCTCGGCTGGAAGCTCGACGGTGAACGGCTCGATGCGGCCATCATCGTGTCGGGTGTCTATGGTCCGCGTACTGAGGGTATCGAAACGATCACGGCGGAAGACTTCGATCACGTGATGCAGACCAACGTGCGCGGTCCGATGCAATTGATGCCGGTCCTGCTGCCGCTCGTCGAGGAAGCGGGCGGCGTGTTCGCGGTGATTTCGAGCAAGATGGGCAGCATTGCCGACAGCAGCGGCACTAGCGGCTGGCTCTACCGGGTGAGCAAGGCAGCATTGAACGACGCGCTCAAACTCGCGTCGCTCGAAGCCCGGCGCGCGACCTGCGTCTCGCTGCATCCAGGCTGGGTGCAAACGGACATGGGTGGCGCGCAGGCGGCGATCGACCCCACGCGCAGTGTCGCCGGCATGCGTGAAGTGCTTGCGCAAGCGGCTGCGTCGCGCGAATCGTTCAACGGCCGCTTCTATCAGTACGACGGCACGGCGCTCGACTGGTGAGCCGCTAGCGTCAACAACGAGGAGACCAAGCCATGGTGCTTGACCAGGACCACGTGATGATTCGCGACGCCGTACGCACTTTCGTGCGGGACGCCATTACGCCGCATGCGGCGCAATGGGATCGCGAACGTATATTTCCGCAAGACGTGCACCGGCAACTCGCCGAACTCGGCGCGTATGGGGTGCTGGTGCCGGAGACCTATGGCGGCGCCGGCATGGACGCGCTGGCGCTCGCGCTGATTCTCGAAGAAATCGCCGCCGGCGATGGCGGCACGTCCACCGCGATTTCCGTCAACAACTGCCCGGTGTGCAGCATTCTGTTGACGTTCGGCAACGACGCGCAAAAACGCGAGTGGCTCACGCCGCTCGCTCGGGGCGACATGCTCGGCGCGTTTTGTCTGACGGAGCCGCAAGCCGGCTCCGACGCGTCCGCGCTTCGCACCATCGCCACGCGCGACGGCGACGCCTACGTGCTGAACGGCGTCAAACAGTTCATCACGAGCGGAAAGAACGGCGACGTCGCGATCGTGATGGCGGTCACCGACAAATCCGCGGGCAAGCGCGGCATCAGCGCGTTCATCGTGCCGACTGCCACCGAAGGTTACGTGGTAGCGCGCGTCGAGGACAAACTCGGCCAGCACTCGTCGGACACCGCGCAGATCGTTTTCGAGGACTGCCGCGTGCCGGCTGCGAACCTGATCGGCGCGGAAGGCGAAGGCTACCGGATCGCGCTGTCCGGGCTCGAAGGCGGGCGCATCGGCATCGCCGCGCAGAGCGTCGGCATGGCGCGCGCCGCGTTCGAGGCCGCGCTCGCCTATGCGAAGGAACGCGAAAGCTTTGGCGAGCCGCTCTTCGCGCACCAGGCCGTGCAATTTCGGCTGGCCGACATGGCCACCCAACTCGAAGCGGCGCGCCAGTTGATCTGGCACGCGGCGTCGCTCAAGGACGCCGGCCAGCCGTGTCTGACCGAGGCGGCCATGGCCAAGCTGTTTGCGTCCGAAGCCGCCGAGCGGATCTGCTCGGCCGCCTTACAGGTTCACGGCGGCTACGGCTATCTGAGCGACTTTCCGGTTGAACGGATTTACCGCGATGTACGCGTGTGCCAGATCTATGAGGGCACGAGCGACATCCAGAAGATCCTCATTGCGCGCGGGATAGGCTGAATCCGATGAACAAGCAATCGTTGCACGTGCAACGACCGTCCGAGTGTCCCTGCGGCGGTGCGTCGCCCGAGCTGCAGCGTGGCGCCAAAGCGCCGCGCTTCGCGCAATGCTGTGGCCGCTACATCGACGGCGGCGAGCACGCGCCGCGCGCGCTCGAACTGATGCGCTCGCGTTACAGCGCTTATGTCGTCGGCGCAACCGATTATCTTCGCGCAACGTGGGCGCCGCACACCTGCCCCGCCGACCTCGACGTCGACCCCGCCGCGTCGGACGCCGCGCGTTGGCTCGGACTCCAGATCAAAGCCTTCCATGAGGCCGACAGCCGGCACGCCACGGTTGAATTCGTCGCACGTTACAAGGTGGGAGGCCGTGCGCACCGGCTGCACGAGTTGAGCCGCTTCGTGCGTGCTGACGACGAACGTTGGCTTTATGTCGATGGCGACGTCCGCGACTAACGCCTTTTCTATTTCCTCGTCTTACATCGCAACATGGCGCGTTTAGTTGCGTAGTCAAATATGGCCCTCAATGCAGGGCCTTTCCTCTGTTGGCTCTACACCACACGCACGCAGCCCGCGTTGAGCCGACGCAAATGCTTCGTCCACCCAACCACCGTGATCGCAGCCGTTGCGCAGGTCGATATCGGCAATTCATACCCGGCATTTTTTTCGTCACGGGTTCTCCTTGATTGCACAAACCAAAATTGTCGTGCCAGGATGAGGTCGTAGGTTCATGGCGTCACGTTGCGAGAGCAGGTCCATACCCGCTCAGCAAAATGCGCAGGACGCTCTGCCGGGCATCAGACAGTGTGGGTTCGGCGGCGGTATCCAGCAGCATGATGTGACGCTCATCATCGGCGCGTGGGGTCGCGTCGGCCGTTGCGGTTCATCCCGTGCGATCTCGAGCAGCGTGCGTGCGCTTTCCGGCACAACGCACGCGAGTGTGTTTTTGTTTGTCGAAAGCTGACGAAAGCGGAATGTCAGCCAATCAGCGGCAAGCAGGCGCCACGGTGTTCGGGGCAGTCTTTTTGGCAGGTGTGTCGATGACGTTCAGCAAGGTTCTGTCGAAGTGTGTGGTGCTCTGTGCAGCGGCAACGTGCGCTGCGGCTATTGCACACGCCGACCCGCTCGCCGACACGCAGGCTGGACCGCTGGGCCGCGCGCATGTGCCGCGTATTGCACTCGACGACGACGTCTATCTGCCTACTGCCGGCCTCAACGAACAGGTGATCCGCGTCCCCGTGGACGCTGCCGGCACGGTGACGCTCGAAACGACGATCTACAAACCAGACGGCGCCGGCCCGTTTCCGATGATCGTTTTCAACCACGGCAAGATTCCCGGCGATCCACGCACGCAGGAGCGCAGCGACCCGCTGCCGTTCGCGCGCGAGTTCGTTCGCCGCGGCTATGTGGTGGTGGCGCCGAACCGTCAAGGTTTCGGCCACTCGGACGGCGTGTATGAGCAGGATGGTTGCGACGTGGAGCGCAATGGTCTCGGCCAGGCGCGCGACGTCGCGGCCACGATCGACTTCATGTCCCGTCAACCCTACGTGGACGCTTCGCATATCGTGGTTGCCGGCACGTCGCACGGCGGCCTGGCGACCATGGCTTACGGCACCGAAGCCGCGCCGGGCGTGCGCGCGTTGATCAATTTCTCGGGCGGTTTGCGTCAGGACGCGTGCACCGACTGGCAGGGCAATCTCACGCGAGCCTTTGGCGCGTACGGCGAGAAGACCAAAGTGCCGTCGTTGTGGCTGTATGGCGATAACGATTCCGTGTGGAACGCGCCGCTCGTCGCCAATATGTACGCCGCCTATGGCGCACATGGCGCGATGTCGAAAATGATCGATTACGGTAACTATAAGAATGACGCGCATCGTCTGGTAGGTGACCGGGATGGCGTGCACGTATGGTGGCCGGCCGTCGAGGCGTTCCTCGCGCGCGTGGGCATGCCGACTGGCGTTCAGTACCGTGTCGCAGATCCGTCCACGCCAAAGCCTAGCGGGTTTGCCGCGGTCGATGCCGTGGATTCCGTCCCTTATGTCGATGAAGCGGGTCGAAACGGGTATCGCAATTTCCTCCATCAATATCCGAGCCGGGCGTTTGCTGTGTCCGACAGCGGCGCATGGTCGTGGGCCGAAGGCGGGGATGATCCGATGTCGGTCGCTGTCGCGAACTGCCAGAAGCAGAGTTCGGCGCCTTGCCGCTTGTATGCGGTGAACAATGCCGTCGTTTGGGGGGACCAGTCTTCGCAGACGGCTCAAACGGGTGGCCAGAATGCTTCATCATCGGCTGCGGATGTGCGGGGCGCCATTGCCAGTCGGGAATGACGGTTGAGGTTTTCGTCTGATCGGCAGTTTTTGGATTTGGCGCGGAAAGGGTGCATCTCGAATGGATGCTCCCGCACACCTGGTATCCGTCACACAGCAGCATGCTTCCTGCGACACTTCGCTCGCCTTCCGCAGTTGTTCATCAATGCCGCCATGCTTTCCGGCATCGCCGAATTAATTAGGCGTGCTTCTCAAACGCCATGCAGGCGCCGGCGCCTGACGCCCGGCCATCCGATCGCCGGGGCGAACGCAATGACGCTTTTGGCGCGGGCGCGGGCGGCGCGAGAAATCATTCGTGGATCGACCACTCGCCGCTTCAGGCCAGGGCGCCCGCTTCGTGGCTAACGGTGTCAGCCGCTTTCCTTGCCAAGCCCACAAAGATCAAAACGGAAGGCCAACGCGCGGCCATAAGCAAAAAGCCGAGTCCAGCGGCACCAATTTGCCCCACAACCCTCCACTACTTTGACGTCGCTAACTGCGCCGATCTCCAACCATCCGCAGTAATTTGCATCGACCTGCAAAAAACATCGCCAAACCCCGCCGCCACAGGCAAAAACGCCGCTCTCAACCCTAGTGCACACGACGAAATAAACCGCTAATCTCGACCCCGCGGCGAAACAGAGGCCCGCGCACAGCGCGAAAACGTCCTCGTCGCAGCAGGAAATAGAGAGCACCCCCGGAGTACCGTATTGAAAGCACCCTCACCATCGACCTCGGCATCACCGGATGACTGGATCGCCCGCAGCCTGCGCGCCGTCTGGCACCCGTGCACCCAGATGAAGCACCACGAGCGCGTGCCGCTCGTGCCCGTCGCGCGCGGACAAGGCGCGTGGCTCTACGATCGCGCCGGCAATCGCTACCTCGATGCAATCAGTTCCTGGTGGGTCAACCTGTTCGGCCACGCGAATCCGCGCATCAACGCAGCGCTCAAAGAGCAACTGGATACGCTCGAACACGCGATGCTCGCCGGCTGTACGCACGAACCCGCGATCGAACTCGCGGAACGCCTCGGCGCGCTCACGAATAACACGTTAGGCCATGCGTTCTTCGCGTCGGACGGAGCGTCCGCCGTCGAGATTGCGCTGAAGATGAGCTTTCACGCCTGGCGCAATCGCGGCTTGGCGGACAAGCAGGAATTCGTCTGCCTCGCCAACAGCTACCACGGCGAAACGATCGGCGCGCTCGGCGTGACCGACGTCGCGCTGTTCAAGGACGCCTACGATCCGCTGATCCGTCATGCCCACGTTGTGCAATCGCCCGATCCGCGAACGGCAGCGCAGAACGAAACCGCGGCCGATGCCGCGCGTCGAGCGCTCGCTCACGTGCGCGCGCTGTTCGAGAGCCGCGCAGCCCGCATCGCCGCGCTGATCGTCGAGCCGCTCGTGCAGTGCGCGGCTGGCATGGCCATGCACCACGCGTCCTATCTGGCAGGCCTGCGCGCACTGTGCGACCAATACGGCGTGCATCTGATCGCCGACGAAATAGCCGTCGGTTGCGGACGCACAGGCACATTCTTCGCGTGCGAACAGGCCAACGTCTGGCCGGATTTTCTGTGTTTGTCGAAAGGGATCAGCGGCGGTTATCTGCCGCTTTCCATCGTCCTGTCGCGTGACGAAATTTACGAACTCTTCTATCACGACGACACCACGCGCGGCTTCCTGCATTCGCATTCCTACACGGGCAATCCGCTTGCGTGCCGCGCGGCGCTTGCCACGCTCGATCTGTTCGCCAGCGACAACGTGCTTGCCGTCAACGCACAGAAATCCGCGAAACTGAAGGCCGCGCTCGCGCCGCTTGCTGGCCACGACCAGGTTCGCGATCTGCGCCAGTGCGGCACCATCTTCGCATTCGACGCCGTGATCGACAACGTTCAGCACGCCAAAACATTCTCTCGCCGCTTCTTCGAAAACGCGTTGGAACGCGAGCTGCTGCTGCGCCCGATCGGCACCACCGTTTACCTGATGCCGCCTTACATCCTCGATGACGAAGAACTCGCGCTGCTCGCCTTGCGCACGCGCGACACCTTCGAAGCCACGCTCGCGGAGACACGCTGATGCACCTGCTCGACACACTCGCACAAGGCCTGAAAGAGATCGACACGCATGGCCTGCGCCGTCGCCGCCGCACAGCCGACACGCCCTGCGCCGCGCACATGACCGTGGACGGCCGTGCAATCATTGGCTTTGCCAGCAATGACTACCTGGGGCTTGCCGCTCATCCGGAACTGATCGCTGCAATCGCCGAGGGCGCACAGCGCTATGGCGCCGGCAGCGGTGGCTCGCATCTGCTCGGCGGCCACTCGCGCGCGCACGCGCAACTCGAAGACGACCTCGCCGAGTTTGCGGGTGGCTTTGTCGACAATGCCCGCGCGCTTTACTTCAGCACCGGCTACATGGCGAATCTGGCGACGCTCACCGCGCTCGCCGGCCGCGGCGCCACCCTGTTTTCGGATGAACTCAATCACGCATCGCTGATCGACGGCGCACGCCTGTCGCGGGCCGACGTGCAGGTCTATCCGCATTGCGACATCGACGCGTTGAGCGCGCTGCTCGACGCTTCCGACGCGCAAGTCAAGGTGATCGTCTCCGATACCGTCTTTAGCATGGACGGTGATGTCGCGCCGCTGCAGCGTCTGCTCGCACTGGCCGAGCAACACGGCGCCTGGCTGATCGTCGACGATGCGCACGGTTTTGGCGTGCTCGGTCCGCAAGGACGCGGCGCAGTTGCGCAGGCGGCGCTGCGCTCGCCAAACCTGATCAGCATCGGCACGCTCGGAAAAGCGGCGGGCGTGTCGGGCGCATTCGTGATTGCGCACGAGACCGTGATCGAATGGCTCGTGCAGCGGGCTCGTCCGTACATCTTCACGACGGCGTCCGTGCCGGCCGCGGCGCATGCGGTATCGGCGAGTCTACGGATCATCGGCGGTGAAGAAGGCGACGCGCGACGCGCGCATCTTCAGCAACTGATCGAACGCACGCGCGCCATGCTGAAGGCGACGGCGTGGCAGCCCGTCGATTCGCACACGGCCGTTCAACCCTTGATCATCGGTTCCAACGAGGCCACGCTCGACATCGCAGCGGCGCTCGATCGCGCCGGCCTCTGGGTGCCGGCCATCCGGCCGCCAACCGTGCCCGTGGGCACCTCGCGGCTGCGCATTTCGTTGTCCGCCGCGCACTCCCTGGCGGATCTGGACCGGCTCGACGCCGGCCTGCAACACCTCGAGGCCAAAGCCGCATGAGCCGCGCACTATCTTTATTCGTCACCGGGACCGATACGGAAATCGGCAAGACGTTCGTTTCGTCGGCGCTGTTGCGCGGTTTCGTCCGCGAAGGATTGCAAGCGGCCGCGATGAAGCCGATCGCGGCCGGCGCGTTCGAACTGAACGGCGTGCTGCGCAACGAGGACGCCGACCAGCTCGACGCCGCGTCGAACGTGTTGCTGCCGCCCGACATGCGCACGCCGTATCTGCTCAAGGAACCCGCCGCACCGCACATTGCCGCCGCTCTCGAACAGGTCACGTTCGACATCGATCACATCGTCGCGTGCCATCAGCAGGCGCTGACGCGCGCGGATATTGTCGTGGTGGAAGGCGTCGGCGGTTTTCGCGTACCGCTGACGGCGACGCAAGACACGGCCGACCTCGCGGTCGCCCTCAGACTGCCGGTGGTGCTGGTGGTCGGCATGCGGCTTGGCTGCATCAGTCATGCGTTGCTTACCGCCGAGGCGATCGCGGCGCGCGGTCTGTCGCTCGCGGGTTGGGTCGCCAATCGCGTCGATCCCGACATGACGTTCCCCGACGAAAACATTGCGTCGATCCGCGAGCATCTGGCGCGTGAATACGACGCGCCACTGCTCGGCATCGTGCCGCATCTGAACCCGGCATCGCCCGAACTGGCGGCGCACCAACTCGATATCAACCGGCTTCTGCACACGCTGCGCGACGCGCAGCGCTGAGTCACAGCACATCCATCCATGAGGATCGCCCCTATGACGCAACTCAACCTCACTCCAACACTCGCCGACGCGGCCGCGAGCAACCACAACGCGAACGCAGCCGCCGCGAAACAGGCCGCGCGCTGGCGCGTCGCGGACATCGTCGCGCTGTACGAACTGCCGTTCAACGATCTGATGTTCCGTGCCCAGCAAACGCATCGCGAGCATTTCGACGCGAACACCGTGCAACTCTCGACGCTGCTGTCGATCAAGACCGGCGGCTGCGAGGAAGATTGCGCCTACTGTCCGCAGTCGGTGCATCACGATACGGGTTTGCAGGCCGACAAGCTGATGCCGGTGGACGACGTACTCGCCGCCGCCCGCGCCGCGAAAGAAAACGGCGCCACACGTTTCTGCATGGGCGCTGCATGGCGTAATCCGAAAGACCGTCACCTCGAACCGATCAAGGACATGATCCGCGGCGTGAAGGCGATGGGTCTGGAAACCTGCGTGACGCTCGGCATGCTCGAAACGCACCAGGCGCAGGCGCTGCGTGATGCGGGCCTCGACTACTACAACCACAATCTCGACACGTCGCCGGAGTTCTACGGGCAGATCATTTCGACGCGTACCTATCAGGACCGTCTCGACACGCTCGAACGCGTGCGCGACGCGGGCATCAACGTATGCTGCGGCGGCATCGTCGGTCTCGGTGAATCCCGTCGCGAACGCGCCGGCCTGATCACGCAACTGGCGAACATGGAGCCGTATCCGGAATCGGTGCCGATCAATAACCTCGTCCAGGTCGAAGGCACACCGCTGACCGGCACGGAAGCCATCGATCCGTTCGAATTCGTTCGAACCATTGCCGTCGCGCGCATTACGATGCCCAAGGCGATGGTGCGCCTCTCAGCAGGTCGCGAGCAGATGGATGAAGCGCTGCAGGCACTGTGCTTCCTCGCCGGCGCGAATTCGATTTTCTATGGCGATCAGTTGCTTACGACGAGCAATCCGCAAGCAGAAGCCGATCGCAAGTTGCTCGAACGGCTTGGGATTCGTGCCGAGGCAGCGCAGCAGATGCCGCTGG
Source organism: Paraburkholderia sp. PREW-6R (assembly GCF_039621805.1). Classification (NCBI taxonomy): domain Bacteria; kingdom Pseudomonadati; phylum Pseudomonadota; class Betaproteobacteria; order Burkholderiales; family Burkholderiaceae; genus Paraburkholderia; species Paraburkholderia sp. PREW-6R. Next base: position 251,022 of record NZ_CP155073.1, on the reverse strand, counting down.
ATCAAAGCGGCTGCGAGCGCGGGTGTGACACACATTCGGCGCCGAACTGAAAGCCTGCTCAGGACGTCGGGCGAGCGCACCAACGCTCCGCCCGATAAAAAAGGCCGCGCTCGCTTCTGCGAGGCGGCCCTATGGCTCAAGCCCACCTTGCGGCTTTATTTCCTGTCCACCACGATCTGATCAAACGTGCCGCCGTCGGAGAAATGCGTTTGCTGCGCTTTCTGCCAGCCGCCGAACATCTCCTCGACAGTGAACGTTTTAATGGGCTTGAATTCCGCGGCATGCTTCGCGAGCACAGTCTTGTCGCGCGGACGCAGATGATGCTGCGCGATGATTTCCTGTGCCGCCGGCGACCACAGGTAGTCCAGATACGCCTGCGCCTGCTTGCGGGTGCCGCGCTTGTCGACCACCTTGTCGACGATGGAAACAGGCGGCGCCGCCAGCAAGCTCACCGACGGATACACGGCTTCGAAATTGCCCGCGCCCACTCCTGTGTCGATCAGTGACACTTCGTTTTCAAACGTCACGAGCACGTCGCCGATGCCGCGTTGCGTGAAGGTCGTCGTCGCGCCGCGGCCGCCCGTATCGAGCACCGGCACGTTGCGGAAAATGGATTTTTCGAAATCGATTGCCTGCGCATCCGTGCCGCCGTGCTGCTTGCGATAACCCCACGCTGCAAGATAGGCGTAGCGGCCGTTGCCCGAGGTCTTCGGATTCGCGATCACCACCTGCACGCCGGGCTTCGCGAGGTCGTCCCAGTCCTTGATCTGCTTCGGATTACCCTTGCGCACGAGGAACACCATCGTGGTGGTGTACGGCGCGCTGTCATCGGGCAAACGCGTGCGCCAGTTCGCCGGCACCAGGTGGCCCTTTTCGGCGAGCAGGTCGATGTCGTTCGGCTGGTTCATCGTCACGACATCCGCCTGCAGACCTTGCAGGACCGACAGCGCCTGCGCACTCGACGCGCCATGCGACTGTCGAATGGACACCGTCTCGCCCGTTTTCTGTCTGTATGCGGTGATGAAGCCCGCGTTGATGTCTTTGTACAGTTCGCGCGTGACGTCGTACGAGACGTTCAGCAGCGATGTCTCTGCACGCGCCGCCGGCGCACCGCCGATTGCGAACGCGAGCGCGATTGCCGTCATGCCGGCCGTGAACCAGCGCGATGTCCCCGTGTTGCCTGCCATCTTGTGCCCGCCTTTGGATGATGAAACCGGTGGCCGCACGAATGTGCAGCGTGAAGCGGGATTCTAACGGATCGCTTACTCGCGCAATGGAGCGTCCCTGCGCGCCGTCGCGCTAATGATCGCGCCGGGTAAGCACATGGCGCGGCACTCAGACGGCCCACGCAAATGGCTGCTGCACGCTATCGGGTGATTCCTCGCGAAAACGTAGGGGCGCCGCGCAATGAACCAGCGTGTCGATGAAATACTTCGCACGCGGCCACGGACCGAAGCCGGCCGCGGTATTGATATGGCCCGCGTCGCCGAGGTTGACGAACGCGCTGCCGAAACGCTGGGCCAGGTCGCGCGCGCCGGCAATCGGCATCCACGGGTCGGTTTCGCTGCCGACCAGAATGGACGGCACACCCAGACGCCGCGCCTCGAACGACCCGGCGAAGGCGAACTTTTGCGGACTGGCGGGCGCGACGAACAGCGCGCCAACGACGTCGTTCGCATAGGAGCTCTGCTGCAAGGCATGTGCCGCCGCGAGGCACCCGAAGCTATGAGCCGCCAGCACGAACGGACCACGCTCGCGCGCCAGCACGTCCCGCAGCGATTGAGACCAGAGCGCGACGTCAGGCGCGTCCCAATCGGCCTGCTCGACACGCACTGAGCGTGCAAATTGCCGCTCGAGCCACGTTTGCCAGTGCGCGCCTTCACTGCCGTGCAAGCCGGGCACGGTGACGAGCCGCGGCGGCCATGTCGATCTGGTGCATGAAAGCATGTCTGCCTCTCCCTGCGGGAAACCGGGGTTGATTGTGCTGCCCGTCGCGGCATCGGCGAACCAATTTTTTGTGCTTTCTTTATTGGCTTTTGTGCGGGCGATGCAGGCATTCTCCGCAGAAATCGCGTCGCCGCCTCTCGTGAGCCGCGCCCGGAAAATCGGACACCCTAGCGCAAACGCACGCAATACGCGTCGAAAAAGTAGAATGAAGCCTGTTCATAAAAGGAGGAGAGCCGATGCGGCAAGCGTCGCCACGAGCGCTGCGAGCGGTATTGCCGCCGCGCCTGACCTTCTCCGCCGACCGACTTGATGACGCAGGCGCCTACCGCACCGTATGAAAGTCCTCTTCTACATGCCGCATGCCGACGCCCGCGCATGGCTCAACGATTTTGCGCGCGCGCTGCCCGAAGCCGATGTGCGCGAGTGGCGCCCGGGCGACACCGCGCCGGCGGATTTCGCGGTGGTGTGGCGCCCGCCGCGCGAAATGCTGGCGGGCCGCGACGACCTGCGCGCGATCTTCAACCTCGGCGCGGGCGTCGACGCGATCCTCGCCCTGGAGCACGAGCATCCGGGCATGCTGCCGCGCGCGGCGCAACTGATCCGTCTCGAAGACTCCGGCATGGCGCCGCAAATGGCCGAATACGTGTCGCATGCGGTCCTGCGATATCTGCGTCGTTTCGACGAATATCAGATGCTGCAAAACGAACACCGCTGGCAGGTGCTCGACCCGCATCCGCGCGACACGTTTATTGTCGGCGTGCTCGGACTTGGCGTGCTCGGCTCGCATGTCGCACACACCCTCGCGGGTTTCGGCCTGCCGGTGCGTGGATACAGCCGCGGGATGCGCGTCGTGGACGGTGTCGCGACATTCGCCGGTCAAGCGCAGTTCGACGCTTTCCTCGACGGTGTCAAGGTGCTGGTGAACCTGCTGCCGCACACGCCCGACACACGCGACGTGCTCGACGTTCACACGTTTTCGAAACTCGCGCGCGGCGCCTATCTGATCAACGTTGCGCGCGGCGCGCATCTCGTCGAACAGGATCTGCTCGACGCGCTAGCCAGCGGCCAACTGACGGCCGCCACGCTCGATGTGTTTCGCGAAGAACCGTTGCCGCCCGATCATCCGTTCTGGCGCGAACCGCGCATCACGATCACGCCACACGTGTCCGCGCTTACTCTACGCGAGGAAAGCGTCGCACAGGTTGCGCAAAAGATTACCGCGCTGATTCGCGGGGAACGTGTGAGTGGCGTGGTCGACATCGAACGCGGATACTGAACCTACCGGAAACTGAAGACTCAACCGAAGAAGCGCCGCCGCGTGCGGCAGGAGACAGATCATGGCCCTACCCCAGCAAGTGAAAGTCGTGGAAGTCGGTCCGCGTGACGGCTTGCAGAACGAAAAGGAATTCGTGCCAACAGCCGTCAAGATCGAGTTGATCAACCGCTTGTCGGCGGCAGGTTTGCGCAATGTCGAGGCGGCCTCGTTCGTGTCGCCGAAGTGGGTCCCGCAAATGGCAGACGGCGCCGACGTGATGGCCGGCATCGAGCGACGCCCCGGCACGATCTATTCAGTGCTGACGCCGAACCTGCGCGGCTTCGAAGGGGCGCTCGCCGCCCGCGCGGACGAAATCGTGATTTTCGGCGCGGCGAGCGAAGCGTTTTCGCAGAAGAACATCAACTGCAGCATTGCGGAAAGTATCGAGCGGTTCGCGCCGGTCGCGCAGGCGGCGCGGGAACATGGCGTGCGGATTCGCGGCAGCGTATCGTGCGCACTCGGTTGTCCCTATCAGGGTGAGGTGCCGGTCGCGTCGGTCGTCGACGTCGTGCAGCGTTTCGCCGCACTGGGCTGCGACGAAATCGACATTGCCGACACGATCGGCGTCGGCACACCCAGGCGCACGCGTGAAGTGTTCGAAGCCGTCACTCAGGTGTTCCCGCGTGAGCAGCTGTCCGGTCATTTCCACGACACGTATGGGCAGGCGCTCGCCAACATTTACGCCGCGTTGCAGGAAGGCATCGAGATTTTTCACGCGTCGGTGGCGGGGCTTGGCGGCTGCCCGTATGCGAAGGGCGCCACCGGCAACGTGGCAACCGAGGACGTGCTGTATCTGCTGAACGGACTCGGTATCGACACGGGCATCGACCTCGCACAGGTGGTGGCAATCGGCGATTTCATCTCGACTTCGATTGGCCGGCCCAACGTATCGCGCGCCGGCAAGGCGTTGCTCGCGAAGGCGCGCAACGAAGCGGCCAACTGCGTCTGAGTGCGCAGGTGTGCGCTTGCTGCGCGCCACGCACACAACCGGGCTCTTCAGATTAACCATCAGGACCTGAAACGATGACAGACCACGCTTCACCCGACTCTCTGGATCTCACCGCGCTGCCTGACTCTGCCCGCCGCGTCGCGTTGCTGTTGCGCGAACGCGGTCACGCGGGCCGGATCGTGATGCTGCCGGAAACCGGCAAGACCTCCGCCGAAGCCGCTGCCGGTCTCGGTTGTTCGGTGGCGCAGATCGCCAAGTCGATCCTGTTTCGCCGCCGCGAGGACGACGCGCCGGTGCTCGTCGTGGCGAGCGGCGCAAACCGCGTCGACGAACAGAAAGTGGCGGCGCAAGTGGGCGATATCGGCCGGGCGGACGCGAAGTTCGTGCGCGAAAAAACCGGTTATGCGATTGGCGGCGTGTGCCCGATCGGCCACGCCACGGAACCGGTCACGCTGATCGACGCCGACCTGCTCGCACTGGACAGCTTGTGGGCCGCGGCTGGCCATCCGCATGCGGTCTTCAATCTGACGGCGCAGGAGTTGATCGCGCTGACAGGCGCGCCGGTGGCCGACGTGGCGCTGCGCGAAACGGCATGACACCATGACAGCGGCGAACGGACACGACGACGGGCACAGCGGCGGCGTGCCGTCGCCTTGCATCAGCGTGTGCAGAATGGACGCGTCAACCGGATGGTGCGAAGGCTGCCTGCGCACCATCGACGAAATCGCCGGCTGGTCGCTTTTCAGCGACGATGCCAAACGCGGCATCTGGAACGCGATCGAGCTGCGTCACGTCGAATTCATGGCCCGACAACAGGCAAGAGGAGCACGATGAACGCCGCGCCGCGCATTGTCACACTCGGCGAGACCTTCAGTTCGACGCTCGCGTTATCGGTGGATTCGATCAAGTCGTTCGCCACGCTCGTCAACGATCTCAACCCGCTGCATCATGACGACGCCTACGCCGCGCAGAGCCGCTTCGGTGGACTGATCGCGTCGGGCACGCAGCCCACCGCGCACTTCATGGCGCTGCTGGCCACGCATTTTTCCACCTACGCACAGCCGCTTGGGCTCGAATTCGATATCAAACTGAAGAAGGCCGTTCACGCCGACGACACGCTCACGATTACCTGGCGCGTGCGAGACGCGTACTGGAAGCCGGGCCTGAACGGCGACCTGACGCATCTCGAAGGAACAGTGGTGAACCAGCGCGGCGACGTCATGCTGGTCGGTACGTCGACCATTCTCGTGATGCCGAAGCCTGAGGCTGCCTTGAAAGCGGGATCAGAAAAGGGAGCAAAAGCGCCATGATCGCGTTGCCCGCATCGGTACGCGTGTTCGAACGCGGCTGGCTTTCGTCGAACAATGTGCTGCTGCTCGATGACGCCAGCGCTGCGCTCGTCGATACCGGCTATGCGACGCACGCGCCACAAACGCTCGCGCTCATCCGGCAGACGCTCGGCGCGCGGCCGCTCGATCTGATCGTCAACACGCATCTGCATTCGGACCATTGCGGCGGCAACGCGCTGCTGCAGGAAACCTACTCGTGCCGCACCGTGATACCGGCGTCGGAGGGGCCAGCGGTGCGCGATTGGGACGAGGCGCGCCTCACGTTTCGCGCTACCGGCCAGCCGTGCGAACGTTTTACTTTTACGGGGACGATCGAGCCCGGCATGGACCTGCGGCTGGGCGCGCTCGATTGGCAAGTGCTCGGCGCACCAGGCCACGATCCCCATTCGCTGATGCTGTATTGCGCGGACGAGTGCATCCTGATCAGCGCGGACGCGCTGTGGGAAAACGGCTTTGGCGTGATTTTTCCCGAACTGGAAGGCGAAAGCGGCTTCGCCGAAGAACAGGCCGTACTCGAAGCGATCGCACAGCTCGACGTGCGCGTGGTCATTCCCGGCCACGGTGCGCCTTTTACGAATGTCGGCGCAGCACTCGAACGGGCGTTTTCACGCGTCGCATGGTTGCGCGCCGATCCTGCGCGCAATGCAAAGAACGCGCTGAAAGTGCTGATCGTATTCAAGTTGCTGGACGTGCGCGCAATGACTTTCGACGCGCTGCTGCGCATGCTCGACGATGCGGCCGTCATGCGCGCCGCCGCGTCGATGCTCAAACCTCGCAGCGAATGGCCGGCGCTTCTGGCGAGCATTGTGCAGGAGCTGGCCGCGAAGAACGGACCGCTGGAAGTGGAGGGCTCGCGCATCAGCGCACGCTGAGCGTGAAGTTGCGACGTGCCGACGCTTCGACACTTCGACGCTTCGACACTCCGATGCGGCAACCGTTGCCGTGCAGCCATCCAGAAGCGCCACCACGCAAAAAGAAAAGCCGCTCGGCCCGTGAAGGCGAGCGGCGCAAGCTCTGTTTGACGTGATCAGCGTCAGAACGAATGATACGCGCGCCAGTTTTCTGACCGCATCGGTGATTTCCCTACAGTTCCATGACGCCGGGTTTTAAAGGCGCATACATGCCGTGCGCTCAGATGCAGGCGAGACAGCGCACTGCGTGCGCGATTATTCTGCAATCCGTAATATTCGACCATCTTTCGTTATAGCACGACGCAGTCCACGTACACGGCGTCTATTGTTCCACTGCCTCGAAGAAAGACAGCATTTCGGCGACCAGTTCTTGCGACGCCTCCTCCGGTATGTAATGGCCGCACGGCATCGCGCGGCCGCTCACGTCGCGCGCCACGTGACGCCACTCCGCGAGCGCGTCGAAGCATTTCTCGATCACGCCTTTATCACCCCACAACACGCGCAGCGGACAGCCGATCTTGTGCCCCCGCTCGACGTCGGCGCGATCGTGTTCGAGGTCGATGCTTGCGGACGCACGATAGTCCTCGCACATCGCATGCACGGCAGCCGGTTCCGCAAGCGCCGCGCGATAGGCGTCGAGCGCGGACGGCTCGAACGGTGCCAGCCCAGCGTGCCGGCTGCCCATGACGGCGTCCACATAAGCGGCCGGATTCGCGCCAATCAGCGTCTCGGGCAGCGGCTCCGGCTGGATCAGGAAAAACCAGTGGAAGTACAGCGTGGCGAACGTGCGGTCCGTGGCTTCGTACATGGCGAGCGTCGGTGCGATGTCGAGCAGCATCAGGCGTTCGACGGCGTCCGCATGATCGAGCGCCATCCGATGCGCGACGCGCGCGCCACGATCATGCGCGCACACGAGGAATCGTTCGAAGCCGAAGTGGCGCATCACGGCGACCTGATCGGCTGCCATCGTGCGTTTGGAATACGGCGCGTGGGTTGCGTCGCTCGGCGGTTTGCCGGACGCGCCGTAGCCGCGCAGATCGGTGGCAATGACAGTGAAGTGCTCGGCCAGTTGCGCCGCGCAGCGCGCCCATATCAGATGCGACTGCGGATGACCATGCAGCAGAAGAAGCGGTGGCCCTGCGCCGCCCTTCACCCCGAAAATGTCGACATCGCCCACGGCAATGCGAAAGGGCGTGAAATCCTCGAAGGCCATGACATGTCTCGGGTCGTTGGATGTATTGACATTGTAGGAGCGCGATGTGTCCAGTGAGGTGGGACAGCCCACGCAAGCATAGAAGCTGAACTCTCACTCCAACTGTTCTCACTGCGCGGAGCTCAACACACGGCGTATGCTTCGCCTATAATCGAACGATCGTTCTTAAATGCGGGCAGTGTTGGTGAATGCCGGCGCACATGTGAGTCGCAGCATCGGCGTGCCGGTCCAAACGCACGGCGCGCCCTGTACCGCTAAACTCAATCGTCGCCGGGCGCTCGCCCCGCACCGCCCGCTCAATAACAGGAGACTCGCACCATGGCTTTGCCCGCCGTCCTGCAAAAACTCGCACTTCCCGTCGTGGCGTCGCCCATGTTCATCGTCAGCTATCCGGAACTCGTGCTGGCCCAATGCAAGGCGGGAATCGTCGGCTCGTTTCCGGCGCTGAACGCCCGCCCAGCCGAACTGCTCGACGAATGGCTCACGCAGATTCAAACGCAACTCGCCGAACACCGGGCAGCGAATCCCGACGCGATCATCGGGCCGGTCGCCGTGAACCAGATCGTACATCAGTCGAATACGCGACTCGAGCATGACGTGCGTGTTTGCGTCGAACACAAGGTGCCGATTTTCATCACGAGTCTACGGGCGCCGGCGCGCGAGATCGTCGATGCGGTGCACAGCTACGGCGGCATCGTGCTGCACGACGTGATCAACCTACGGCATGCGCAGAAGGCGCTGGAAGCAGGCGTCGACGGTTTGATCCTGGTGGCTTCGGGTGCCGGCGGACATGCGGGCACGACGTCGCCGTTCGCACTGGTCGGCGAAGTGCGGCGCATCTTCGACGGCCCGATCGTGCTGTCGGGCTCGATTGCGAACGGCGGCTCGATTCTCGCCGCGCAAGCGATGGGCGCGGATCTCGCGTACATGGGCACGCGTTTCATCGCCACCAAAGAGGCGCACGCGGTGGAGAGCTACAAGCAGGCCATCGTCAAGTCCACTGCGTCGGACATCATCTACACGAACCTCTTCACCGGCGTGCACGGCAATTACATACGCGAGAGTATCGTGAACGCCGGTCTCGACCCCGAAGCACTGCCCGAATCGGACAAAACCAAGATGAACTTCGGCAACGACAAGGCCAAAGCGTGGAAAGACATCTGGGGCGCGGGCCAGGGTGTCGGGCTGATGGACGATGTGCCGGGCGTCGCCGAACTGGTGCAGCGTCTGTCGAAGGAATACAACGACGCGAAAGCGCGGCTGGGCATTGCACGCTAGTTAGCCGGGTTGACCGTCACAGGTCGAGCGGGGAGCGGCGTGGCGGGCAAGGTGTTCGCCCGCTCGCGCGCCGCGGCTCCATCAACTCGCCTGGTGCTTCGCCAGCGCGTTGATCTGTTCTAGCGACGGCCACAGCGATTCGTTTGCGAAGCGGTCGGCGAGGAAATCGACGAACGAGCGCACTTTCGCCGACAGATGCCGCCGGCTCGCGTACACCACATGAATGGGCAACTCGCGCGGCGGCACTTCATCCACGAGCAACGGGACGAGGCGCCCTTTGGCGAGATCGTCGCCGATCACCTCGGTGCCGAGCATCGCGATTCCCGCGCCCTGCAGCACGATCACGCGCTGCGCTTCCAGATGATTGACGATCAGATTGCCCGACAGGCGCACACGCGGCGACGCGTCGCCGATCGCAGGGGCAATGTCGAGCGGTGACACGCCTGCGTATTGCAGGTAGTTGTGGCGCGCGAGGTCGGCGACGGTTTTCGGCATGCCGTGCCGCTTCAGATAAGCCGGCGACGCGCACAGGACCAGGTGGGCAGTCGCAATCTGCCGCGCAATCAGCGAGGACGACTTCATCCCGCCAGGCGATGCGCGGATCGCGACATCGAAGCCCTCGTCGATCAGTTCGACCACGCGGTCGGACAAGGTAATGTCGACAGTGACTTGCGGATGTTGCGCAGCGTAGTCCGCAACCGCCGCCATCACATGGCTCAGCCCGAACGCGGATAACGACGACACTCTCAGCCGCCCCTGCGGCACGACGCTTGCCGCGCCGACCACCTGCTCGGCTTCTTCGAGTTCGGTCAGCACCTGCGACAGACGCTCGTAATACTCGCGGCCCGCCTCGGTCGGCGCGACGCGGCGCGTGGTCCGATTCAGCAGACGCGCGCCGAGTTGCTGTTCGAGATGCATCACATGCTTGCTCGCCATCGCCGCCGACATCTCCATCCGTTCGGCCGCGCCGACGAAGCTGCCAGCTTCGACCACATGCCGGAACACTTTCATGCTGACGAGGGTATCCATCCAAATCGCTCGCTTGGGGAATCAATCGGCGTCATTTTGCCGGGTTTATTAAAAGCTGGTGGACAAAGCGTGACATGAGCCGCTCGTTGTGGCTCGCCCCCTCGGAAAAGAACGTGAGCCCTTTCGAGAACGCTGCGCGCTAAAAAAGACAAAGCCCGCTTTCCGGAGAAAGCGGGCTTCAAGGGTGATGCCGACAAAGCTATGTGCACCGGGCGCCGGCGCTCAGATGGCGGCCATGCGGCTCATGGGGCACTCATCTGCCACTCATCTGCCACTCATCTGCCACTCATCTGCCGCTGAGTGCCACTTTGAGCGCCACTGCGGCCCCGTTCACACGGCGCCGAGGCGCCAGTCTGGCTCCGGCTGCGCTCAGAACTTCGCGCGCAGGCCGACGCCGTACGTGTTGCCGCTTGACTGATTCGTGATGTGGTCATACATGTAAGCCGCGTAGACGTCCGTCCGCTTGGACAGCGGGTAGTCGTAGCCGAGTGCCGCAGTCTGACGCGTCTGATCGAGGCCGCCGCCGTCGCGCGAGTACGCGTACGACGCCATCACCGTGCCCGGCCCCACAGGGATCGACGCGCCGCCCTGCGCGGTGTTCACGTGCCAGCTCGTGATCTGCTGATCGTTGTACGTGTACATGTACTGACCAAAGAACTTCACGTACTTCAGGTCGTACGACACGCCTGCCTGGGCGACGCTCTGGCTCTTCAGGCCCGGCACGCCGGAATTGGCGAAGCTGCCCAGGTCGCTCGGCACGTTATTGAAGTTCACGTACTGGTAGACGGCGGTCGCCGCGAACGGGCCGTGGAAGTACAGCACCTGGCCGCTCCACTTCTTCGCACCGTTTTCCGTGGTGTTGCCGAGCGCGTACATCGCGGTCGCGGACAGGCCGTTAAAGTTCGGCGATGCGTACGACACCGCGTTGCTCCAGCCGGAGTCGCCCGTCACGCCCTGATCCGTCGTGTAGGCCGGGAAGGTGCCGAGTCCCAGGTACGTGTGCCAGATCATCGGCGAAAATTCGTACGAATCGACGAACGGGTTGAACAGAATCGTCGACACGAACAGCGGCGTGGTCAAACGGCCGGCCGTGACTGTACCGTAAGGCGATTCGATACCGACGTACGCGTTACGCGAGAACATCGTGTCGCCGGTAAAGCGGCCATACTGGCCGTTCTGCGCAAGGAAGAAGCCTTCCAGCGCGAAGATCGCCTTGTAGCCGTTGCCCAGATCTTCAGCCCCCTTCAAACCCCAGTACGACGTGGACATACCGCCGCCAGACACTTCCACGGCCGTCTTCCCGCCCGGAAATTTCTGCGCGCCGACCCATTCGTCGACCTGACCATAAAGCTGCACGCTCGATTGCGCAAAAGCAGACGATGCACTGGCCAGCAGAGCGGCACACGCGGTCGCCTTGAGGGTGGTCTTCAGTGCACTGCTGATGCTTGTTTTCATGGGTTCTCCTGTCTTTGTCAAAAGGGGGTGGCTGTGCGAAAGGGGTAACTCACGCGAACCGTTGTTGTTGTCCGTTCGATCGTCGAGCCAATCTGGGCGGGACCATCTTTGCGGACCATTTTTATGAACAAAAATATCGCTGGTTATTGCGGGTATATCGGTCTGATTAGTTTTGTCGCTTATCGGCCGGTTAAACCGCCATGCAACGATGTTCCAGGCGTGCCGCCGCAAAACGTCCGGCCGCGCGCAAAGCTTTACTGACATTGCGCCCGACGCGGTGATAACGCTCCATATGACATGTGGATGACGCGGTGCCGCAGAAACGACCAAATTTGACGACGGGAGGGAATGTGCTGCCGATCTTTTTCAAAAAAGTGTGGCGTCGAAACGTCACATGGCGGCGATGGGAAAGGGCTTGAACAGGAGGAACGTCGCTTCCAAGCCTTTTGTAATCAGGCGAAGCGCACGTTGAGGAAAGGAATTAAACGATATTGAGCGTCTTGTCGACGCGTGCTGGAACGCGGTTGCCCCAACGGACGAAGCGAGTCGGGACCTAGTTCCGGTAAGGTGAACCGTCTTGCTGCCGAGGATCGTCCGACTGGCGCTGCATGCCGCGCGGGGCGCCACGCTCTTCGTTGTAGCGCGCGACATCCGCGCGGATCGATCCGGTACGAACCGGCGCATTGACAGGCGGCCGCGGACCGCCGCGCGATTCCGTGCTAACAGGGGTCATCGCGCCGGTGTACTGCATGCCGCTGCGCATATCCGCGTCGTAACCCGGCACGCCAGCCATTCGCCGCACGCCCGATTGAAGGACCGGGTTGTACGCGGCAAGGCTGTTCATATCCAGCGCGGTGGCATAACCTGCCGCACCGCGCAGCGGCGGCACATTGCGATCGGCATCGGCTGAGTGAGAAGGAGCGTCCGGCGTTGCCGCGTAAGCGTGATTAGCGCGATGCCTATTATCGTGAGCAGCGCGATACGCATGGCCGGCCGCGGCACGCGAGTATCCCGCACCATGCGGCACACCCGGCGCTTTCGCACAGGCGAGCGAGCATAGCGCGGCGAAAACCGCGCCCAACGCCCAATGCCTCGATGTCGACAACCCGGCCACCTAAAAACTCACATGCCCGAAAACTTGCCTGAAGACCATCGTTCGAGCTGCGATGGACTTGTTTTGAGACGGCTGTACGCGCTGCTCGCATGCTGCAGCGCGGCGCATCTCAACGGCCTTTGAAACGTAATTTATTGGTGCGCGCGAAGGGTGTCGAGCCAAAAAGTGTTAGGCCTCCACCCTGGTTGTAACACCTTGTTACTGCGACGTTTTTTTGCGACAAGGCACTTGCGCGTCCATAGTTCAAACGCCCATGCATGGGCGTTTTTTCAGGACGACTAAGTCGAGTCTGTATAAGACAAACCCAAGAGCGTCGGAACGCAAAAAATGGGACGGACCCATACATCGCGACGCCAATAACAGAGTCGCCAGTCTGCATTCCTTGCTCGGCGGCAGCACGCAGCCGAGTTCGTCAATGCAGGCATAAAATGCGCTACGCTCATTAATCAATACGGTAAATGAATTTGCTTTTTCAATTGCATTGCAACAACAATAGATGGTCGACATGGCAGAAAGCGCGAACCGCGAGTCGCCTTCTGCGCTGATGAAACGTCCCGCCTCGCGATCAGAGATCCCAACATGGTTCGCCCAAAACTGCTCCCCGACAACTTCACGTTGTGCCTCGTCGGCACGGTGATTTTTGCCAGCTTTCTACCCGTCCACGGTCAGGCCGCGGTCGGGTTCAACTGGCTGACGAACGTGGCGGTCGGCCTGCTGTTCTTCCTGCACGGCGCGAAGCTCTCACGCGAAGCGATCATTGCGGGCGCGACGCACTGGCGGCTGCATCTGGTAGTGCTGCTCTGTACGTTCGCGCTCTTTCCGCTGCTCGGCCTCGCGCTTAAACCGCTCCTTTCGCCACTTGTCACGCCGGCGCTCTACGCGGGGATCCTCTTCCTCTGTACGTTGCCGTCGACGGTGCAGTCGTCGATCGCGTTTACGTCCATCGCCAAGGGCAATGTTCCGGCTGCCGTATGCAGTGCATCCGCTTCCAGCCTGCTCGGCATCTTCATCACGCCCGCCCTCGTCGGCGTGATGATCACGAGCCAGGGGGCGGGCGGCGCGTCGCCGTGGCATACGGTCGGCAATATCGTGCTGCAGTTGCTGGTGCCGTTCGTGGCCGGGCAACTGCTGCGTCCGGTGATCGGCGAGTGGATCGAGCGCAATCGCAGCGTGCTGAAATTCGTCGACCAAGGGTCGATTCTGCTGGTGGTCTACGGCGCATTCAGCGAGGCCGTGAACGAAGGACTGTGGCACCAGATTCCGCTGTCGGCACTCGGCGGCCTCGTGCTGATCAACGTGGTGCTGCTCGCGCTCGCGCTTGCGGTGACCGTGTTCGTCAGCAAGCGGCTCGGCTTTAACCGCGCTGACCAGATCACCATCATTTTTTGCGGCTCGAAGAAGAGCCTCGCCTCGGGCGTGCCGATGGCGAAGGTCATCTTCGCTTCGCACGCGGTCGGCGCGGTGGTCTTGCCGCTGATGCTCTTCCATCAGATCCAGTTGATGGTGTGCGCCGCGCTCGCGCAGCGTTGGGGTGCACGCGACACCAGTGGCGAGAATCTCGCCACCACGCAAGAGCAGCCCACCGCCGCCGTCGCGCGCCGCTGAATGCGCGCGTAATGCAAACAGGACATTCATAAGCGCCCTCCCTGAGCGGCAATTAACGTCTTCTGAAGAAAGCCGCCTCGTGCGGCTTTTTTGTTATTTCACGCGCAAACGCGGTTGTTGTCGCCTCAGCCAGAAGACATAAGAGACATAGGAAAAGATCGGGGACGCCAGAGGCATCAGTCGCACCACGCCGGTGCGACGCTTCATTAAAAGTTCACTTAACTCCGCGTTGCTGCAAGCCGATATGTCGAAGATCGATCACTTCGCGTCCCCGCCATGCAACCTCGCTCGCCCTCCCGATCCGCCGCGCCGCGCATCGAGGAGTTGATCGCCCGGCGTGAGCTGTCCGCAGTGTTCCAGCCGATCATCGATTTCGATGGCGCCGCGATTCTTGGCTACGAAGGTCTGATTCGCGGCCCGGCAAGCACGCCGCTCGAATCGCCGTTCGCGCTTTTCTCGCAGGCGCACGCCGAAGACTGCACGATCGCGCTCGAGCGGGCCGCGGCGCGCACCTGCATCGATGCGTTCGCGCAACTCGACTTCGACGGCAAGCTGTTCCTGAATTTCAGCGCGGGGGCGCTCGTGCAGCTGGCCGACTCGCACGACAACTCGCTTGCCATGCTGAGAAATCACGGCGTCGATCCCCAGCGAATCGTGATCGAACTGACCGAACAGAGCACGATTCTCGACGTCGGCAGTTTCGCCCCCGTGATCTCCGCGCTGCGCACCACGGGCGCACAATTCGCGCTCGACGATTACGGCACCGCGAACGCCAGCATGAGCTTGTGGGTACATCTGCAACCGGACGTCGTGAAGATCGACCGCTTCTTCATCCATGACATTGCGAGCGACCCGCTCAAGTTTGAGGCGGTGCGCGCCATGCAGCATTTCGCCAACGCGAGCGGCGCGCGGCTCGTCGCCGAGGGCATCGAAAACGAAGCCGATCTGATCGTGGTCCGCGATATGGGAATCGACTGCGGACAAGGCTTCTTCTTCGGGCGTCCCAACGCGCGACCTGCGCGCAGCGTGACGGACGACGCTCGCGACGCGCTCTGCGCCGGCCACATCGCCGTGTTTCCGGAGACGACGCGCACGGTGAGCAGCGCGTCGCCATCGGGCGGCATGGCGTCGGAGAAGATGCTCGTGCATGCGCCCGCGTTGCCGCGCCAGGCGACCAACAACGACGTGCTCGACCTGTTCAACCGCATGCCCGAGCTGCACGCGGTGGCCGTGGTCGAACGCGACGAACCGGTGGCGCTGATCAACCGCCGCAGCTTCATGGACCGCTACGCGCTGCCGTACCACCGCGAACTGTTCGGCAAGCGGCCATGTTTGCAATTCGCGAATGCATCGCCGGTGATCATCGAAAAGTCGATGACTGTCGAGCAGATGGCCAAGCTCCTTGCGAGCGACGACCAGCGCTATCTCGCCGACGGTTTCGTCATCACCGAAAACGGCAAATACGCCGGCCTCGGCACAGGCGAAAAGCTCGTGCGCGCGGTGACCGAAGTGCGTATCGAAGCCGCGCGCTACGCCAATCCGCTGACCTTCCTGCCCGGCAACATTCCGATCAGTTCGCACATCGTCCGGCTGCTCGGCAACGAAGCCGGCTTTTATGCGTGCTATGTGGATCTGAACCACTTCAAGCCATTCAATGACCAGTACGGCTACTGGCAGGGCGACGAAGTGCTGAAGTTCGCCGCCGCCGTGCTGGTCGACGTCTGCGACCCGACGCGCGATTTTCTCGGCCATGTGGGCGGCGACGACTTTCTGATCCTCTTTCAGAGCGACGACTGGGAGGAGCGCGTGTCTCGCGCGATTCATCTGTTCAACGAAGGCGCGCAGCGTTTCTATGCGCCTGCGGACCGTCTTGCAGGCGGCATCCACGGCGAAGACCGGCGCGGCAACCCGACTTTTTTCGGTTTCGTGACGATGGCGATTGGCTGCGTACGCGTGGAACCCGGCAATGGCACGATTGTGTTCAGCAGCGAGGAAATTGCGTCCGTGGCGGCGCTCGCCAAACGCCGCGCAAAGCAGGAGCCAGGCGGCTTCGTGCTGATTGGCGCAGATGAGTGCGTGGCGCTGCTGCGCGGACAGAACGATGCTGCACCGCCGAAGGCGGACTGAGCGCGAGGAGGCCTTCCGCACCACGCAGCAACGCGATGTTTAGTGAATTTTACTAAACGCGATTGTGCAGGCCAGCATCCCGTTATCCGGGTATTTCCTCGTTTTGGAGCCGCGTTTGTTGAGCGGTGTCGGCAGCGTTTTACTATACAATCGCCGAACCCCAATCTCAGCGACCGTCCGAGCGGCCGCAGCATTCGATGGCAACAACCATCCGCGACGTCGCCCGCGAGGCCAGCGTATCGATCGGCACCGTGTCGCGCGCGTTGAAGAATCAGCCGGGCTTGTCGGAGGCGACGCGCGAGCGCGTCGTTCAGGCCGCGCGCAAACTCGGCTATGACGCCGCCCAACTGCGGCCGCGCATCCGGCGGCTGACTTTCCTGCTGCATCGTCAGCACAACAACTTCGCGGTCAGCCCGTTCTTCTCGCACGTACTGCACGGTGTCGAAGACGCATGCCGCGAGCGCGGCATTGTGCCTTCCGTGCTGACAGCCGGTCCGACCGAGGACGTCATCCAGCAGATGCGGCTGCATGCGCCCGACGCAGTGGCGATCGCCGGTTTTGTCGAGCCGGAGACGCTGAGCACGCTGGTCGCCATGCAGCGCCCGCTCGTGCTGATCGATCTGTGGGCGCCCGGCCTGCGCTCGGTGAATCTCGACAATGCCGCGGGCGCGATGCTCGCGATGCAACATCTGTTCGACCAGCAACGCAAGCGCGTCGCATTCATTGGCGGCTCGCTCGCGCACTTCAGCATTGCGCAGCGCGCGCTTGGCTACCGGCGTGCCTTTTTCGAAGCGGGGCTGCTGTTCGACCCGTCGCTCGAAGTCGTCATCGACGCCGGTCTTGATCCCGACAGCGGCGCCGCGCGCGCAATGCATCAATTGCTCGAAGCACCCGGCCCACATCCCGACGCCGTGTTCGCCTACAACGACGCCGCCGCGCTCGCCGCGCTGCGCGCGTGCCTCGCGCGCGGACTGCGCGTGCCCGAGGACATCGCCATCATCGGCTTCGACGACATTCCCGCCGCCGCGCATGCCACGCCGCCGCTATCGACCATCTGCGTCGACAAGGAAGCGCTTGGCCGGCGCGGCGTCGAACTCCTGCTGGAAGACGCACCCGCCGAACTCGAGGTGCGCCTGCCCGTCCATCTCATTGCCCGTGCCAGTACTCTGGTGAAAACGCCATGACGCCATCCGATTCGCTTCACTCCGCCAACAGCTCCGCCGTGCCGGCTGTCGAAAGCTATCGCAGCCGGGATTTCCTGCTCTCGCACATTCAGCACACGCTGCGCTTTTACGCGCCGAACGTGCTCGATCCGAGCGGCGGGTTCTTCCACTTCTTCCGCGACGACGGCTCGGTGTACGACGCGACCACGCGGCACCTGGTCAGCAGTTGCCGCTACGTGTTCAACTACGCGATGGCGTACCGTGAGTTCGGCGACCCGCAGCATCTCGAATACGCGCGCCACGGGTTGCGCTTTCTGCGCGAGGTGCACTGGGACGCGCAAAAGGAAGGCTACGACTGGGAACTCGAATGGCGCGACGGCCGCAAGCGCGTCATCGACGCCACGCGTCATTGCTACGGTCTTGCGTTCGTGCTGCTCGCGTATGCGCATGCGGCGATGGCCGGCATCGAAGAAGCAAAGCCGATGATCGCCGCCACTTTCGAGTTGATGGAACACCGCTTCTGGGATGCCGCCGCCGGTCTGTACGCGGACGAAGCGTCGCCGGAATGGCACGTCAGCTCGTATCGCGGACAGAACGCGAACATGCACACCACCGAGGCGCTCCTCGCCGCGCACGAGGCGACCGGTCATCTGGTGTATCTGGATCGCGCCGAGCGGGTGGCGTCGAACATCACGCTGCGCCAGGCCAAGTTGTCGCAAGGGCTCGTGTGGGAGCATTTTCACGCGGACTGGTCGGTCGACTGGCATTACAACGAAGAAGACAGTTCGAACATTTTCCGGCCGTGGGGTTTCCAGCCGGGGCACCAGACAGAATGGGCGAAGCTGCTGCTGATTCTCGAACGCTTCCGTCCGCTGCCGTGGCTGCTGCCGCGCGCGATCGAGCTATTCGACGCCGCCATGACGCACGCATGGGACGAAGATCACGGCGGCCTGTATTACGGCTTCGGGCCGGACGGCACGGTGTGCGATCACGACAAATATTTCTGGGTGCAGGCGGAAACCTTCGCAGCGGCTGCGCTGCTCGGCAAGCGCACCGGCAACGAACGCTTCTGGGACTGGTACGACGAGATCTGGCGCTATAGCTGGGCGCACTTCGTCGATCACAAATACGGCGCGTGGTATCGCATACTCACGTGCGACAACCGCAAATACAGCGACGAAAAAAGCCCGGCCGGCAAAACCGACTATCACACCATGGGCGCGTGCTACGAAGTCCTCGCGCATGCGCTGTCCGACGGCACGGCCGCCGAGTCTGATTCCGCGGAGCACGCACAATGAGCCACCTGAACACGAACAACGGGTTTCCTCAATTCGTCTCGGCTGGGGACATCCTCACCGATCTCGTGCGCACCGGCGCGTCGCAGTGGCTCTCGCGGCCAGGCGGCGCGGGCTGGAACGTCGCGCGCTGCGTCGCGCGGCTGGGTTTGCCGACCGCCTGCGCGGGTTCGCTCGGCGTGGATAATTTCTCCGACGAACTGTGGAACGCGAGCGTCGCCGCCGGGCTCGACATGCGCTTCATGCAGCGCGTGGAGCGTGCGCCGCTGCTGGCGATCGTCCACCAGACGCATCCGCCCGCGTACTTCTTCATGGGCGAGAACAGCGCCGATCTCGCGTTCGATCCGTCCCGCTTGCCGGACGGCTGGACGAGCCACGTGAAGTGGGCGCACTTCGGCTGCATCAGCCTCGTGCGGCAGCCGCTCGGCGATACCCTCGCCACGCTCGCCGCCGACCTGCGCGCGCAAGGCGTGAAAATCAGCTTCGATCCGAACTACCGCAACCTGATGGAACACGGCTACGAGCCGACGCTGCGCAAGATGGCCGCGCTCGCCGATCTGATCAAGGTATCCGACGAAGACCTGCGCCTGATCTTCAAGACCGACGACGAAGCAGCCGCCCTCGCCCGATTGCGTGCGCTGAACCCGGCGGCCACCGTCATGGTCACGCGCGGGCCGGAAACGGCCACGCTGATCGACGGCGCGACGATCACCGAAGCGCGTCCGCCGCGCGTGGAAGTGGTGGATACGGTCGGCGCCGGCGACGCGTCGATTGGCGGTCTGCTGTTCAGCCTGATGACAGCGCCGCAACGCGCGTGGTCCGAACATCTGCAGTTCGCTCTGGCGGCGGGCGCAGCCGCCTGCCGGCATGCCGGCGCGCACGCGCCGTCGCTCGATGAAGTCGTCGCGCTGTTGTAATGCTGCTGCCTCGTGCGGCGCGCATTCTCACCAGAGACGGCGCGCCGCCCGTCGAGTACCGCAAAGCATCATCGTGCTACGATGAAAAAACTGAAACCTTTGGATCAAGGAGCGGCACCATGGAGGACATCACCTACACCAAAGGGCTCTATACGGCCACTGCCTCGATCAGAGAGGTAAAGGCCGACACGTGGCAAGGTGTGGTCTCGCTCTCACGCGACGAAGGCGATACAAGCGCCGAACCGGAAACCACGCTCTACGAAGTCGAAGCCACGTCGTCGACGCCAGAAGAAGCGCTGGAGGAAGCCAAGGCGCTCGCTCACCGCATCCTCGGGGAAATCGAACTGTAGACAGACCGGGCGCAGCGCTTGCACCGTTCATCACGGCGACGTTGCGCCAACCCTGAATCAACCGGCTGGAGGCGATCATGGCTGAACAGCTCTTCCTCTACGGCGTGTACTCCATTCACGTCCGTCCAATCGAACGCCATGGCGCGCGCTGGGACGCGGAATACGAAATCCGCCACCGCGAGAAAGCCGTCAAACCGTGGACGCCCATCGGCGGCGATATGGGTTATGGCGATGAAGCCGAAGCGATCGCCGCCGCTCATCAGCAGGCCGTCGACGACATCGAGCACGGCGCGGGCATTCCAAAGCCGCGCGCGTTTCCATAAGTAGCGGCACGACACCGCTTCACACCCGTTCTACCCGGCACGCTGTGATCTTCCGGCGGCGCGCCGTGCTACGCTTTGCGCGTCCTCATCTTCGCGAGCATGCGATGGCCACTGAACCGTCAGAGCGCTTTTCAGACATCGAAGACGCGGACACACGTAGCGCGCCGCGCCGTGCACGAGGCAGCCGCGAGTTGCGTCTGGACGACCGCGTCATCATTTCGCACGGAATGCCGACGCCGCTCTGGCAAGACCTCTATCACCGCGCACTGGTCGTACGCTGGCCGATGTTTTTCGTCTCGCTCGCCGTGCTGTTCCTGCTGCTCAACACCGCGTTTGCCGCGCTTTACATGGCCGGTCAATCGCCGATCGCGAACCAGTTCCCGGCCGGCTTCGGCGGTGCGTTTTTCTTTAGCGTGGAAACGCTCGCCACTGTCGGCTACGGCGACATGCACCCGCAAACCGTTTACGCGCACTGGATCGCCACGCTGGAAATTTTCGTCGGCATGTCGAGCATCGCGTTGGCGACCGGACTGATCTTCGCGCGCTTCTCGCGCCCGCACGCGAAGATCGTGTTCGCCCGCTTCGCGGTGGTGCGGCCGCTCGAAGGCCGGATGACGCTGATGGTACGCGCCGCCAATGCGCGCCAGAACGTGATTGCGGAGGCGCGAGCCAAGCTGCGCATCATGCGTGTCGAGACGACGGTCGAAGGCTATACGCTGCGCAAGCTCTACGACCTGGCGCTCGTGCGCGACCAGCACCCCGTCTTCAAACTCGGCTGGGTACTCATGCATGTGATCGACGAAAGCAGCCCGCTCTTCGGCGAAACCACCGAGACGCTGAGAGGCCGCGACACGACACTGCTGCTCACACTCGAAGGCGTCGACGAATCGACTTCCCAAACCATGCAGGCGCGCCACATGTGGACGTGCGACCAGATTTTCTGGCAGTACCGATTCGTCGACATCATGACCGAGCGCGATGGGATGAGCCATATCGACTACTCGCACTTCGACGAGATCGTTCCGCTCGACGCCGGCTCGGACTCCGCCGCAACTGCAAAAGCGGCCGCCTAGCCGCTTGCGCGTTGCCCGGGCGACGCGCGAAGCACGTGTACGTCAGGACTGGCTGCGCGAAAAAGCCGGCGGAGCCCGCACCAGGGCTTACCCGCACCTCGGCGCCGCGTGGCAGTTCCATCTCAAAACTTCATTAAAACGCGCCGGTCTTCGCGCTGATTCGTCACCGGCTGATTAAAGTAGAAAAAAACCACTCCAATCGGCGCTAAAAAATAGAGTCTCTTTCGCTGCGTCACGCTTGACGGTCCCCACCACGGCGCGCGGATGCAAAAAACTGGAGACTCGCCCATGACCGCTCGCCTGCCCATCGACGGCACGCCCGCTCTGTCCGACTACAAGCTGTCCGATAACCTCACCGCCACGCGCGGCCGCATCTTTCTGACCGGCACCCAGGCGCTGGTTCGCCTCGCGCTGATGCAGCGCGCGCTGGACAAGGCGCACGGCATGAATACCGCCGGCTTCATCAGCGGCTACCGGGGTTCGCCGCTCGGGATGGTCGACCAGCAACTGTGGAAAGCGAAGAAACTGCTCAGCGCGAGCGATATCCGCTTCCTGCCGGCCATCAACGAGGAACTCGGCGGTACTGCCGTGCTCGGCACGCAGCGCGTCGAGTCGGACCCGGAGCGCACGGTCGAAGGCGTATTCGCGATGTGGTACGGCAAAGGCCCCGGCGTGGACCGCGCGGGCGACGCGCTGAAGCACGGCAACGCGTATGGTTCGTCGCCGCATGGTGGCGTGCTGGTGGTGGCAGGCGACGACCACGGCTGCGTGTCGTCGTCGATGCCGCATCAGAGCGACTTCGCGATGATGGCGTGGCACATGCCGGTCGTGAATCCGTCGAATATCGCGGACATGCTGGAGTTTGGCCTGTACGGCTGGGCGCTGTCGCGCTTTTCGGGCGCATGGGTCGGCTTCAAGGCGATCTCGGAAACGGTCGAATCCGGTTCGACCGTCGACCTCGACGCGCTGCAAACCGAGTGGCATGTCCCGCAGGATTTCGAAGCGCCCGCGGGCGGCCTGCACAATCGCTGGCCCGATCTGCCGAGCCTCACGATCGAATCGCGGATGCACGCCAAGCTCGACGCGGTGCGCCACTTCTCGCGCGTGAACAGCATCGACAAATGGATTGCGCCAAGCCCACACGCAAACGTGGGCATCGTCACGTGCGGCAAAGCGCATCTGGACCTGATGGAAACGCTGCGCCGTCTCGACCTCACGGTTGCCGATCTCGAAGCGGCCGGCGTGCGGATCTATAAAGTCGGGCTGTCGTTCCCGCTCGAAATGACGCGGATCGACGCGTTCGTGTCGGGCCTGTCCGAAGTGCTGGTGATCGAGGAGAAAGGCCCGGTCATCGAGCAGCAGATCAAGGACTATCTGTACAACCGCACGCAGGGCGCGCGGCCGATCGTGGTCGGCAAGAACGCGGAAGACGGCACGATGCTGCTCTCGTCGCTCGGCGAGCTGCGGCCTTCGCGGATTCTGCCGGTGTTTGCGAGCTGGCTTGCAAAACACAAGCCCGCGCTGGATCGCCGCGAGCGCGTGGTCGATCTGGTCGCGCCGCAAATTCTGTCGAACGCGGCGGACAGCGTGAAGCGCACGCCGTATTTCTGCTCGGGCTGCCCGCACAATACGTCGACGAAAGTGCCGGACGGCTCGATCGCGCATGCGGGCATCGGCTGTCACTTCATGGCGTCGTGGATGGAGCGCGACACCACCGGTCTGATCCAGATGGGCGGTGAAGGCGTGGACTGGGCGTCGCATTCCATGTTCACGAAAACGCGGCACGTCTTCCAGAATCTCGGCGACGGCACGTACTTTCACTCGGGCATTCTCGCGATCCGCCAGGCCGTGGCCGCGAAGGCCACCATCACGTACAAGATTCTCTATAACGACGCCGTCGCGATGACGGGCGGCCAGCCGGTCGACGGCAGCATTTCCGTGCCGCAGATCGCGCGCCAGGTGGAAGCCGAAGGCGTGTCGCGCTTCGTCGTGGTCAGCGACGAGCCGGAAAAGTACGACGGGCACCACGGTCTGTTCCCGAACGGCACCACCTTCCACCATCGCAGCGAAATGGACGCCGTGCAGCGCGAACTGCGCGACACCAACGGCGTGACGGTTCTGATCTATGACCAGACGTGCGCGGCGGAAAAACGTCGGCGGCGGAAAAAAGGCGAGTTTCCCGATCCGGACAAGCGTCTGTTCATCAACGAGGAAGTCTGCGAAGGCTGCGGCGATTGCGGCGTGCAATCGAACTGCCTTTCGGTGGAACCAGTCGAGACCGCTTTGGGCCGTAAGCGCCGGATCGACCAGTCGTCATGCAACAAAGACTATTCGTGCGTGAACGGTTTCTGCCCGAGCTTCGTGACCGTGGAAGGCGGCAAGCTGAAGAAAGCCGCTGGCGCGGCGTTCGATCCGGCCGCGCTCGCCGCGCGTGTCGACGCGCTACCCATTCCCGCCACGCATCTCGATGCGGCGCCGTACGACATCCTGGTGACGGGCGTCGGCGGCACGGGTGTCGTGACGGTCGGCGCGCTGATCAGCATGGCCGCGCACCTGGAGGGCAAAAGCGCGTCCGTGCTCGACTTCATGGGCTTCGCACAAAAAGGCGGCTCGGTGCTCTCGTTCGTTCGCTTCGCCGCGCGCGACGAATGGCTCAACCAGGTGCGTATCGACACCCAGCAGGCCGACGTGCTGCTCGCCTGCGACATGGTGGTCGGGGCAAGCGCCGACGCGCTGCAAACAGTGCGTCATGGCCGCACACGCATCGTCGTGAACACGCATGCCATTCCGAACGCCACGTTCGTGACGAATCCGGATGCAACGCTGCACGCCGACGCGCTGATCGACAAGATGCGTCACGCCGCCGGCGCGGACCGCATGTCGGCGTGCGACGCGCAATCGCTCGCGCAGCGTTTCCTCGGCGACACGATCGGCGCGAACATCCTGATGCTGGGTTACGCGTGGCAGTTGGGTCTGGTGCCGGTCTCGTTCGCCGCGATGATGCGCGCGATCGAACTGAACAACGTGGCCGTGCAGATGAACCAGCTGGCTTTTTCGATCGGCCGTCTTGCCGCTGACGATCCGGCCGCGCTCGAAGCGCTGTATCAGGCCCGCCATCTGGCAAAGCAGGAAGTCCGCGTCGATACGCTCGACGAACTGATCGCGCATCGCGAAGGCCGTCTGCAGACTTACGGCGGTGCCGCCTACGTGAAGCGTTATCGCGCGCTGGTGGATGCAGCGCGTCGCGCCGAGACTTCGGTCGACGCGCACAGCGAGCGTCTGACGCGCGCGGTCGCCACCACGTTCTACCGCCTGCTTGCGGTCAAGGACGAATACGAAGTGGCGCGCCTGCACACGGATACGGCATTCCGCGCAGCGCTGGAAGCGCAATTCGAAGGCGTAGCGGGCAAGGACTTCGGGATCAGGTTCAACCTCGCGCCGCCGACGCTCACGCGTGCGCAGCCCGGCGTCAATCCGACGAAGAAAACCTTCGGCCAATGGATGTGGCCGGTGCTCGGTACGCTGGCGAAATTCCGCAGTCTGCGCGGTACGATGCTCGATCCGTTCGGCCGCACGCTCGAACGCAGAATGGAGCGTGATCTCGCAAGCGATTACGAAGCCACGTTGCAGCGCGCGTTTGCCAAGCTCGATGCAGACAATCTCGAAGACGTCGCGAAGCTCGCCGACCTGCATGCACGCGTGCGCGGATATGGTCACGTGAAGCTCGCGAACCTCGCGGGCGTGAAACGCGGCGAGCGCGATCTGGCCGCACGTTTGCAGATCGAAGCGGCGACGAGCGCGTCGGTGCGGCAGTCGCTGGAAGAAATCAAAGGCGCCGGGCAGTTGCGCGGGATTCCGGTGGTCGTGGCGAAGTAAGCGATTCGTTGCTGGACATAGACAAGCCGCTACGGGTATCAGCCCGAAGCGGCTTTTTCCATGGCCGTCGTTGCTTCGCGCGATGCAATGTCATGCCGCGTCGAGCAACGCCCTGACTTGCGCAACCTGAGCGGGATCGACGGGCGCAAGACCATTGCCGCCCACGCGCACACCGGAACCGAAATGCACCGCCTGCACCCGCGTGTCGTGCACGAATCCGGCGACTGCGTCGACCGTCAGACCCGCGCCTGCCAGCACCGTGCAATTCGACCCCGATGCCTGCCGCACCAGCGCACCGATCATGTCTCGTGCCTCCAGCACGGAGGGCTTGCCGCCCGACGTCAGCACACTCGTGATCGCATCGAGGCCGAGCAGCACGTCGAGCGCCTCGCGCAGATCGCGCGCTTCGTCGAATGCGCGGTGGAAAGTGATCGCGAGGCCATCGGCGGCTTCGATCACGCGTCCCAGTCCTTCGCGGTCGATCCGGCCATCGCCGGTCAGCATGCCGACCACGACGCCGTTCGCGCCCGCGCGCTTCGCGGCGCGCACGTCGCGCAGCATCACGTTGTAGTCGTCGGCGTCGTATACGAAAGAACGGCTGTGCGGTCGCACGATCAGGTTCACTGGAATGTCCACCGCCGCAACCACTGTTTCGATCAACCCGACGCTCGGCGTGAGGCCGCCCTCACCCATCGCGGTGACGAGTTCGAGACGATTCGCGCCGGCCTGGGCGGCAGTGCGCGCATCGGCAACGGTGGTGGCAATGACTTCGAGTAGAACAGACATGGCGGCGCGTGCAGTCGTTAAAACGACATCATCGCAGATCCGCCGCGCGCTGCTTTTATTCGTCGACCCAGTCGATATCGCCGCACAGCACGCATGTCTGCTCGCCGACGCGCGTTGCCACCGAAAGCGTCACGCACGGCAGCGCTTCGTTGATCGACAGATACGGGCGCGTTACATGCACGCGCTCCGGCGCATTGATTGCGTCGCGAAAATACGGACGACGCAGCCAGTTCGCGCCTTGCGCGTCGGCAAGCGGCAAAAAGCGCGTTTCGTGCGCCGCCCGATCGGCGCGCAGCACGACGTTGCGGCCCGCCTGCCTGCCTTTGGCGTCCAGCAGAAAGCAGCGCGCGGCATGGTCGAGCGCGAGAAAATTCCAGCAGACCTCTTCGAGCGGCTCGCCGGCGGCGAGGCGTTCGGCGGCGCGCTCGAATGCGCGCAGATACGGCGCAAGACGGCTCACATTGCGGCGCTCGCGCGCTTCGGCCTGGTCGCGGTAGCGCTCGGTGAGCTCGCTGATGCAGGCCGCAGCGTGTGTTGCATCGGCTGCACCCGGATTCGGCCGGCCGAAGAAAAAGCCTTGCACGAAGTCCGCGTTGCAACTGAGCGCCATCTGCGCTTCGTGCTCGGTCTCGACGCCTTCGATCAGCACGAGTTTGCCCGCTTCGTGCAGCAGCGCGACGAGGCCCGGCAGAATCGTCGCCATGTCGGGGCGATGCGCGGCGTGCGAGAGCATGATGCGGTCGAGCTTCACGATATCCGGGTTCAACTGCCAGATCCGTTCGACGTTCGAATGGCCCGCGCCGAAATCGTCGAGCGCGATCAGGAAGCCGCGCTCGCGGAACTGGCGCACGGCATCCGCGAGACGTTCGAGATCTTCGGCGCGCTGTTCGAGCACTTCGAGCACGATGCGGCGCGGCGACAAATCGAGCCGCTTGAGATTGGCCAGCAGTGCGGCCGACAGATACGGGTCGGTGAGCGCGCCCGGATGGACGTTCAGAAACAGCCACTCGCGCTCGGCGCCGAGCACCTTGAAGTTTTCCAGATGCAACGTCTGCGCGAGCCGGTCCACCTGCAGCACGTCGCCGACACGCGCGGCTGCGCCGAAGACGTCGATCGGCGAGACGGGACGGTCGAGCGCGTCGTGCGCGCGCAGCAATCCTTCGTAGCCAACCGCCCGCATATGCGAGAGGCTGAAGATGGGCTGAAATACACTGGTGAGCGTCAGCTCGCCGTGGTGCACCGAAAACCGTTCGAGCCCCGATGTCATCTCGACATCGAAACCTTTTGGCGGCGCGATGGCCGTCCTTTCCTGTTGCGCAATCGTCATGCAATCCTCTCACGCGAGAGTCGGGCCGGTCCGAACGCGAAAGCGAACAACCTCGGCACCGTCTCAAATGTGCGTCATCGATATGACTAAAGCAAGCTCCATGCGCACGGTGGCGCACATTCGATGGAATTTTGCATGGAGGATTGCACCGACGAAAGCGTTGCTGCGCCGCCGCTGGGCGCAGCGCACCGTTAAGGTGCGTCGTGTCCAGCGGGCGAAGCCGATGCTGCGCCCTACCGCGCAGTGTGCGTGTTGCCGCCTTCATCAATGCGTGAAGCCTCGCCGGGCTACACTTCGGCCTTCCGACCTGAAAGGCTGGGCGACTCGCGGCAAGCGCCATGCAACCGCTTGCCGGGGATCATCCAGGAATCATTCGTTATATCCCGCCAAATAGCCCGATGGAAATTGTCTTTACCGTATTGATTCTTTTGCTGGCCGTCGCGGCCTCCGGCGTCGTGACGCGCGTGTTGCCGGTTACGCCGCCATTGCCGCTCGTGCAGATTGTGATTGGCGCGCTGCTGGCATGGCCGCGGCTCGGGCTGCATGTCACGTTCGACCCCGATCTATTCATGCTGCTGTTCATTCCACCGCTGCTCTTCGCGGACGGATGGCGCATTCCCAAGCGCGAATTTTTCATGGCGCGCCGCTCGATCCTGATGCTCGCGCTCGGCCTCGTCTTCATGACCGTGCTGGCCGTCGGCTACTTCGTGCATGCGCTCGTGCCGTCCATGTCGCTGCCGGTCGCGTTTGCACTCGCCGCCGTGCTGTCGCCGACCGATGCCGTGGCGCTCAGCGGCATTGCCGGCAAAGGCCGCATTCCCGGCCGGCTAATGCACATTCTGGAAGGCGAAGCGCTGATGAACGACGCGTCCGGCCTCGTCGCGCTGAAATTCGCGATTGCGGCAGCGCTAACCGGCGTGTTTTCGCTGCGCGAGGCGTCGATCAGCTTCGTGGTCATTGCCGCGGGCGGTCTTGCAGTGGGCGCGGCGGTGAGCTGGCTGTTCGGCTTCGTGTCGTCGCGCTTTCTGAGTCTCGACGAAGAAGGCGACCCCGCTCCGGGCGTCGTGATGACTTTGCTGATTCCCTTTGCCGCGTATCTGATCGCCGAACGCTTTGAGTTGTCGGGCATTCTCTCCGCCGTTGCCGCCGGCATGATGATGAACCACACGAAAATCACGCACGCGGGACCGGCGTCGTCGCGGGTGCGCGCAAGCAGCACGTGGACGATGATCGAGTTCGTCTTCAACGGGATGGTGTTCATCCTGCTGGGGCTGCAGTTTCCGCACATCATTGGCCGTGCGTTGCTCGACGCGCATGAGACCAGCAACGCACAGGTGTGGAAGCTGATTGGGTACGTGGCCGCCGTCGCGCTCGCGCTTTACGCGCTGCGCTTCGTGTGGGTGTGGCTGCTGCGCTGGTTCGCGAGCCGTGGCGCGGCGAAGCAAGGTGTCGCGAACGCAGTGCCGGGTCTGCGCACGGTGGCATTGACGACCGTGGCCGGTGTGCGAGGCGCGGTAACGCTTGCCGGTGTGTTGTCACTGCCCGAGGTGTTGTCGGACGGCGCGCCGTTGCCAGGGCGCGACCTCGCGGTATTCATCGCGTCGGGCGTGATTCTCGTGTCGTTGCTGGTCGCGGTGATCGCGTTGCCACTGCTGCTGCGCGGCTGGCGACGCGGCAAGGACCCGCATGCAGCCGAGGAAGCGCTCGCGCGGACACTGGCGGCGCAAGCGGCAATTCGTGCCATCGACCAGATGCACGATGCGGAGGGTCAGGATAGGGAGGAGGCCGAAGCGGCCTACGCGGCGGATGTCACCGCTCGCGTCATGGATCTTTATCGGCGTCGCCTCGCGGCACTCGACGACGTGAAAGAATCACGCGAACTGGCGCGCCGCGCCGATGCGCTCGAATTCCGAATGAAGCTGGCCGCGATGCGGGCCGAGCGCCAGACGCTGCTGGCCATGCGCACGCGTCATCAGATCAATGACGAAACGTTGAACAAGCTGATGCGCGAGGTGGATCTGTCGGAGACCGCGCTGACGGTGCGAAAGCGCTGAGGGGCGAGTTGAGCGTTGAGCGTTGAGCGTTGAGCGTTGAGCAGCATGACGCTGCTCGACGCCCGACTCCGCTCATCTGGAAAGAATCAAGCCACCGGTCCAGCGGACGGCTTTCTGCGCAGCAGCGCATACAGAATGATCGCGCCGAAGGTTGCGGTGCCGATGCCGCCCAGCCCGAAGCCACCGAGCTTCAACGAGAAATCTCCCGCGCCGAGCACGAGTGTCACGGCCGCGACGATCAGATTGCGGTTATCCGAGAAGTCCACCTTGTTGACGACCCAGATGCGCGCGCCCGTCACCGCGATCAACCCGAATACGACGATCGACACGCCGCCCAGCACCGGTCCCGGAATGGTCTGAATGACCGCGCCGAACTTCGGCGAGAAACCGAGCACGAGCGCAATCACGGCGGCGATCACGAACACGAGCGTCGAGTAGATTTTCGTCACGGCCATGACGCCAATATTTTCAGCGTAAGTCGTGACACCCGTGCCGCCCGCGAATCCGGACACGATCGTGGCAAGGCCGTCGCCGAGAAACGCGCGGCCCACGTAACGGTCCAGGTTCTGCCCGGTCATGGCGCTCACTGCCTTAATATGTCCAAGGTTTTCAGCGACGAGAATCACCGCGATCGGGGCGAGCAGCGTCATGGCCTGCATGCTGAAAGCGGGCGCCGTGAAGTGCGGCATACCAAACCACGCGGCGTTCGCAACGATCGCGAAGTCGATCGGCTTGCCCATCCCCATGCCGTTCGTCACGATCGCGTAGATCACGTAAGCCATGAGCAGGCCGACCAGAATCAGCAGACGCTGCAGCATGCCGCGCGCAAACACCGCCACCGCGCCGACACACAGCACGGTGACCAACGCCATCCACGAATCGAAGTTGCTGCCGCTCACGCCGTGCACCGCGATCGGCGCGAGATTCAGTCCAATCACGCAGACGATCGCGCCCGTCACCACTGGCGGCATCAGCGTTTCGATCCAGCGCGTGCCGACGGCCGAGACGATCAGACCGATGATCGCGTACACCACGCCGCATGCGATGATGCCGCCGAGCGCGACCGGAATGTTCAGGTTCGGACCGTGGCCGCCGTATCCGGTGACAGCAATCACGAGGCCGATAAACGCGAAGCTCGAGCCCAGATAACTCGGCACGCGGCCGCCGACCAGCACGAAGAACAGCAACGTGCCGATGCCCGACATGAAGATGCACAGGTTCGGATCGAATCCCATCAGCAAAGGCGCAAGCACGGTCGAGCCGAACATGGCGACGACGTGCTGGATGCCCATGGCGAACATCTGCGGCCACGCGAGCCGCTCGTCGGTGCCGACGATGCGGCCTTCGGCGGCAGTCGGCTGGGCGCGCCAGCGGGGAAAGTAGGAATCGGCCATGGCGGGGGTTCTCCTCTGTTTGGCGTAGTGACGGACGGCGCGCAAAGAGGGGCGCCCCGGGGATCAGGCGCGAGTGTACGGAGTGCCACCAGGCCTGGCAAGCGCGCACTGCGCTCCACGCCGCGCGCAGTCGATCGGCGCGCACATCAATGCCCGCCGCGCACGCTTGTTTGCGCGCGCGGCGTTGCGAGTCGCGCTCAGCCGTGACGCGCTTCCAGCGAAAACACCGTGACGGCCGACTGCAGCTGCCTGGCCTGATCCGCCATCGACGAGGCCGCCGCAGCTGCCTGCTCGACGAGCGCGGCGTTCTGCTGGGTCACGTCGTCCATCTGCGCAACTGCACGATTGACTTCCTCGATGCCGGTGCTCTGTTCCTGCGACGCCGACGAAATCTCGCCCATGATGTCCGTCACGCGCTTTACTGCCTGCGTGACTTCGGCCATGGTCTGACCGGCGCGCTCGGCGAGTTCCGCACCGCTGCCCACGCGCGAGGTCGAGCTTTCGATCAGTTCCTTGATCTCCTTGGCCGACACTGCGCTGCGTTGCGCGAGCGAGCGGACTTCGCCCGCCACGACGGCGAAACCGCGCCCCTGTTCACCGGCGCGCGCGGCTTCCACGGCCGCGTTCAACGCGAGAATGTTGGTCTGGAACGCAATGCCTTCGATCACCGCGATGATGTCCGTCATCCGCTTCGAGCCGGCCGCCAGTTCGCGCATCGTTTCCACCACGTCGCCGACGAGATGGCTGCCACGCACCGCCACTTCCGACGCGCCGTGCGCCACGCCACCGGCCTGCTGCGCGTTTTCCGCATTCATCTTCACCGTCGACGTCAGCTGCTGCATGCTGGAAGCCGTTTCCTGCAACGCCGCGGCCTGCTCTTCGGTGCGTTGCGACAGATCGGTGTTGCCCTGTGCGATTTCGCTCGACGCCATCAGGATCGATTCGCTCGACTCGCTGATACCCGATACGATGGTCGCCAGCCGGTCACGCATGTTGCGCAGTGCGAACAGCATGCTGTCGCTGTCGCCGGCGCGGGTGTCGACACGCACGCTCAGGTCACCGCCGGCAATACGGTTCGCGATGTCCATCGCGTAACCCGGCTCGCCGCCGAGCTGCCGCGCCAGACGGCGGGCGATCATCGTGGCGAGCAGCATGCCGGCGACGATCGCGCCGAGCACCAGCACGATCATCGCAACACGCATGTGCCGGTAGTCGTTGGTGGCCTGCTGCTGCGCTTCGTTGGCTTGCTGGCGGCGGTAGTCGATCAACGCGGTGATACGGTCGCGCAACGCCTCGCTCGCCGCTATCGCGCGGCGCACCAGTTCGTTGTTGTCCACGCCGGCCGGGATCGGCTCGACGCCGATCTGCTGATGCACGATGCTTTCCCACGCCGCCGACTTGTTCATCACCTCCTCGAACATGTCCTGCCCTTTGCCGGCCTGGGCGGTCAAGCGGTATCGGTCATACGCGCTGTGCATGTCCTTGAGCGACGCGACAATGCCGTCCTTCAATTTCTGACGGGCGGCGTCGTCGGCGGCATAGCCGAGATTCGCGGCGGCCAGATCGGAATCGATCTTGTGGCGGTTCGCCTCTTCCATCCAGTAGAGGCCGTTCATGTGTTTGTCGGCGATCGCCTCGGTAATCCCGTGCAGCGACGACAGCGTGCTTAACGACGTCCCGCCGATTACAACGCAGAATCCAATTACAACGGCAAAAGCCAGCAGCAGTTTCCTGAATACGGTCATGCGGTCGAACCACTTCATGTCATCATCCTTCACAAGTCTCGGCGGATTGCTCTGTATTGCCGCGCCATCGCGAAAGATTCCCGATGCTTCAAATACGCGGCGACTTCCCCCTCCTTTACGGCGGCGATCGACAAGACCTGAAGCGTTATATGGCAGGCATAAGCGGGACAGGATGTTGTAAGCGAAGCGCTGCGTTCGGCGCCAATATTCAGCAGCGTGCGGTCGAAACATCTGACGTCGCTGTTCAGGCAGGCGTTTGGGATTTGTCTGATGTAGGCGCGATGCGTCTGTCTTCTAGACTTCCTGGGCTGCGTTTAGTCCCATGAAGCGCAGACGCGATGTTGTTGTAACTCTCCGACTTTCCGCTCACGCCTGCTGGTGTGAGCGGTTTTTTTTCGTCCGCGCGGATCGCGGATCAGAATGCGTCTACGGATGGCGCCGAAGCAATCTTTCAGGACTGCAAGGCAATTGCGACAGCGGCCAGGTGCAGCGTGTGGCTGCGGACATCCGGTGGTCAGGTCGCCTGAGGGTTTCGGCAAGTGCGTGGCCGTTGGCGCGAGGCGCGCAAGTCGCGCGACTCGCCGGTCTCTCGCCACCACGCCACAGTTCCGACGGTCGCGCGCTGTTTCCGGGTTTATTACCTGATTCGCGCTTTGGCGTCTGCCAGCGGCGAAACTCTCCGGGCGGGCGCGCCGGCAGTGCTCGCCGTTTCCACCTGAGTCGTCTCGCGGTAGGCGTGCGCGCGGTTGCGGCCGCCGTCCTTTGCGTCGTAGAGCGCCTGGTCGGCAGCGTTGATCAGCGCGCGACTCGTGGCAAACGCTTCGCTTTGCATCGTCGCCATTCCAACGCTCACGGTCAGCATATGGTGCGCGCTCGCTACGTGCCGAATCTGGAGCGCCTGAACCGCCGCGCGAATCTGCTCGGCAATGAGCGCCGCGCCGGCTTCGTCGGTGTCGGGCAACAGCACGGCGAACTCTTCGCCGCCGTAGCGTGCCGCCGTGTCGCCCGGACGCCGGACGTTCTGCCCGATGCAGTGCGCCACGGCGCTGAGCGCTTCATCGCCCGCCGAGTGACCGTACAGATCGTTGAAACCCTTGAAGCTGTCGACGTCGATCAGCAGAGTCGACAGCGGCCACGCGTTGCGCAGCGCGCGACGCCATTCCTCGTCCACATGCTCCTCGAACGCGCGACGGTTGTTCAGCCCCGTCAATCCATCGGTGCGCGCGAGTATGCGCAGCTCGTCCTCGGCCGCGAGACGGCGGCGCAACTGCTGCGAGAACAGCACGGCCAGTGCGATGATCGACAGATCGAGCGCCGCGATCAGCGAGCCAATGATCCACGCGCGGTGCCGCCATTTCACATAGATATCGCGCGTTGAAAGGGCGACGTCGAGAATCAGCGGATACGTGTCGATGTGACGGAATGCGTACCAACGCTCGATGCCGTCGATTGCCGCCGTCCCGAAGAAATCGCCGCTCGGTTGCTGGACGAAGCGCGAGAAGTTGGGGGTGCCTATCAGACTCATACCGACAATCTTCGGATCGTAAGGACGCCGCATCAGCAGCGTGCCGTCGGCGAGCATCAGCGCCATCGAACCGCTTGCGCCGAGATTCATGCCCGCGAACAGGCGGCGGAAATAAGTGAGGCGCATGGTGCCGACCACCACGCCGCCAAAGCTGCCGTCCGGCCGTGTGATTCGCCGCGACAACGCGATGCTGACTTCCTTGCCGCTGACCTTCGGCGTGAACGGATGACTGATGTAAAGGCCGGCGTTCGGCGAGTCGCGCTGCACCTTGAAGTAATCGCGATCGGACAGATTGACACGTCGCGGCGGCACCGACTGCGAGTCGTATTGAATGTTGCCGGCTTCATCGGTGACGAGGATCGAGCCCATGTCCTTCGCGCTCGCGGAGCCGTCGAACAGGACCATCTGACGGATCGCGGGCGGCAGTTCCCGCACGCCCGGCTGCTTGAGACCATCGATCACCGCGCGCAGCGACAGGTCGTAGATCTCGAGATTGCGTGATATGTCGCGCTCGACCAGCAGCGAGACGTTGAAGACGGCGTCCTGGGCGTGGCGCATTGCGTCGTCGCGCATCTGCGCCAGTACCCAGACGGCGATGGCCAGTATCGCGCCGGCTAGCGCGATACTGATCCCAATCACGATGTTCGGTCGGCGCGTCAGCATTGCCTTTTCGCTCGAACGTGCGCTGACCTACGCGCCGGAAAGAAGTAAGACGCGTTGAAAGCAGCGCGCCATGCGAAACGGTAGCGTAGCAGGCGCTGCGCCGGTTCAATTGCCCGAAATGGCGGCCTTTTACCGCTCAAGCCAAAGCCATATCGTGTCGGCGCGTGGGGATGGAAGCGTTACCTCGTGCGTGGATCGAGCGACGGACAAGGCTCGCCGGCGCTGAGCGTGCGGACGTTGGCGGTCTTCGCGATCGATGCGACCACGTTCTTTCTCACTTAAGGCTTAAGCGAGTCACCACGCATGGATTCCAGGCTTGGAAGCTGATAAGGGCTTCGGTTAGTTGTTTTTATCACGGGCCCACCCGCTTTAATCGGCAATAAATGCCAGTCACAAGCTTATTTTTACAAAGTTGGGTAGAGATTTACCCGACCTATCTCAAGTCACGGTGTCCTCGTTCCGATATCACGTCAATGGGATGCCTGTTTAAATCTGGAGCCACGGTGCCGGTGTCGAGCACGCGTCGGCAGCGCAAAACGGGATAGACCGCGCAGGGTTGCCTTCACGTGAAGGCGATCACAAGACGCTCCCATACCCGGACCTGAGAGTCCATTGCGAACGCATTCACGTTTCGTTATTGGAGAAACATCGTGGCATTGAAGAATCTGACTATCAAAACCAAGCTTATTGCCGGATTCGGCACGTTGTCGCTTATCGTTGTTGTGGTGTCCTGCATGTCTTTGAAGGCATTGAACGACTCGACGGAAGGCTTTTCGAACTTCGTGCATGGGATCAACGCGCGCGCCGACATGGCCGTGCAGGTGCGCACGGCGGTCGATCGCCGCGCGATTGCCGCGCGCAATCTCGTGCTCGTGACCAAACCTCAGGATCTCGACCTCGAAAAAGCCGACGTGTTGCGCGCGCACGAAGACGTGCAGACCAATCTCAAGAAACTCAACGACATGATTGCGACGGCGACCGATACCTCGGAGAAAGCGCGCAGTCTCGTGGCCGATATCAACCGCGTCGAAGCCTCGTATGGTCCCGTTGCGACCGACATCGTCAATCTCGCGCTGAACAACAAACGTGACGAGGCCGTCGTGAAGATGGACGAGCAATGCCGGCCGCTGCTCGCCGCGCTGATCAGCGCGACCAACGCGTATGCCGAGTACACGCATATGCGCCAGGAACAGCTAATCAGCGACTACACGACGCACTATGAGAACCAGCGCAACCTGCTGATCGCGATGTGCCTGTTTGCGCTGGGACTCGCCGTCGGCGCGTGCCTGCTGATCACGCGTGCGGTGACGAAGCCGCTGGGCGTTGCGATCGATGTCGCGCGAACGGTGTCCGAGGGCGATTTGCGTACACGTATCGAAGTCGACGCAACGGATGAAACCGGCAAACTGCTCGGCGCTCTGCGTGACATGAACGAGCGGCTGACCGCGATCGTCGGACGCGTGCGCGACAGCAGCACGAGTATCGCCGGCGCGGCGCGTCAGATTGCGGCGGGCAATATGGATTTGAGCCAGCGTACCGAACAGCAGGCCGCGTCGTTGCAGGAGACGGCGGCCAGCATGGAAGAGCTGACTTCCACGGTGAAGCAGAACGCCGATAACGCGCAGCAAGGCAGCGCACTGGCGTCCAATGCTTCGTCGGTGGCGCGCAAGGGGAGCGAAGTTGTCGGGCAGGTGGTCAATACGATGCACGACATCAGTGATAGCTCGACGAAGATCGCGGACATTACCGGGATCATCGAAGGGATCGCTTTTCAGACCAATATTCTGGCGTTGAATGCAGCGGTCGAGGCTGCGAGAGCGGGCGAACAGGGACGCGGGTTCGCTGTGGTCGCGAGCGAGGTGCGGAGCCTCGCGCAGCGGTCTTCCAGTGCAGCGAAGGAGATCAAGGATCTGATTGCGACTTCTGTGGACAAGATTCGCGACGGCTCGGCGCTCGCCAATGAAGCCGGGAAGACGATGAGCGAGGTGACGCAGGCTGTTGCCCGGGTGACTGACATCATGTCGGAGATCGCGGCGGCTTCGTCGGAACAGAGTCGCGGGATCGAACAGGTGAATGTTGCGATTACGCAGATGGACAACGTGACGCAGCAGAACGCGGCGCTGGTTGAAGAGGCGGCGGCAGCTTCCCGGTCGATGGAGGATCAGGGGCAGCAGTTGAGTCAGGCGGTTGCGTTTTTTCAGATTGCAGGCGGGTGGTGAGGGTTGGGGCGGGGGTATTAGCCAACGCGAGGCTCGACATGCAAGCAGGCTATGACTGCGTATGAGACTAGTCGATAGGGCTAGCACACGGCGTCTGCGCCTCAACATCCTGACATTAAACGCCCGTTGGCACTTTCCCCAGGCGGTTTGGGCAGTCGGCCAGCGCTGCGTTGAGCCGACGACTCAGCCGTACTCGTCTTCGATCCGAGTACTCGTGCTGCCAATCTACGTGCAGCCGCATTCAGTGTGTGCCGGTGCGGCGCAACGCGCTCGCCGCCGGTCGTCAACGTCGGTTGCGCATCAACGATCTTGTGGACGCCATGCGGTTTGCCGTCGGGATATTTCTGCGAACATTCGACAAAGTCGTGCAAACGGGCAATCGCTTAACCACCGATCTATGGATGGCCGGACCACTAACCACGCGGTCGCCGAGTGAATCGCGTCGCCGGTCACAACAAAGGAAAATACTATCAGCCATCTAATCTAGTTTTGAAACAGGAATTGGCACGCGCCATCGTGGCAGCGGTCCTCCCCGTTAGTCGACATCCTGGGCGGAGTCGTCGTCCGGATATGACGGATTAGTGGTCGCTATCTTGCCTTTTATGTACTGGATGCGCGCGTGATAGGCGTTTAACAAGCACGCGTTGTCGTTACACGCGTTCAGCACTTTCCTGATCCAGTTGATCTAGTCTAGCCGTACCGGATCTTGATAAGACAATCTTCTTTCAGTCAGTCAGCAGCATTGCGACGTAACCACGATTGACCGTCTTGTCTGGCTTGACCAGTTCCGAATCTTGGCAAATGAGATGTTCGACATTCGTTCCGGCTTCCTTGCAATCGAAGCATTGTTCTGCATTCGCCGGCAAGTGCGCCTGACATTTGAACAGATAGACCCGTAAGCCATCTAGCCGCGCCATTTCATCGCCGACCTTAAAATAATTGCCAAGCGCAAGCCGGAGCACCGAGGCGCATCAAACGCGCCGGAATGTAGGCACTGGTTAGCGCATGCCTTTTCGCATGGAATTTGGTGGTTAGAAAAGCATTAAATTTATCCTGCGATCCGAAGCAGTGGGATGATGACGAGGTTGACATACAAGTTCCTCCTCTTGTCGGCGCCTCACGCTGCAACTGTGGATCGTCTAGTGAGATATGAACGTACTGTCAGCGAACGTGAAGAACACAGGTGTTAGCGGATCGACCGCAAATGGCAACTCATGTGAGTCCGATGCTGCTCAAATGCGCAGCGCCCGTCATTTGATACGTTTTCTCGGCGATCGCGTAGATCGGCAATAAAAGTGCCTTTATAAGAAGGAGTACGCACTTGCGAGTCTCTTCATAGGGATAGAAACGTCGCTCTTTAAGGGGTTGAATTCGAAGTGACGAAGTAGAACATGTCGTGCACTCGTTCCCACCGCGACATATTATGATGTCTTGGACCGGGACAGGAGCACGAGAAAATCTCTCCTAGTAGTCCGCCACCGGGAGCGAAGCTTTTTGAGGCGGCCTGTTGAGGGCGAGAGGCAACCACATCGGGTTCATATTCTTAAGGCGGACGCTGATGGCGTTCATGCTCTCCGACTACCGCAACGTCATTGTCGATTGGGGCGTCGTGAACCACGCCTTCCCAACCCTTGATGAATGCATTATGCTCCAGCCCGTCATTGATTACGGCAGTTTGCTCTCGATCACAATAGCTGTCTCTGCTCGATTGATGCACACTGCAAGCCGCCAAGAATGAATTGCCGCTAATAATCTAACTCCCGCGAACGCATCGAGATGCGATCGCCCGCAACAGTCTTCCGCACAAGGGGTGCGACGAACCGATGCCCTCGGTAGCCACCATCCAAAGCTTTCGCCGGATTTAAAGGTTCTTGACGATTCCTTGCGTGTCCATATTAGTAAATATGCTGAACTAGCGGCGTAAGCCGCTTGATCTGCTTAGCATCAGCCCCAACCTCGATGACATACTTTGTTGATATCTTCTCGGTGGACACATTCGAGAGTTTCTCAAATACTTCAAAAAGTATTGCAGGTTTTCACCCCAACCGCGAGGCCTGGGTCATCAAAATCAAGCCCGGCGACAAAATTGTTTGCTACCTTAAGGGGCTGTCCTGTTGGGTAGGCGTACTGGAGGTCACCGGTCTAATGACTGAGGCGCCGCCCGGTAGCGAAATCATCAGCGAATATTCCCTGCAGTTTCCCGTTAAGCCTATTGCCTGGCTGAAGAAGGGCGTACTTCTTCCGATCAAGCGTCCCGATGTGTGGGCGGCCCTATCCTTTACAAAAAATGTAACGCCGGGGGCGGGCGGGTGGAATGGAATCCTGCGCAGCAGTGGCGTGCGATTGCAGCAATCCGACGGTCAGAAAGTGGAGGAGCTACTTTGTCACCAGGCCTACCATTTAACTCCCGACAATATCGCTAACGAGGCGTGGGAGAAACACCGCAGCCTAAGGATAACGAATGGATCCGGAAAGCTAGTGGCTGTGCAGATTCCCGTCGATGAAGAAAGCGGCACTCCTCAGCTTGATGAGCTCCCTCCGACACCATGCGAAACAGCAGGGTCTGTAAATCTTGCGCCGCAGGTTCGCACTTCTCATAAGATGCAAGCGTTGCTCGCCGACATTGGGATCGCGATGGGATTTGATGTTTGGATACCCAAGGCTGACAGGGAAGCTGTTCTCTCGGAGATGGAAAGCGACGAAGTGCTAACAGCACTTCCGCATTCGCAATTTTCCGAAGCAGCCCGTAAGGCGGTCGAACAAATTGATGTACTTTGGCTACAGAGGAAGACCATAGTGCGGGCCTTTGAAGTCGAACACACAACATCCGTCTACTCCGGGATTTTGCGCATGGCGGACCTGCTGGCGCTACAGCCCAACTTTCATACGAGGCTACACATTGTGGCGCCCGATGAACGGCGCAAGAAGGTGTTTCAAGAACTTATGCGACCCGCGTTTTCGATTTTTCCGCAGGGACCATTGTCAGAACTGTGTAGTTATTTGCCGTATGAGAAGGTGCAGGCATTGGCCGCAAATCCTACTTTGGACTATCTAAAGCATGAGGTGCTAGATAGATATGAGGAGTTTGCAGATGAAGCGGAGTAAATTGCCGAGGTGGCTGTAGTCAGCTTCGCACGGTAAACAAATCACAAAATGAATTCAATAAGGCGGCTGACGCGATGGCTTATAGGTCGACGATTAACGACGCTGAAACTCGGCGTTGTCTTTCGCCTTCGGTGCTTTTACTCGCTGATGCAACAGGTTTCGCATACACACTGGGTAGATCACATCCGACTAACCGGCGAACCGCTTGAATGTCGGCGACGCTGCCAACCTCGAAGACTCTTGCTGTCGGCTTTATGACGGTGTATGGGCTCCATTGGCGTCGATCTGCACACGCTCGAAGGTCACCGGTGGTTCTTTTTCGAAGGCAAAACGTTTCAGCACCAACATAAGTTTTATTTTTGGATGTCATATAACTGTACATGGTTATCTTACCGTTCTCACAGTAAGTCTTCTCGTCTCGCACCCCGTCAAAGACTAAAAATACGATACCTTCGGGAGCTGTGTCGATAGGCCCCGCGGCTGTCGCCGTAAGCAAGAATTCCAATATCGAAGCATAATCCCCCGTTAGCCCAACGGGGCGCAGGTTCGCCGATCTTGAGTATCCGGAAGACTTTGCGAGGAGGACTATCAAACTAAGTCATCAATCTCCCGCCCAACATAGAAGTAGAACGCACCAGGCGAAATGTTGCCCCCAAAGTTGCCCCCCCAACAAACGTTGCCCCTGCCTAGTGGCTCCATGCCCCATAATTAAGCGTCTTTTCCATCCAGTTGCGAGGTTTGGCAGCGCGCCGAAAACATTCGGTTAATATAACTGCCCGGGGGCGCGAGCGCGCCGTAGGAGTAGAACAATATATGTCCCAGCCTCGCTCAAACTTCGCGCATCTGGCGCGCGTGCAAAAGGACTTGGCCGTTCTAGGTGCAGCCGCCGAGCGGTACTTCGTCGACGATCCGAACACTTGTCTGCTGAAGCTGCGCCAGTTTGGC
This sequence comes from Paraburkholderia sp. PREW-6R, assembly GCF_039621805.1. Classification (NCBI taxonomy): domain Bacteria; kingdom Pseudomonadati; phylum Pseudomonadota; class Betaproteobacteria; order Burkholderiales; family Burkholderiaceae; genus Paraburkholderia; species Paraburkholderia sp. PREW-6R. The sequence continues at coordinate 209,970 of NZ_CP155073.1, read as the reverse complement.
GAGTTGATGGCGCAGCAAGTCGCCGCGCGGGCTGGTGTTTACTCCGAGGGCGAAGATAACCAAGCGGCGTTGCTTTCGCGGCTTCGAGGCGCGGGCTGGCTTCCCGGCGACTCCGCCGAGCTGTTCCATTGGCTGCGCAAGGCAGGCAACGCGGCGAACCATCAGTTCTCAAGCGACCATCGCGCCGCGTTGCAGGGGTTGAAGGTCGCGACGCAACTTGGATTCTGGTTCCAGCGCAGCTTCGTCAATGCGGACTTCAAGGGCGGCGCGTTTATCCCGCCCGAGGCGCCCGTAGATGAATCCTCCGCGCTCAAGGCCGAGCTAGCACAACTGCAAGAAAAGTTCGAGGCACAAGCCGGGCAGGTTGACACCGCACAACAGCTAGCTGCGCAAGCCAAAGAAGAGGCCAAGCTTTGGGAATCGCTCGCGGTCGACGGAAGCCAAACGGTCGAGGCACTCGAAGCTAAGCTCGCGCAACTGCAAGCCGATTCCGCCGGGAAACTCGCCGCGTTGCAGGCGCAGGCAGTCGAGCAGCCGAAGGCGCTGCTGCTCAAGTTGCAGACGCAGGTCGACAAGGCCGCGAGCCAGATCCATCTGGACGAGAAGGCCACGCGCGAGCTTATCGATCAGCAACTACGGGATGCGGGCTGGGATGCCGACTCGGTTGCGTTGCGCTATAGCGCGGGCACGCGCCCCGAACCAAATCGCTACCTGGCTATTGCCGAGTGGCCCACGCAGAGCGGTCCCGCGGACTACGCGCTCTTCATCGGCGTGGAGTGCGTTGCCGTAGTCGAGGCAAAGCGCAATGCCAAGAACGTGGCATCTGCAATCGACCAGGCGAAGCGCTATTCGAAAGACGCGCTCGATGATGCGAGAGCGCCTCTGCCCGCGCAGTGGTCGCATTTCCGAGTCCCGCTCGTGTTCGCTACCAATGGTAGACCGTTCCAGCAGCAATTCGCGGAAGTCAGCGGCATCTGGTTTTGTGACCTCCGGCGCACGACGAACCTTCGAAAGCCGCTAAACGGCTGGTACACCCCCGGCGGTGTCCGCGAGTTGCTCAAGCAAGATATCGACGGCGCGGAGAAAAAACTCGACGGCATTGGATTCCAGTTCGGCTTCCCGCTGCGCGACTATCAGCGCCGCGCGATCGTTGCGACCGAGGACGCAATCAAGGAAGGCAAGCAGAGTGTGCTTCTCGCAATGGCGACGGGGACGGGCAAGACCAAAACCTGCATTGCGCTGGTGTATCGGCTGCTCAGAGCCCAGCGCTTCCGACGCATACTGTTTCTCGTAGATCGCTCCGCGCTCGGCGAGCAGGCCGCTAACGCGTTCAAAGAAACGCAGATGGAGTCGCTCCAGCGATTTGTCGATGTGTTTGGAATCAAGGAGATTGACGAGCAGCAGCCCGAGCCTGACACGAAAGTTCTTATCGCGACGGTGCAGGGACTTGTCCAGCGCGTGCTCTACTCAGACGACGGCGGCTTACCGGTCGACTCTTACGATTGCGTCGTTGTCGATGAATGCCACCGCGGGTATTTGCTCGACCGCGAAATGAGCGATGTAGAAGTGGAGTTTCGAGATCAGGCAGACTACATCTCGAAGTACCGGCGCGTACTAGATCACTTCGACGCGGTGAAGATTGGTTTGACCGCCACTCCCGCGCTACATACGACCGAGATTTTCGGCCTGCCCGTCTTCGTCTATTCGTATCGAGAGGCAGTCCTCGACGGCCACCTAATCGATCACGATCCAGCGTTGCGCATCCGAACGGCCCTGAGCGAAAGCGGCATCAGCTACAAGGCGGGTGAGAACGTGCAGGTCTACGATGCTGGCACGCAGCAGATAGACCTGTTCCAGACGCCTGATGATTTGAACTTTGAGGTCGCGCAGTTCAACCGAAAGGTCATAACCGAAGCGTTCAATCGCATCGTATGCGAGGCGCTGGTCAACTATTTAGATCCCGCAGGACCGGGCAAGACGCTGATCTTCTGTGCGACCGATGTGCATGCGGATATGGTCGTGCGTCTGTTGAAAGACGCCTACCGCGCGAAGGGCATCGACATTGACGACGACGCGGTTCTGAAGATTACCGGTGCGTCGGACAAGCCCCTCCAACTCATCCGGCGGTATCGCAACGAATCGCTACCTGCGATCGCGGTGACAGTGGACTTGCTCACAACCGGCATCGACGTGCCGTCGATCAGCAATCTCGTCTTTCTGCGACGGGTGAACAGCCGGATTCTGTACGAGCAGATGCTCGGGCGCGCAACGCGCCGATGCGATGAGATCGGGAAAGAAGTCTTCCGCATCTTCGACGCCGTGGATCTATACGCCACGCTCGAATCCGTCAACAGCATGAAGCCCGTTGTGCAGAACCCGAACATTAGATTTGCACAACTGGTCAAAGAAATCGTCGATCATCCTGACGAGCCTATCGCCGAGCGTGCGCGCGAGCAGTTGCTCGCGAAGTGGCAACGCAAGACGCGGCATTTGAACGAAAGCCAAACCAACGCGCTGAAGCATGCCGGTTGCGATCCACAAGACTTCGCGCAGTTCCTCAAGAATACTGATATCAAAAAGCTGGCGGAATGGTGGGCGAATAATGTGGGACTTGGCGAGACCCTCGACCGCAAGCGCGGTATGCCAACTGACCCGCTTGTGATATCGTCGCACGACGACTCTCTCGTCGATGTGTCCCCCATTTATGGGAAGCCAGAGGACTACCTAGAGCGCTTTACCGATTTCGTAAAAGAGAACAGCAACACACTGCCCGCGCTGATGGCTGTGGTCCAACGTCCGCGCGAACTCACGCGCAAGGATTTGCGGGAGCTTGTCGTCGCGCTCGATCGCGCGGGCTTCAACGAAAATTCGCTGACACACGCTTGGGCGCAGAAATCGAACCATGAGATCGCGGCACGTGTTCTGGGCTTCGTGCGACAGGCAGCGTTGGGCGACCCTCTCATCCCCTTCGACCAGCGTGTGGATGCCGCGGTCAAGCTCGTTAGCCTTCTCCGAAAGCTGTCACCAGTCCAACAAGACTGGCTCAAGCGGCTCGCCAAGCAGATCAAGGCGAACATCGTGCTCGACGATGTTTCCATCAACGAAGGCCCGTTCGGGCAGCAGGGCGGCTTTAAGCGCCTGAACCAGGTATTCGACCAGCAACTAAACGACGTGCTGGCTGATATGAATGAAGCAATCTGGCAGCAAGCTGCCAACCAATGAGACTGTTACCGATGAGCACTATCACCAGCGACATAGTCGCGAAGCTTTGGAACCTCTGTAATGTCTTGCGCGATGACGGCGTGACATATCACGAGTACGTGACCGAGTTGACCTATCTGCTTTTCTTGAAGATGGCCAAGGAAACCGGCACCGAGGACAAACTCCCTGAGGGGTTTCGGTGGGACGATCTCGAAAGCAAGGCTGCGCCCGAGCGGCTTGAAGCTTATAAGGTCATGCTGATCCACCTCGGCACCCATGGCTCAATGATAACAAGAGAGATTTTCGCCGCGGCGCGCTCGTTCATAGACAAGCCGGCCACGCTGACCGCGCTCATCACAGCGATCGACGCTATTGACTGGTATTCAGCGAAGACCGAGGGGCTCGGCGATCTCTACGAAGGGCTGCTGGAGAAAAACGCCAACGAGAAGAAGTCGGGAGCGGGTCAATACTTCACGCCCCGTGTGCTGATCGACAGCATCGTGGCACTGATGCAGCCCAAACTGGGCGAAGTAATCCAAGATCCGGCCGCAGGCACTGGCGGCTTCCTCATCGCCGCGAACCACTACATTCGCGAGCACAACGACATTGAGGCGCTTTCCGAAGCCGCGTACAAGAAATATCGTCTCCAGTTTCACGGCATGGAAATCGTGCAGGCCGCGCACCGTCTCGGCCTGATGAATTTGATGCTGCATGATCTGGACTCGGACGAGACCGGCGGCATCCGTTACGGCGACACGCTTTCGAGCGAGGGCCAGCAAATGCCCAAAGCGGATCTGATCGTCACGAATCCTCCGTTCGGGACTAAGAAGGGCGGTGGGCTGCCTACGCGCGATGACTTCACTTATCCGACCAGCAACAAGCAGCTAGCTTTCTTGCAGCACATCTATCGCGCGCTCAAACCGGGTGGGCGCGCGGCAGTGGTGCTACCGGACAACGTGCTCTTTGAATCCAACGTCGGCGCGGACATTCGCCGCGACCTGATGGACAAGTGCAACCTGCACACAATCCTCCGCCTGCCCACGGGCATCTTCTACGCGCAAGGCGTCAAAACCAATGTGCTGTTCTTCACTCGCGGCAAGACGGACAAAGGCAGCACGACTGGCGTATGGGTCTACGATCTGCGCGCGAACATGCCCCAGTTCGGCAAGCGCACGCCGCTGACGCGCGCTCACTTCGTCGAGTTTGAGACGGCTTACGGAAGCGAACCCGACGGAAGCGCCGCACGAGTCGACACTGGCGAGGCGGGCCGCTTTCGCTACTTCTCGCGCGAGGAAATCACCAAGCGCGGCGACAGCTTGGATATCGCCTGGCTCAGAGACGAGAGCGATGGCGCTGACGGCGACATGGCGAAGCCGGAAGTATTGGCGCAAGAGGTTGTCGATGAGCTTGAAAGTGCGCTCAACGAGTTGCGGTGCCTGATGGACGAACTGGGCGTGGAGGCGGCTGAAGAATGAGTGAGCTTCCGAAGGGGTGGCTGGAAACGACGCTCGGGGAAGTCGTCGACTACGGGACGACTCTGAAGGCTGAGCCAGATGAGATCTCCGGTGACGAATGGGTTCTAGAGCTCGAAGACATTGAGAAGGGTAACTCCAGGATCGTAGGGCGGTTCTCGTTTGCGGATCGAAAATCAAAGAGCACAAAGAACAGATTTTCGAAAGGCGATGTTCTTTATGGGAAGCTGCGTCCGTATTTGAATAAAGTCGTGCTCGCAGATTCAGACGGGCTCTGTACAACAGAAATTGTCCCGATTAAGCAGACTACTGCGGTCGAAAACCGATATGTTTTCCACTGGCTTAAGGGGCCGCGCTTTCTCAACTATGCGGCCAGTATTAGCCACGGGCTAAACATGCCGCGACTCGGAACGGATGCCGGGCGCAAGGCTCCGTTCATCCTTGCACCTCTTGCCGAACAAAAGCGCATCGCCGATAAGCTCGACTCCGTCCTCATGCGTGTAGATGCGTGCCGGGAGCGGCTCGAACGCGTTCCCGTCCTTATAGACCGCTTTCGCAGATCGGTGCTGGTGGCTGCCACGACGGGTCGCTTAACTGAAAGCTGGCGGGAGGGGAAAAGTTCGTGCTTCGATAGCACAAAGGTTTTTAGCCTTCCGCAAGGCTATAAAAGATTAGCAAAGCAGTCGTTCAAAGTTACAGACATAGATTACCCAGCGATTGAATTACCGGGCGGCTGGACGATTTCAACAATTGCTGATCTATACAACCGCAATGTCATCGTTGATTTTGCGGATGGCAATCATGGAAGCCTGTATCCGCGAAAGGAAGACTTCGATGGCAAAGGGGCTTTGTTCCTTACCGCGTCACAAATTGATGACAGATGGGGCATCGCAATCGAAGCATGTCCAAGATTGAGTCGCGAGAAATCTAAGCTACTGAATAAAGGGTGGACCAAACAGGGCGACGTCCTATTGACCCATAACGCTACGGTAGGCCGCGTCGCGATCCTTGAAGGCACGACCGAGGATGTGTTGCTCGGAACCTCGGTTACGTTCTATAGATTGAACAGCGACGCCTACTGCCCGGAATTCCTTAGGATAGTCTTCGCGAGTCCGTTTTTCCAGGAACAACTCACCTCTGTAATGGCCCAAACAACCCGTGATCAGGTGCCCATTACAAAGCAGGTGTCGTTGCACGTAGTGTGTCCGCCCATCGATGAGCAACGCGAAATCGCCCAAAGAGTTGAATCACTGCTTGTCCTTTCGAACCGGCTCGAAAGTCGGCTGGCGGTCACCCGCGATGCAATGGGGAGGTTGGTACCTGCTTTGCTCGCCAAGGCCTTTCGTGGCGAACTCGTCCCACAAGACCCGTACGATGAGCCTGCAGAGAAGTTGCTCGAAGGGTTGAAGGCTCGTACAACTTCGCTCGGCACGAAGGGTAAGCGGTCTAAGCGATCATCCACTGCAGCGGCGGAGATTTAGTGAGGTCGGGGAGGCTGCCGCGTGAAGTCACACGGCGCCCCACTAGATTGAAAATAGAAAACGCTATGACCGGACCGCTGCGCGCGGCAAAACCCACTGCGCCAGCGGATCCAATTATCGCCGGACCGTCGGCGCACAGCGCCGTTTGCTTAGGTGAGCGCGAGTTCGCCGTCGACAAGCGAAGACTGGGTGAAATCACGCATAAATGCTACTTTCCTCCGCGTTGACGGCACGAGCCTCATTCAGCTTCTTCGTCCGAAGGCTGATCTTGATTTCGTGCTTCTGGAGGAGGCCAACCAGCAAGGTGGGCACGCGCACCCGCCCATAGTAGGTGCCGTTTCTGGACACCATCCCGGCTTATTTTTCAAGTTCTCCGAGTCCTCTGTGTACTACTTATCGTGGCCCAACAGGCTCAAGGTGCTTGATTTATCGGGATTTTCCCAGCTGTTCAGTAACTTGGCATTGTTCTGGCGGAGAGAGGGTCCGCCGCCAATCCCCGTCGCCAAACCCCTTCAGACAGATTCCTAACTTCTACCCATCTTTTTACCCATTCCGCCTTGGAACGGCCAAGAGAGTAGCTACGACGAGACTACGCCTGAAGGCTAAACATTGCCTGCCTTTCGGTGCACGAAACGTATGTCATGTCAAACATAGACAGCAATGCGCCTTATGCAGATGTATTGGCATCGCTTCCGATTGATATTGCGCGATGGCGATCTGACCTCATGGGAGATCTCTAACGGTTCCGGCTTGACTCGAGTCTGGGGAGCCGGTCGGATCTGCGACATCGGGACCCAAGGGACCGTTGGGGCCTGGCCCTGGCGGATTATTGCAAATGCAACTCCTGCTACCGGCTCCCCGAGGACCGCCCGTACCCCCGATCCCGCGTTCACCCAGCAACCCGGTTTGACCTCCTTCGCCACCAGAGACGATTAATGCGACTGACTTTTTGGATTCAAGTGAGGCAACCGCGCTGGACCTATATATAACACCTCCAGGCCCCCCTGGGCCGCCGCGACCGCCACTTCCTCTCTGGCCGCCGGGTAATCCCTGATGACCAACACCGGGGCACGGATTGCTGCACGATGGGAAATCGTCGCTCGCATTGTCTCCCGGCGCGCCCTCACCTCCCTGCCCCCCTTGCCCACCTTTCTGACCCTGGCCGCCCGTCTGACCGGAGAACTGAACGGTCAAAACAGAATTATTTTCTGCGACGAGCGTATTGATATCAAGGACGCACATACCGGCTGGCGCTCCTGGGCTACCGGTCTGTCCGATAAGCCCCTTAGTACCGATTGTATTTGGCGGAGCAGGCGGCGGCGTAGCGGGCGACCCAGGCGTTGGCAGTCCGGTGTTTGTCGGCGAATACGCTTGAATCTTCACATTTCCACTAATTACCGCACGCTTTGCTCTCACAAAAAGGTTCTTTCCCTCCAAGTAATAAGTATCGCTGCCATCGAAGACTAGCCTTGAATCGTCGGGAACTTGTATTACTACGTCTTGGCCCAGTGCACCGGCGGAAAATAAATCAGCAAATCTAAGGTCAGTCTCCGCCACGCAGTTGGAAATCCAGCCTCCAATTGAGCAGAAAGACAACGCAACAAAAAATAACTGTACCTTCCTCATCATTGAAAAACCTCAGCGCTCACCGTAAGTCGCTTAAAAACCGGCGCGGTCGCCCATGAGGTTCTTGGATCAAGTCTGACCCGTAAAAACATCCTTGCCTCGGCAGGCGAATAGGTCACCAACATCGTCCGGCCGGTCGAGGGTGCTGTATCACCGGGCCGTAAGTACCAGAAACTCTGAGCCGGTGTAGGCACAAATGCTCGCCCACCAATAATGGTTCCGACCGTATATTCGAAAGGGAGAAATTGATATTCAGGTGGAGTAGTTTTCGCTCGCAAATCTACCGAAAAGCAGTCCAGTGCCTCATTAGCAGGTCTCGCCACGGCGCATGATCTCTCCGCCAAATTACTCACTGGTGTGTTCGGAGGATTCGGCACCGCAGCTTTTCTTAGGTTTCCGACTCGCTCGACTTCTACGCGAAAGACTATATCACCGCCGCCCAGATTATAGCGCGGCCGAATGTCTGTAATAACTATCTGAAGAAGTCGGGCGGGAAACCGCTGATCGATTTTATTCCGCACGTCCAACGGCAGCTCAATTTGTCGGCTCTGTAGTGCTTGGAGCTTCACGGGGTCCTTACGAGCCTTAAACTGGCTTTCAACCAACTGATTAAGTTGTCTGATAAAGCGGCGATCATTCGGCGGAGCGCCATCGCTGTCACTAATTTCTTCTGTCGCGAGGACGATGGTAGGCGCGCCACCGCGGTTCTGCACATATTGCTCAAATTGCCGCTTTGAGGCTGAGGATACAAAGTTTGCTAGAAATATGATTTGCGTTTTTCTCCTCGTCAACAAATCTAGATAAAGCGCGCCAACCTCCTTTTGACTCAATACTGACTGTTTACTCAGACCTTCCTCCAGTTGTTCAGAAGCAAATGCGTTTTGTATCTGAGAAGCGGAAACTGGCAAGGGTTCGCGAAACTCGACGATGCTTATACGTCGTACCTGATCGACGATGGAAGCGAAAGATGATAACTCTTCCCGAGACCCATCTATCGCCATCTGACCAAGCATTCGACGACGCGCCTCATTTTGAACCGGTAGGTTTGACATTCGCGATAGTTGCTCCGCATTTGTCGCCAGCGCCGTCGACTGCTCCTGCATCTTCCTCTGTGCAGCGTCCAGCCTGATTGTCAGTGTTTTGGCCTGCTCGAGTGTCGTTGCCACCTGAGATGCCAACTCCTTTAACGAAGAATCCTCCTCCACAACAGCAGGAACGGGTGAAGGTTGCGGAACGAAGTCTTTGTACACCTTCTCTAGATCGTCGATTCCGCTTTTCAGCGCGCGACCTTTTTCCGCAAGATCCTTTAACGCATCGTCACGAGTTAGCTTGGTGGTGGCGGCCTGCCCCGGTTTTGGGTTAGCCACCGGCACGTCGACTTCGCTTTTGATAGTAATATTTTGAAGATTAAATGATTCGATGAACATTCCATAGGTCGCACGTGAGGTCTTAATGTCAGCAACAGTCTTGCTTATCGACGCGAGAGGTCCTTGAATTGCGGAGGCAAACTGAACTCCCGCCGAGAGTGACTCAAAGGGCTTTCGCCCTTCTGTAGACATACCGACTGTGTATATAACACCTCCTACGGCGGCACCCGTCTGCGGATTTCCGCTGTAAGCCGTAGTCGCGATTGCTCCTGCGGTCGATAATGCTGAAATAATCTGGGCACGGTCCTGCGCCCCTTTCTTGAGTTCGTCAGCGTATTGCTCAAGTCTTGTTTCTCTTGCCTTATATGCCGCTTGTTGATCTCGCAGGAGAGCGACCGTCGCATCAATCGATGATTGTATATTTATCAGCTCGCCGTTCGTGTTTTGATAGTCGATAGTGCTCTGTCGAACTTTCTCGCTTAATTCAGAGGTCTGTTGACGTTGCAATTGCAAATCTATCGGTGTATTCGCAACAGAATTAGCTAATATATTAATGTAGAAGTCTAGCGCCGCCGTCTTTTTCCCTCCTGACCCGTAATCGCCAAGCTCGTTTAAAAGGTCGGCGAGTGGGCGAACAGTCGCGAATGCCGGGCCGTTTCCCTCGAGATCGACACCTCCCTTGATTGAGTCAAGAATTGAATAAGTGTCGAAAACAACAGATCCGCTTGCGATATCTTTAAGCGTCGGCAGAAGGGAGTTTAGTTCACCGCTTATACCCTCCCGAGTGCAATCGTCAAATGGCGCAACTCGAAACGCGGCCTTTAAAACACCGACAGAGTATGCCGGCCATCCAACTGCCTCCTTCTTTTGTAGAGCTACCCAATGCTCATGGCCATCTCCACCCGCGACCGCGTCGATTTTTTTTGTGAAGTCACTAAAGGGATATCTTGAAAACCGCTCCGATAATTTTTTCTGTAATTGCGACGGAGGCACCTCAGCGGATCCGACTAAGAGTCGATCTGAATATATTTGCAAGATTTGCGAGATATCCGAGAAATCATCGGTAGCGCCTTGGGTCTTCCTTGCATGCACGTCGAAATGCCTGAATCCAGAATCTGCAAGCGTTGTCTGTCTTGCGGCAATGGTAATCTTCGAATTTTTGTCCGGCAGGAGCACGATTGCTGAGCCATCTGAAAAAATGACTTCGTCCGCAAACACTTGAATCGACGCGTTGACTAGCGACAAGGGTCCCACGAAACGGACAATCCGCCCGTCTAACCTTACAGATTCGATTTCCGCGTCGGCGTTCGCTGCGTCTCGGACTAAAGGTCCGATAGTGTCCCGGCTAACCACGATCTCGTCACCAATGATCGATATCGCCTTGCGCTTAGACTGCATGGTTTCGACATCGAGGAAATATTGAATAAACGGCTTCTTGAGATCGACAGCGATCTGCGACACCGCCGTGTATGGTTTGCAATATTCGACGATACTTGCCGAATAAGCGCATACAGAAAACATAAGGAGTGCAAACATTCCAGAGAGCTTATTCACGATTTTCCCCCGGTTGAATAGTTTTAGATGTCCTATAGGGGTAAGTCAAATTTAAGAACGACTGACCCAAGGCCTTTGTCTCATCGTTCGATTTCGGTTTGCGAACGGACCTACATGTCATTTCAGGCCGACATTGTCTTTCTCAAACTTGGCAACTATCCGCTAAGTGCGTCTTACATTGCTCACTGCTGAGGGTAACAAGGTCGCGCCTCCGGGCGCTTGCATCGAGCACGACGCTGACGCCCATTCCACGACAAACTCTTGCGACGGACGGACCGTGACAACCTTCCAACCAACTTTGAGGTGCTTGCGTAACGGAACTTCGGGGGTCGCGCGTTACCCGGATGGGGTGGCCCCACGGTAAGGACCCGAAAACGTATGGGGATCGCCCACACGAGAGCATAGAGTGGCGAGGATTTCTGGAACATCAGAGAACTGCCAGTTATTCGTCCTGGCGGAGAGAGGGGGACTGCCTCCCCATCCAAAAACCCATAAAAATCAGAGACTTAATCCTACTGACAAAATATCAGTGTACCCGCGATTATGTACCAGTCAAGCTGGCAAGGGACTGTTATTTCGCCACAGGTTAAGTCGCTGATTGTTATGATACATCCCCAGTTACCTGTTACCCAGCCGCTTAACCCTCTCGTCGAATGCCTAGTGAGCTCCATGAAGGCTATCGACGACAACTGCGCTTGCTTCGAGCGCCTGCAGCTACCGATCAATTGAGTCGAAGGCCGCGCCTGGAACTCCCGCCAAAAAAATACACGACCAGTGACCAGCCTCCATGATCTTGGCTTGGCCTACCGCAAGGCCAAAGTTGACTTGTACTACTCCTCCCATGCGTCGCTTGCAGCGATTGCAGACTATGAGGACAAGCTGCACGCGAACCTGACGGCCCTACTTGCCAAGATTCATGGCGACGATGAGTCTTGGGTGACAAAGCCTGAGTTCATCGGCAGTTGGATCTTGGCCACCAAGTCTGTGGACATGTCCTGCTGGAATCAGTACCGCGAGCGGCACGGAAACGGCCTGATTTTTTCCTCCCCGGCGGATGAATGGGAACACGCTTGCGGCCTGCTGGCAAAAGGCGAAAAGCCCCAAAAGCCCAAAGCGGAATTTCGGGTGATGGCTCAATGCAGCATGGACTTTCATGTTCTGTCGACGCTGTGGATGCTAGAGGTGGGCCACCTGTTTGACGCCGAGCTGACCGGCTGCGCTTATGGCAATCGTCTACGCCGCACCAAGGACGGAAAGGGAATCAACAAACGCTCACTCGGCTCTTTTGAGCCCTATCTCAAGCCCTTCCGCGACTGGCGCGACAACGGCATCGCAACCATGCGAGGCGCATTGGATTCCGGCAAAAAGATCGTGGCCCTCACTGCGGATGTCAGTTCCTTCTATCATGAGCTGAACCCCGGCTTCATGCTCAATCCGGTCTTCGTTACGGGTGTGCTGGGACTGGAAATGTCCGCCCATCAGGCTAAGCTCCATCGCGTGTTTATTCAGGCCCTACTAGCCTGGGCAGCGGCGACCCCCTTGAAGAAAGGTTTGCCGGTCGGGCTGCCTGCCTCTGCAGTCGTGGCGAATGTCGCGCTGGCCGAGCTGGACCGAATCATCGAGAAGCAGTGTGCGCCGCTGTATTACGGTCGCTATGTGGATGACATCCTGCTGGTCATGGAGAACGCTGCCGGTTTTCGCTCAGCTTCCGAACTCTGGGAGTGGCTGTTCGCGCGTTCTCGCGATAAGTTGGGCTGGGTGGATAAAACCGAGCGCAAACAGATCGGCTTTGAGCCGGACTACTTGGGCGATAGCCGAATCCGTTTCTCCAACGCCAAGAACAAGGTATTCGTGCTGGCCGGAGAGCCGGGCAAGACACTGGTGGACGCCATTGCCCACCAGATCCACGAGCGTGCCAGCGAATGGCGCGCCATGCCCAGGTTACCGCGATCCGCTAGCCACGTTGGCACCGACTTGCTCGCCGCAACGCAAAGCGACGGCGAGGCCGCGGACAACCTGCGCAAAGCCGATGCACTCACAATGCGCCGCGCCGGCTTTGCCATCAAACTCCGAGACTTCGAAGCCTACGAGCGTGATCTGACGCCGGAAGCGTGGGCAGAACATCGCCATACGTTCTTCCGCGCGTTTGTCCAGCACGTACTTGTGCTACCGCAGTTTTTTGATCTGGCGGTTTACTTGCCACGGATCATTCGCCTAGCAACCGCGTGCGAAGACTTTGAGGACCTGCGCAAGATCCTGCGTGCGCTCGAACAACTCTGCAAGCAAGTAGAGCAAAACTGCGCGCTCGACGTTAAAGCCTGCTCTCCAGACCACCTACCTTCCGCCAGTGAGCTAATGGTCCGTTGGCAATGGCAGCTTTTCGCCACTGTCAGAGAAAGCATCAGCGCGGCTTTTCCACCGCGACTGTCCAAGGCCGGACAGCAAGCATGGCAAGAGCACATGGCGAACTATCTGCCGTCACCGAATTTCGATGACCCTCTGAGCTGGTCCATGTCCCCCAAAGACTATCAGGCCGAACAAGCGCGCCTGTTTTCGTTCGACCTGGCGCATATGCCCTTCCGCTTTATCGGACTGCCGATCGAGATGGTGGCCCAGCGCGGCATTCCGGCCAGGAAGAAAGTCATACACTGCGACCACGCGACGGAATTGCTGCCAGACGACGTAATCGGCGGCATCCAAATACTTGCAAAGTTGACCCGGTTCAAAAGCCTGCCGCATGGATTGCTGTTCGCATCCCGCCCCTACAATCTGCCGGAGCTGTTCGTCCTGAACAAGGCGGCCTATGAGGCTTCGCAGCATGCTGCCATGAAGGCAGTGGTCCTTGCCGTGCGCGGCTTCAACCTTGGCGAGGCTGCGCCCAGTTTCGACAAACATGGCGTGCTACAAATTCCAGATGACGGGCCGCAGCGCCGTTACGGCATTGCCGTATCCAGCTGGAAGACGCGCATGGGGAGTTGGACAGCGGCGGTCATGCGCATGCCCGACCCAGACGCTGAGCGCTACACGCGCCTGTGTCGTTTACTGGACGGGGTGATTGCCCAGCCGCAGCACAGCCGCTATCTCGTACTGCCTGAGCTTGCGTTGCCGGCACACTGGTTCATCCGCATCGCCCGCAAGTTGCAGGGGCGTGGTATTTCGCTGATCACCGGCATCGAATACCTGCACGCAAGCAAAGCGCGGGTGCGCAATCAAGTGTGGGCTGCACTGTCGCACGACGGCCTCGGGTTTCCCTCGTTGATGATCTATCGGCAGGACAAGCAGCGACCAGCATTGCACGAGGAGCAAGAGCTAACGCGCTTGGCCAAACTGACTCTGACGCCTGAAAAGCCCTGGCAAACACCGCCCATCCTTCAGCACGGCGATCTGCGCTTTGCGCTGCTGATCTGCAGCGAACTGACCAACATCAGCTACCGTGCTGCCTTGCGCGGCAGAGTAGACGCGCTGTTTGTGCCAGAGTGGAACCCGGACACGGAAACCTTCAATGCCTTGGTCGAGTCGGCCGCACTAGACATGCATGCCTACATCATTCAGTGTAACGACCGCCAATACGGCGACAGCCGCATCCGCGCTCCGTTCAAAGAGAGCTGGCAACGCGATCTGCTTCGCGTAAAGGGAGGCGTGACCGACTATTGCGTGATCGGCGAGATCGACGTGCAAGCGCTACGACAATTTCAGAGCAGTCACCGGTCACCGACCAAGCCATTCAAACCGGTGCCTGATGGATTTGAGATTGCGTTTGGCCGCAAAGTGTTGCCGTCGGGGGACGGTGAATAAGAATTAAGTTGTTCGATGGCCACGTTGATCTACGCCATTAACCAGAAGCCGATCGTCGGCGTCGGGCTTCATCCCCTATATGAGATTGGCCGCCGTACGGCGGCCGCCGGAGTTCGTGGCACAATGGTCAGCGACGGCAGTCGCTGCAAAGGGAGCCGACTTATGTCGCCGATCGAGAGATCACAAAGGGTTCGCTCCTTGACTGCTAGCACGCTCTGGGCCGAAGCTGCTCATCAGCAACGAGCCGATGACTTCTCGACCGACACCCATTCTTGAGAGGTATCGGTCTATTCATATAGCGTCCCGTTCGGACACAACATCCGCCACCAGCGAATTAACTTCTTTTCGTTTGTGGCGAACGCTCCTTCCAAGCACCCAAGCATTAAAACCTCTGCATCGAGCACGTCATGCTCCAATTTTTCCCAAGCGGCTGAGCCCATCTCAACGGGAATCTTTCCTTGGTAACGAACATATAAGTCAAGAGCGAAAAGAAATTGAACCTGAAGCCACCTATAGATTGCCCATTCGTCAGTGACTAGATCAACCGGCGGGAGCCTGCGCTCCCCAGGCGGGGATTCTAGAGCCGAATAGAATTGCAGTAACGTGCCAGGCTGGCAGATCAGTAGTTCAGCTTCCTCTTTCGCTTGGACTCGTTCAGCCTGTGTTCCGGTCAGCAAACTGGGGAAAAAACTCTGCATGCTCAGCGCACGGGTCAGCATACTCTCCGAATCATTTCTCAATTCATGGAACTGCTCTTGAATCGCCTCCTCAGCAGTGGCAGGCAACTCGTAACCGGCGTTGAGTAGTTTGGGATTAAATTGAAATTGGACCTGCACGCGGTGAGCGGATGGTTTCCCTGCAGATCGGTGCGTGTCGATTTCGATGCGCATCAGTGTGCCGATATGACTTACCAAATCTACAGGATTGTCAATCGGCGGAAACTTAGCGAAGCACCGAGATCGCGCTGGCTCACTAGTGGTGAGCATCTCGTAGAAGAGGGCTTCGGAAACGAGCAAACGGTGGCTCGCCGCAAGTTCGTGAATGCGGGACGTTTTGGAGGATTGGAGAAAGCACTTATCGACAACGATGTTGGACATGATGGTTAAGTCATCATTGCTTGCGGTACATTAGCCGCCAGAAGGCACCTAGTGTACGGCATACCACCCGTGTCTCTTCCCAGAACCGACTGGCCATCGAGTGCCCGAAGGTCCGTTGTCTGGAGTGGAGACGCCGCTCGGACGTCTACACGAAAGCGAAGAACCAATGGCCGCACCTGGCCGAGGCCGTGTAAAAACGTCTGGGCCGGCAGGCCGGAAGAGCACCTGTGAGACCGCGTCTGCGCAGTTCCGGTTTGCCAACGACTGACCGGATCGCGTTATTCGAGTTCTTCAACGAATGCGTCGATGATCCGGACGGGATTGTCTTCTGCAATAAAGTCATCGAGACATTCCGGCAGCAGCGTTGCCTGATTGCGGTCTGCACCTTCGGCAAATCGCCCCATCTTCGCCTCTCGCGCCAACAGGTTGATTTAGTCTAGGCGATCAAGCACGTTTTTACACGGCCTCGGCCGACTACCACCTGACGCCGAAGACCATAGCCGGCCCATTGCTGCCAGCCATCCGTGTCGATTGACCTGTTGGCCGTCACCGTACTTCGTACTTAAAGCTGTTTCCGTAGCGCCCCATCTGGGTTCCCCTAAAATGGTGATCTCCGACGTTGAGTAGCCGTGGCAGCTGGAGAAGCTCGCCGTTGCGTCCTTGCTCTTCGTAGAGGTGTAACACTGCAACAAAGAGCGCGGCAACTGAGTTGAGACAGTTCTTTAGGTTCGCTTTTGAAAAGTGTTCGTCGCGGTGGTGCTTGACCTTGTTATGGTCTTGCCACCAAATGGGCGGCCTCCCTTCCCCCCAATCGCTCCAAGGGTGAAGAGTCAGGCCATATCGCGGAATTTGCACTTCAAATCCAATGAAATTCGGACACGCCTCGGAGACTGCCTCAAAGTAGGCGTTAATGGTTGTTGCCCCTGATTCTGAATTGTGCTTCCGGCAGAGCTGCTTGAGCACCACATCGACCTCTGAACTCGCGCCGAGAAACAGGCGCGCAATCTCAATCGAATAGGTCGCGTCATTGCCGCCTGCAAGGTCCACATATCGAGAGAGGCGATCCAAATCCTCCTCAAGTGCGAGGAAGTAGTTCCAGTGGACATATGAGTGAGATCTAAGTATCGCCACGATGTTTCCCTTGGCTATCGTCCGAGTTATATGAAGCTTTGGCAGTTCGAACCAGATTCATGGTTTCGCGATTACAGACCATTCAGACGCGCGGATCTTCAGACCGAAAATCAACGCAAGTCTTTTGGTTTTTCTCGTTAATTTACGGTCACCGCACGCCCGCTTTCTTTCCCGTGCGGGAAGACCGATTGTCGCCGATCTGAGCGTTGACGTCGACCGTCCGCTTGTGGCCCGATCTGAGCCGGACAGCAACATTCAGCTACCGGGTCGCTTCGTCTAAAACGCTTTCGCTACCTGCACCAGAGACGAAGACCTCCTCGAAAACCAGTGCCAGTGCGAAAGCAGAGCGTGCCGTAGAAGAGTCAGCCATACCCTAACGTTGAGACCTTCGGCGTTTCAAAGGCGGTCCCGGCGTCCCCGAAACCCTGACCTTTCGCTGATTGCCTGGGCGATCGCGTCAACCGCGAAACCCTGACAATGCGGAGCCGGTCGAGTCATTCGAGAAATTTTGACCTTTCGCGCCGTAGAGCTGATTGAGCATCCCCGAAACCCTGACCTTTCGCAATATGTCAGGTCAAGTCATCGCAAAAGTTTTGACCTTTCGCGTCGCAGAGCCAGTCGAGTCATCCCTGAACTCCGACTTTCGCGATGCAGCGTTGGTCGAGTCATCCCCGAAATCCTGACCTTTTCCGATGCGGCCGCGGTCGAGTCACCGAACCGGTCGAGCATCTCCGAAACCCTGATCTTTCGCGATCCGGGGCCCGTCGAGCGATCCCAACAGTTTTGACCTTTCGAGCCGTACAACCGGTCGAGCCCCCCACAACCTGACCTTTCGCTGTTGGCAGCGTCGGTCGAGTCATCCCCGAAATCCTGACCTTTTCCGATGCGGCCGCGGTCGAGTCACCGAACCGGTCGAGCATCCCCGAAACCCTGACCTTTCGCGATCCGGGGCCCCTCGAGCTATCCCAAAAGTTTTGACCTTTCGAGCCGTACAACCGGTCGCCCCCCCAAACCCTGACCTTTCGCTGTTTGCAGGGTTGATCGCGTCATCCCCGTAACGCTGACCTTTACTCATCGACCGCGGCCAGTCAGTCCTGCATCGCGTATCGGCTCGCGCGCGCATCATGTAGCGCGTGATGCCGGCTCCCATGCTCGCGAAAGTACATTTCCGCGCGTTCGGGACGCAGCGCTTGGCCAATATGGCACGCCAGCCATCCATCCGGCACGTCGCCGACGAGATCCACGAACAAATCCCAGTCGCCTGCATAGTCGAAGCACAGCACGCGCTCTTGCTCGACATCGAACTGAGCCAGCCAAGCGACCAGTTCGGCGCGCAATGCGTCGCGCGTGAAGACCCGGTCCGGATACCGGCCGAGTTGAGGAAGCACCGCCTCACGCACGAACGCGGTGCAGGTCGCATCTTCATAATCCGAGCGTTCGCCGTAGAACTCGCGGCCATCGTCGGCGACGAGCGCAATCGAAATCAGATCGCAGTCGATGAAGTCCGTGAATTCGGTATCAACGAAAAGGCGCATGGGCGGGCCTTACTCTCAGGCTTGGCGTCAGATACATGCCTTATCAGGGCGCTGAAGGTCGCTCAATATCGGACTGTTCATCCAATGAATGTTGGTAACGAAATCGTACTACATTCACTGAGTCTATTAACCCGGCGTATCCGAGATGATTTGAGCCATCGCCTCATTAATCCGTGAACACGGCGACGACAAACAGCATCTTCATTGCAATGTTTTGGTTCCGGCTTCCGGCCGGAAATGACTCGCGACCGCGTCGCGACGACTCGAAATTAGCCGTCGCTTCCGTTACTGAATTCGTGACAGGCGGCGGCATCGGCCAAGAATTCGGGACCGCGCTTCTCCAATACCTCCGCCCATTCCTGCACCTGTTGCTTCGCGGGGATCATGCTCGTGGGGCACTCGTACAGGAAAAAGCCCAAGAAGAAGTTGAGTTCCTTCCTCGTACCGTTTGCAATCGTATCGAGGTACCCATCCAAATCTGTCATGTCCTGTTCCTCCTGTGAACCCCTACTGGACGGCCATTCTGATTGCCGCTGCCGACTGTTCAATCGACGCTTCAATCGACGCCTCAACGACGCATCGCAAGAACTAGGGTCTCGCTGAACGAAGACCGCGCCCCAAAATCGACGCCGAAACAACGCCGAAACAACGCATTGTGCCGGCGAAGATTCTCCCAAGAGTTCAACCTAGTTGAATCGACGCTGCATCGACGCCGAATCGACGCTGCATCAACGCATTTTTTGTCAGTCTTTCCGACTTAGCTAAGCCTGCTTGTGATCGCGGCGCTTCGCACTGGCCAATTTGAAACGGGACAAACGGTCAACTTTCGGCGAATGCTTGATGGGTCGAGCTGTTTGGACGAGCGGCGCTGTCACACGCCCTCCCTGTCCCTTCCGCCCGTGAGCGGCATGCCCGTACTTTCCGATGCTGTAGTCGCTCAAATGGCCCATCACCTTCGCAGCGTCCTCCAATGAAACACTTGGGTCGGCCTTCAGGTCGGAAGCCACCTGGTGTCGAAAGCAGTATGGACTGACGCGCGTTCTTAGCCTCGGGAAAGTGCTTTTGCCCAGCTGGACGATACTGTTGTATAAGTAGTCCTTGTCATGAGTTACCGTGAATTGAGCCGTTCCGTCGACCATATAGTGAGCAGACAGGGCATGCAAGAGATTCAGCGCGGGGTTGGCTTCAGCATCGATCGCAAATCCCATCATGCGGGTCGGCTGACCCCGCTCGCGCCCCACAGCATCGACGCACTTAGCTCCGCTTAGCCTTATGAGCAGGTAACCGCCGCGCACAGCCACATGCACACCCTTTGCGAGTTCTGCCGAACGGCACCCGGTGAGCCAAAGGATAGCGAGTGCAGGTAGCAATTGTGGTCTAGACTCCCGCCATTCAGGTTCACATGCTTGCCGCCATAGGGCCTCGCGCCAGTCTGGCGGAAGCAGCTTGAGAGCGGGTTTCTTTGCTTTTCCCATTCGTATCCGAGCTAGAGGTTGTCTTCCGGTTGTGACTTCGCGTCCTACGGTCGCCGTATGTTTCGAATTCGCAGCGGGGAGGAATCGGCCAAGCACCCCCCCCGAGTCGCTAAGCGCCTCGACCCCTGAGGGGTTGGGCTTGGTCTGTTCCAGCCACAACCAGCCATGCATTCGCATGTCGTTGTTGTGACTGAAACAGACCAAGCCCCCTCTTGTCCGACATGGCTCTCGGACAAGAGACCGACATCGGTTTCGGCTCGAAAGAAATCACCGATGGTCGGAGCCAGGCGTTGAATATGTGGTTGCGTTAATCCGCTTTCGGCGATGGGAGGTAGCAGCCACGAACCGACGCTGCGCCTCGGTCGTCGTTGCGTTCGCGCCCGCCGATGGACAGCTGCAGTGCCTACGCCGCCAAAGGTGTGTAAAGCGGGCCGCGCGGTCCCGCAGTTGCCTGCGGGCTCCCCGCGGTGTTTCGCCTTCGGCCTGTCGCGTTGTAATGCAGCTTGCCCGACCGCGAGCGCCAACCATTCGCAACCTGCTCCCTGCGAGCCAAATTGGTCCAACCGTGGCACAGACTGTCGCGGGCCACCGCGCCCGCATTGAACCGCTCTCTTGCAGTACGCCGGATCGGGACGGTCCGCACTCGTCCGATTCGATGTCTGGCCAGTCATAAGTGACGATTTCTTACGAACTTGCGTTTCGTACCGTTGGCGCGAATCTGTGATCATCGAAGGCGTTAAGATTTAAAAAAGGTTTTGGTTAACTGCGCGCGCGCGTTACGGCTTCTCAAACCGTTTCCAGATAAAGCTTTGCAGGGTATTTGCATCCGTCAAACCACGAATCGCAGGTCCGTAAAACAACGTGTTAATCCACAAGCGATGCGTCCGTGAAACCACATGTCTATCCACAGAAATGGCAGACTTTTCCACAAGGCAGCGCACACGTGGTTTCACGGACGTTTGTCCTTCCTCAATCCGACCAGGGTAGTCGTAATCTCCGCCATTGCGCCCTTCGGCGCGCGCGAGTAGAACGTCACCATGTCCCTCTCGGTGTCAAATGCCAAGCGGTAATCTGGCAGATGGTTGGACGTTGCGAGAGTCTTAACCGCGGCCCGGAATTTCCGCAGGTTGTCGGTACTGCCACTCTTCTCATGCAGTACTGCGAGAGTCACGCGCCACTGAGCTTGGGCCCCGCCGTGTTTGCGGACTAGCTCATATATACGTCTGTCAAGCGGCTTACGCAGTCGAAAGTATTCCCGGCTGAGTGTCTTAACCTGCATACTCTTGACCGAGCGCCATAACCAGTTCGGAAGAGTTACTTCGACCGCTTCCATGCGCCCGTCACTGGTGCGCTCGATAACCTTCCATGTTTCAATCAGTCCAAAGCCCCCGCGTTCGCGCAGGTCAGCCGTGCTGATATTGGTCTCGATGACCGTCCCCTTGAGCCTTGCTAAGGCCTTGCTCATGCGATCGTAGCTATCACCATCAGTACGCCGATTCGTCGCCAAAAAGAACGCATGGGCTGTAAAGCGCAATTCACGGCCTACACGCTCACGCCCCCGGTTTAGCGCCTCCACTAGCTGGCTGATGCAGTAGATCCAGATATCCTTGTCGTGGATGGTGGCGCAGCCGTCGGAACCCGGCTTAACTTTTACGGTCACGCCATTGCGTTCATAGATTCGCACGCGCTTGTCACCCGCCTTCAGCGCGAACATCGGATGCTCCATGCTCAACATGTCATCTTTTGGCACGGCATCTAAGATGTCGGCCACAAAAAAATGTCGCCGCTTCCCGGAAACAGACATCAATGTTTTTTCTTCCGGCGCAACCTCAGCCGCTGCCGAAAGAAGTAGTTGTTCTTCGTCCCCTTGCACGAGCGCCTCTTCAAATCGTGCTTATTGCGCGTCCGACTTGCGTCGGTGATCACGGCGCGGTAGGCCGGCAGCTTCGCGGGCGATGGTGCGCTGTGCACGCCCTCCCAGTACTCGCCTCGGGTCGGGCGGCACTTGCTGCATCGCCTCAAGCCACTCGCGTACGTCACTCACACGCCAACGTACACAGCGATTTTCGCGGATCACCGGGTCCGGAACTTTTCCGATGTGAAGGCGGAAATCAAAGGATGCACGCGTGACGCGCATCAGCGCCGCGAACTCGTCGGCCGTTATAAGTACGGCTGGATCCAGCTCGTAAAAAACAGCACGAAAATCCCGTGTGCTCTGAGGTGGATTACTAGGTTCATGTTCTTTGCCTGACTGCATTGCTGACGATGTTGCTATCTGCATTTGTGTCCCCCCAAATCGCGCTTGCGAACGACCATCAGACTACGTAGGATGATCTCGTTACCAAAGGCGAATTAGGGGAATTTCAGCGTGGGCCGACTAAGAGGTGGAGTAAAATGTTCGGAATTGACCGTCGCCAATACCTCCAGTAAATCCGATCCAAATCGCCCCGTATCGTGGCGCTCATCAAGAGCCCGGTCGGCGGCATTGCGCGCCACGCAATCAGTGACGCGAACCATCCTCCAAAGCAGCAAAGCAATCGGACGGTCGGAATTGAACGAGTTTCCGGACTGGTTCCACGAGAACGTCGGTAGATACTTGCGTGGCACGCAGGCGATGGAAGAACATCGGCTGATGGAGATTGTGCGTCTCGCCTATGATCGGGATCTGCCTCTGCTCAATGAAGACCAAATCAGTCATCTCGGCTATCTCCCCTTGGTTGAGGGAGAACTCGCCAAGATCGTAGACATCGATACGGCAACTAGTGCCGTTAGGCGGTCTCGCGAAAGGGCAAAACGACAATTTGACGAAGGGATCGCCCGGCTTTTGAAGGGCGAGATGCCGCTGAAAGCAGGTCGCACGGATGGAAGAAAGGGCACGATTATCCGAAAACATCTCAGCGAGAACGAGATGGCGAAGAACTACGCCAAGTGGATTTCCAGGATCGAGGCGCTTGGCGGCCGAGTCACGAAGGAGACGTGGGCTCCTAACGGATATCACGAAGCTGAGGCCGCTTATTGGGCTTCTATTTCGGATTGGGAGCGAGACTTTCACGCCGATCATATTCAAGGGCTAGTCGACGCGTGGTATCGCAATTGTGAGGATGAAACCGATTGCGGAATGTCGCAACAGTCTGCCCCACGCCCGCCTTGGCATCCCGCAAACTTGCGCGATTTGAAGCTTTGGTTTGGTGGCCGCGAATGGTCATCATGGCATCATGCGATCGAGGATGACTGGGCAGAGGTCCGTGGTGACGACCTGAGCAACTTTTTGGATGCGCTTGACGCTCGCGAAGAGGCAAGGTACCAGACAAGGACTACATTCGCCTCCAAGGCATAGCCCGCACACTCGAAGCCGAGTGCAGAGCCCGTATTCGGAGATTATTTGTAAAACTCTGGACTTGATCGGACAGACGATGTCTGCTCGTCGCGCCCTACCAAGGTATAACTTGAGCGCTCCGCAGCGACAGCACAGGGAGTCAAGGGAACGAGTAAATGTGTCACCGCGACCGAACTTGACGCGCGTTTCCGGATCAGAGGCGGTGACACAATTATTGCGGTCTACAGACGCCGGCTGCGGCGTGTCGTTAGCTGAGATGCAGGGCGCTCACCGCACTAAAGCCCCCAGAGAGGGCGGCCACAACACACGTGGCCTCTATGATTAGCATCACTACGACGAGTTCAGCCATCAAGGGCGTCAGGTGCCACCAGCGTTTCGCTGATTGCTTAAGGCGCATCGCTCGACTGCCTTCTACATCGGGGAAAGCCGCCCGCGCCCGCTCCTTTCCCGGTTTGACGTGGCCTTCCTTGAGCGGCTCAAAGAAGAGGCTGACGCTGCACCACGCCGCAAAGGCGGCCATACCCCAGAGGACAAGGCCGATAGCGATCTTCTCCGGTGTCGGCTGCCCGTGCAGTCCGCCGTGCACGAAAACCGCGCCGATGAACACGAGCAGCGCCTGCGGGGTGACATTCCTGAGGAAATCGAGGTAGTGCTTGCGCCCTTCCTTGAAAAGATACATGGGTGCCTCCTTGATACACATGAAAATGAATACGGCAACGGCCGCGAACCTGAGCTATCGCAGCGATCCCCTGCATGGAGATCGCCACCACATTGGTTATCGGTAAAGGAGCACCTATTTAAAGAGCATCCGGGAAATATTTTTGTCTTCGTCGTCGTTGTCGGGCCGTCGGATGTGCGATCGCCGGTGCCAGCCAGCGCCTCTGTCCTGCCCCTTGCGAATCACTGGAGCGGTTTTAGTAGTTGCGAGGCCACTCCGGGCCGATTGCTGATTGCCGCCCGCTGCCCCGAAAACACGCGGAACCTGATCTGACTATGACTGTCGCATCGAGTCCCAACCTTTGCAGATATCTACCGACCTCAGTGACGTCGTAGGTGGATCGCCTGCAAACCGGCGGATCTTGCGCCTTGGTAATCTGCTCGCAGCGAGTCACCGATCATGAGCGCGTTTTCAGGGGAGACGCCCAACTGCTCACACGCCCAATGAAAAATTCGACGATCTGGCTTCAGGTAGCCCACTTCGAACGACCAGGCGAATACATCCGGTCCGCTCGGAAGCAGCGCGAGAAGTGGGGCCGCATATGGTTTTGCCAGATTGGACGCTACCGCGACTTTGATACCCCGCTCACGGAGGCCTGCAAGTACACCGGGGACTTCCGGGAAAAGCTCAATGCTCGCAAGCTCTGTGGCAAGAGCAGATTCCAGCGCCTCGATGACTCCAGGCCTTGGATTGAATCGCAGGGCAGCGGCTGCTTCGCGCAAGTCCCAAGGCCGCGTCATGACTATCTCTCGCGTAGGCCAGAATTTTCTTCTTTCGCCAAGATTGAACAGTCGCAAGAATGGGCGACTCGGGTGTGGAATCCGGCATAGCGTTCCGAACGCGTCGAAAATGACAGCCCGCACATCATCGCCAAGTTTCAGATCAGCCAAGCTCGATACTACCCACGGCAACGTCTTAGGTCTGTGTCGGAGCGGCGTGAACGCGTAGAGATTGGCACGAGCATGGTGCAGCGCGTGTTCCATAGTCGCTCCCACTTGGGTGAAATAGGCCTCGTGCTGTTGAGCGTCCAGCTGCTGTCGCACGTCTTCCATCCTCCAAAGCCTCGGGAACCTGTCGCCAAGCAGCTGTTCGAGCCTTTGCCGGTCCTCCCCGAGGCGATAGCAGAGCACGGGATGGCAACCATCTGGCACTTTGCACATCCAAAGCGCGACGTCGTTCAGCAACCTAACCGACGATATGACTGGATCTTGCCTTCGGGCGACCTGCGACAATCCAAAGCCGTTCACGGCTACATCGTGCAACGTCTGCTCCGGGTCTTTTGCTTCGCCGTAGAACTCCGCTCCATTCTCGCCCACGATTGCGAGAGCGAAGAGATTGGTGCCTTGACAGTCAACTACCTGTGTAGCCACAAAGTACCGCGTCATTTTTCACGCTCCCGTCGCCGTAGATATTGGCTGCTTCCGAAATATGTGTTGGGCCACTTCACTCAGAGTTGAGTCACGTAGTCCGGTTCTGAGTCGCGCTACTCTAAAATCTGGTCCGCTAAGTCTTTCAATATCAGTTCGCGCACGTACTGCGCCCCTGTAAATCGAAGGTTCGCCGCACGCAGCTTTACACGCGCATGAAGGTCGGGCGCGAGATCCAGGTTTAGACGAACCGGTTTCGGCGGGCGCGGTTCCCGCTGTGAACGGACCATTCCGGCAGCATTAGCGAAGTCTTCGGTGCTAATCGGACGCGGCTCGGTTGTCGAAGCGGGCAACGAAAGTTTGAATTTGCTGGTCATTTGAACCTGTCAGCTGAGATCGAAAAATTCTTGCGCCAGAAGCTGAATTTCCGCGCGCGCTTGACTGTTGCCAAGTTCGGTGACGCCTTTACCGGAAAGCAGCGCATCGCGATAGATCTTTCGATCCCGGATGATTGTGTCGGCGACCTTGAGTTGATTGAATTCAGCTAGTAGTTCTCTTGCGTCATCGACTTCACGAATCATCGGATTCGATGGCGCCATGGAAAGAAGCACGGCTGCCCGCAGGGCCGGATTTAGTACCCGCGCAAGACCTATCAGCTCGTTGAGCTTAGGGAACGTCTCCAAGTCCGCCTGACTGGCCTTAGTTGGCACGAGAACAAGGTTCGCCACGGCCATTGCGGAGCGCATTTCGCGTGAATCCCGCCCCCCCGCGTCGACCAGCACCACCTGATAGCGAACTGCAAGATCAAGCAGCGTCGAGGCGACCTCGCACGTGCGCTGGACGCACCGCACGATAGGCGTGTAACCGGCCTCGTCTCGCCTCCCGGCGAACCGGGCCGCCGTCGCCTGACCGTCAGTATCGACCAAGACAACGTCCACTCCTTGTAGTGGTAAGATGCACGGCCAGATTCGTGGCGATTGTCGATTTACCGACGCCCCCTTTTTCCGCTGCGATCAGCAAGATCATTGTTGCCCTATGGTTGAGTTGAGTAACTTAGAGTCACCGCAAGATGAATAGCGTGCCTCTGAGTTGAGTTACGCTGAGTGCATCCCTCGACACGCGAAACCGCGTCAGAAGGCGAGTGAGGGAAATTCGGGACTACAGCCAAAAGCGGTTTTCAATGCTCTGCACGGTAGGTGGCGGGGGAAGCAAGAAAATCGTCAATGTCCGCGGCTCTCCAGCCCACAGCACGCGGCCCAAGTTGTATCGCAGCGGGAAAAGTCTTATCTTTAATACGGGCATAGATAGTCGAACGAGAGAGCCCGGTTGCAACTTCTACCTCTCTGCGTCGCAGGATCGTCAGTCCAATTTGAATTTGTGCCACCATATTCCGCTCCTAGTGAATTTCTCCGGAACGCACCGGATCAACGCATGCTATTAGCGACCGCAATATGGGTGGAAGGCGAATTAGGGGAATTTCAGCAGGCGGCTCAAAATACGACCGTGAAGTGGAGCGTATAGCGCGATGCCAGACAATTGGCATAGCGTGTCAGTCGTGTGTGGGCAGGCGCGCCAGACACTGGGGATGCGGCGACAACGTGGCGCTTGCGAATCGCCTCCTGTCTGCTCAGCGTGACGCAGCCGTGATAGCACACCACTGTCAGTTTTTCAGAGCTGAACTATGCGTCGGATTTCAGCCGGTCCAGATAGTCTGCCCACTTCTGCATCATCACAATGCGATCGTCAATGAACTTCGTCCGGTTGTAGGCCGTGCCAAGTGAGTCAGGGACCCTGTGCGCAAGCTGATGCTCGATTACCTCACCCGGGAAGCGTAGCTGTTCATGCAAGATCGTTCGCGCCATGGCTCGAAAACCGTGACCAGTAATCTCCTCTTTAGTATCGAACCCCATCCGCCTCAAGGCAGCGTTAATCGCGGCACCACTCATCGGCTTCTTAACGTCCCGACCGGGAAAGACATACTCGCGTTGGCCGGTGAGCGCGTACAAGTCGCGCAAGATCGCAACGGCTTGAGTCGCCAGTGGCACAAGGTGCTCAGTCTTGGTTTTTGAAACCCTATAGCGCCACTGCGCCTTGTCAAGATCGATTTGCGCCCATTGCGCTGTCCTCAGCTCGCCGGGACGAACAAATAGTAGCGGGGCAAGACGCAAAGCACACTGAACGACAAATGTCCCTGCAAAACCGTCAAGTGCCCGAAGCAGACCCGCAACCTCAGCAGGCTCCGTCACGGATGCGAAATGTGTGTGTCGCGCGGGTGGAAGAGCGCCTCTTAGATCGGCGCTTACGTCGCGCTCTGCTCTCCCTGTTGCGATCGCATAACGAAACACTTGGCCACAGTTCTGATGAACCCGATGGGCAGTGTCGAGTGCACCGCGCGCTTCAACCCGGCGCAGCACGGTCAATACTTCAGGGGATTTGATATCCGCGATCGCGCGTCCCCCTAACCAGGGAAATACATCTTTTTCAAGGCGCCCCATAACTTTCTCGGCATGAGTGGTAGCCCATCCCGGAGACTGTCGTGCAAACCACTCGCGAGCTACCGCTTCAAAGCTGTTCGCCGCACGCTCGATTGTGGCGGCCTTTTGCACCTTGCGCTCCACGCTCGGGTCGACACCGTTGGCCAAAAGCTTGCGGGCCTCATCCCGGCGATCTCGTGCGTCCTTTAAACTGACATCTGGATAGGTGCCGAGCGATAGTCGCTTTTCTTTCCCATCAAACCTGTACTTCAAGCGCCACCACTTGCCGCCGGCAGCTGAAACTTCGAGGTACATGCCCCTCTCATCAAAAAGACGATAAAGCTTGTCCCTCGGCTTGGCATTACGAACCGCTACGTCGGTGAGGGGCATTTTTATCCTTTTCCAGTGCCGCGCGTCGCCTCCGACGAGGCGTGGGCGCGCATCTTCCGATGAACTTAGGCGCGCGCTACCGGCATGGTTTCGCGCCAACTGGGACTAGCCGCGATTCAGCCAAGCGGGCCCTCGCGCTGGGTCCGGTCAGTCCGTTCCAACACCGCTCCGATGCAGACGGTGATTTTCCAAGGTTCGCAGAGTATGAGGCTTTGCGCGTCGCCCGGCCAGTGCCGGCATGGGGAATACAGTGGCACGTGAACGCAATGTTGCCCCAAGAGTGCTCCCCCGTTGGGGGCAGATTTCCAAGGAACAACTCGGACCTCGCCGGAAACAAAAAACCCCGCAAGCCTTGGCGGCTGCGGGGTTTCCGGACTTTCTCGGACAATCTGGGAATATTTGGTGGTGGAGAGGAGGAGGATCGAACTCCCGACCTTCGCATTGCGAACGCGACGCTCTCCCAGCTGAGCTACCCCCCCAACGTGGGACCAATTCTAGCACAGGCATTTTCCGTTTTGCCAAGGCCACCGTCCCAGGCAAACCACCCAACCATCACCCTAAAAAAACACAAAAAAAAGCCTCACTTCCCCGGCGCCCCCGCCAGCACCCAATCCACCACCGTCCTGATATCCGCATCACTCATCGACTGATGGGCAGGCATAGGAATCATCCCCCAAACGCCGGACCCGCCCTCTTTCACCTTGCGCGCCAACTTCGCCGGCGCGGAAGCATCCCCTTTATATCGGGCAGCGATTTGTTGAAACGACGGCCCCACGAGTTTGCGATCGACCGCATGACACCCCATGCAAGCATTCGAATTCGCGATGGCCTGCCCGCGCGCAGCGCCAACCGCGCCGCCTGCACCGCCTGCACCGCCTGCACCGCCTGCGCCAACCGCGTCAGCCGCAAAAACCAACGACGACACAACCATCATCCCCAAGCCCACGCCCACAGCAAAGCCGACCAACCTCATGGCGCAGTCGCCTTCGGATTGCCCGGATGCACCGAGTTCGAATTGGAAACCGGCGCCGGCGCCTGCTGCTCGAGCGGGCGCGAACTCACCGACGAATCCGGAATCGCCCCCACCGTCGGCGCACTCGCATCCGGTTGCGAAGCCGCTACGGGCGCCGTCGCCGAAGCCGCCGCGGCAGCCGCCGCTTCCTGCGGCTGTATGTACTGGAACACCTTCACCACCTGCACCACGCCCGGCACCCGGCTCGCGACATCGGCGCCACGATTGCCTTCATCCATGGTGACGAGACCCATCAGATACACCGACCCGCGCTCGGCGACCACCTTGAAGTTGTTCGCCGAAAGATCCTTCTCGGCAATCAACGCCGTTTTCACGCGCGTTTCGAGATACGTATCGTTGGTACGCGACGAGAACGAGCTCGCCGGCATGATCGCCAGTTCGTTGACGATCGTACTGACGTTGTTCAATTGACGCACGATGCTCTCGGCACGCTGCTTCGACGCATCGCCCGCCACCTCACCGGTCAACAGCACACGCCGGTTGAACACGGTCACGTTGACGTGCGCGGAGTCGGGCAAGTTCTGACTGATCTGCGAAAGCGCCTTCACCTGCAACTCGCGATCTTCGGTCTGTGCGCCAAGCGTGCGGCGGTCGGTCGCCACGAGCGCGCCGCCACCCGCCGCGCCGGCCACGGCGAGAAAGCAACCCTGCAACGTCGCGGACAGCCCCGCCGCGAACCCCACCACCAGCACGGTTCTCACCAGTGTCTTCTTGACGCGGAATACGCTCATCAACTAGCTCTCCTTCGAATTCAGTCTCAATCTTCGCCCAGCAACATCGCATCGATGCCGTCGCAAAGACAATGGATGGTCAGCAAATGCACTTCCTGGATACGCGCGGTGCGATCGGACGGCACGCATAGATGGATATCGGTATCGCTTAACACGTCCTGCATGCGGCCGCCGCCTTTGCCGGTCAGCGCGATTACGATCATCTCGCGCTCGTGCGCGGCTTCGACGGCGGCGACGACATTGCCGGAATTGCCCGACGTGCTGATCGCCAGCAACACGTCGCCCGGCTGACCGAGCGCCCATACCTGCTTCGAGAAGATCTGCTCGAACGAGTAGTCGTTGGCGATGGCGGTCAGCACGGACGTGTCGGTGGTCAGCGCAATCGCCGGCAAACCTGGCCGCTCGCGTTCGAAGCGGCCAATCAGTTCAGCGGCGAAGTGCTGCGCGTCGCCCGCCGACCCGCCATTGCCGCACGCGAGAATGCGGTTGCCGTTGGCAAGCGCGGCGAACATCGTGTCGATCGCAGCAAGGATCGGCATCGACAGGGTTTCGAGGGCTTCGAGTTTGACTGCCGCGCTGTCGCGGAAGTGTTGTTGAATGCGTTCGACTGACATCGAGTCTCTATCTTCTACCGCGAATGGACCGCACTGCGCGGCCGTGTTGTGAAGTCGTATGCAAAGCGGCGCAGCGCCGGCGAATCAACCCGTCAACATGACGAACCTGCGAAGCCGCGGCGCAGATTGCTCGCACCGTAACCGGCTTTTTACATACTGACGGCGTGGCCCCGTGGCTCGCACGCGAGCGCAAGTTTATCGCACTCACGGCGCTTCACCGCGGCTGGCGTCAGACTTCGTCGGCGCGAAAGGCGTCGCGTAACCAGATCAGGCGGCCGGCTTCAAACGCGATTACGTCGAAACGGCACGCGGGCTGCTCTTGCGAAACGCGGCTGCAGCGCGCGAGATAGTGCTGCGCCGCCCGCACAATGCGCTGTTTCTTCTGCCAGCCGACGCTCGCCGCCGCGCCTCCATACTGACGCTGCGCTCGCGCGCGTACCTCGATGAACACCAACGCGCCATCCCGATCGCGCATCACCAGATCGATTTCTCCTCCCCGGCACACCACATTACGCGCGACGAAACGCAAACGCTGGCGTTGCAAAAACTCCTGCGCCCGTAACTCGAACGCCGCGCCGACGAGTTTGGACCCGACCGGTCTGGAAAAGTTGTGCGGCGTTTTCAATGCGCCAGCGGATGCAGTCACGCCGGCCGGTACGCTTGCCGGCTGCTTCGCACGCAGAGCCGCACGTGTGTCTGCCGGACCATGCAACGCTCGCGCAGGCGGTGTGTTCGATATGGACCTCGCACCGTTGCGGGCACCCGTCCCGCCGCCGTTTGGACGACCCGGTTCACGCGAGACTGCGTGGCACAATGGCGGCCTCGTCCCGTCTGTTTGCGTCTTCTGTCTCATGACTCCTCTCTCCGAACTCGCGCAAGGGCAGCAGTACCCCGCCGCCGCGCTGTATGTGGTGGCCACGCCGATCGGCAACATCGCCGACATCTCGTTGCGCGCGCTGCACGTGCTCGGACTGGTGGACCGCATTGCCGCCGAGGACACCCGCAACACGGGCCAACTGCTCGCGCGCTACGGCATCTCGAAGCCGCTCGTCGCGGTCCACCAGCACAACGAGCGCGAAGCGGCGCTGCGTCTGGTCGAGCATTTGCAGGCCGGCGAACGTGTCGCCTATGTCTCGGATGCGGGCACGCCAGGCATCTCGGACCCCGGCGCGAAACTCGTCGACGCGGTGCGCGAAGCCGGCTTCCAGATCGTCCCACTGCCCGGCGCAAGCGCGCTCGCGACCGCGCTGAGCGCGGCCGGCGACTGGGTCGCGACATTCTCGTTCCTCGGCTTTCTGCCGCCGAAGGCCAAGGCGCGTGCCGCCGCGCTGCAAGCGCTGCTCAGGCACCCCCACGCGATGGTGTTCTACGAAGCGCCGCATCGAATCGTGGAAACGGTGCAGGCGTTGGCCGACGCGTTCGGCGGCGAACGCAGGCTGCTGATCGCGCGAGAGCTGACAAAGTTACATGAAGCGCTCCACCGTGGCACCCTGGCCGAAGCGCCAGCATGGCTCGCAGCCGACGCTAACCGTCAACGCGGCGAATTTGTTCTGGTCGTGGAAGGGGCGCAACCGGAAGCCACCGGCGAGCACGATCACGACGCGTTGCTCGGCATTCTGCTGGAAGAGTTGTCGGTGAGCAGCGCGGCGAAGGTCGCGGCAAGCATCACCGGTGCGTCCAAGAACGCGCTGTATGCGCGCGCACTGGCGCTGAAAAAGGAAGAGGAATAATCTCGACGCTGGAAAGCAGAAGGGCCGCGCAAAGCGGCCCTTCTGCCTTTGAACCTGTGACGCGCGGCAAGTGCGCCGATCACCCGATTACTGCAGCCGCAACCATCGTGGCGGCGCCTGTCCTGCCGAGTGGCGCGCCCGACCGGCTCGCGCTGCCCGTCAATTTCACTTCTCGGCGGTTGAATCCGAGTTCGACGCCAGCATCTCGTTACGCGCTTCACGCGCTTCCTGCTGCGTCAAACCTTCAATCTGCACGCGGGCGGTGCCGGCATGACGCATGTCGAGTACATTCGCGGCGGCCATTGAAAGGTCGATCACGCGACCACGCGCATACGGGCCGCGATCGTTGATCCGTACGACGACCGAGCGCGACGTGGCCGGATTGGTCACACGTACGTACGAGCCGAGCGGCAGCGTGCGATGCGCCGCGGTCAGCGCATGCATGTCGTAGCGCTCGCCGTTTGCAGTGCGGTGACCGTGGAAGCCACGACCATACCAGGACGCGCGGCCGGTCTGATGGAAGTCCGAGACGTCGGCGCCATCGTCCGTGAGCGGCTTGGCGTCAGCGAGTGAGGGACCGTGGGCGGCAACGTCGGAGGCCGGCGCGCTGCCAAAAGATTGTGGCCCGAACGACTCTGCCTGCGCGTTTTTCGTGCCCTGCGGCACGCCGCTTGCGGAGCTGGTATCGGCGCCAGGAGGCGTCGCGCAGCCGGCGAGCGCAAAAAAGGCAAAAAGAGTCCCCAGACCACGGGTTAACCGAGTTTTCATAAGACGTGTAATCACATTGTCGAGCCGCATCACGCGAATGTTGAGCGTGTTGCCTGCGACTCCGGCGGCAATGGACGACAACGCGCCGCGCTATAAGGCGCAGTACGTCAAAGCCCGGATGCGGCTCATTCAGCCGCTACCGCACGGTTAATTTTCACGTCTGGCGCAACCTGTCCCCGGCAGCCTGACCAGACCCCACATGCCGCCATCGAACGTGGCAAACACGTTCTTGCGCGCGCAACTCAGCGCGCAGGAACGGCGGCGTAGGCCCCACCCAGCGTCACGGATTTCGTTCCGTAGCAGGCGCGCGGCGCCTGGCTGGGCAAGACGTGTGCATCGAACGCATCGACACTTGATGGCTGCCCACTACTCCGGCAGCCCATACTTGAGTGGTGATCCGCGCTCCCGTTTTTGACGGGGACGCATCACCGTGTGACAGCACGATGACCTGTGCTTGGATCGCATTATACCCAAAACAAAATTTTCGGATCGCGGACGGCCGTAAACCCTAACGAATCTTTACTATTGCTGCAAAAATGACCAGACAAATAGTGTTCTGGCAGCCGTCGCCGGGCGTCCACAGACCGAGCCCGGCCGCCGGTACAATCAACGTTTTTTCGCTCCGCCGTCATTCATGAAAGTCACGTTGATCCCCGTCACGCCGTTTCAGCAGAACAGCTCGCTCCTCGTTTGCGAGGCGACAGGACGCGCGGCCGTCGTCGATCCGGGCGGCGACCTCGATGTCATTCAGGCGGAGATCGCGCGCCAGAATGCGACCGTCGAAAAAATCTTTCTGACGCATGGCCATATCGATCACTGCGCGGGCGCGAAGACACTGGCCGCTCACTACGGCGTGCCGATCGAGGGCCCGCATCCTGACGAGCGCTTCTGGCTGGACAAGCTGCCGGATCAGAGCACGCGCTTCGGCTTTCCCGCAGCGGACGCGTTCGAGCCGGACCGTTGGCTGCACAACGGCGACACCGTGCAGTTCGGCGGCGAGACCCTGGAGGTCTATCACTGCCCGGGCCACACGCCAGGCCATGTGATTTTTTTCAGCCGCGAGCATCGGCTTGCGCTCGTTGGCGACGTGCTATTTGCCGGCTCGATCGGCCGCACGGATTTTCCGCGTGGCAATCATGCGGACCTGGTGCGCTCGATCCGCGAACGACTCTGGCCGCTCGGCGACGACGTCACCTTCGTGCCGGGCCACGGTCCCACGTCCACCTTTGGCGCCGAGCGTCAGAGCAATCCCTACGTCGCCGATGGAGTGCAAGCATGAGCAGCGAAATCTACGTGAGCACCGACGTCGAAGCGGATGGTCCCATTCCCGGCCCGCACTCCATGCTCAGTTTTGCGTCCGCCGCGTACACGGAAGACAAGAAGCTGATCAGCACCTTCTCGGCGAACCTTGAATTGCTGGACGGCGCGTCACCGCACCCTGTTCAGGAGGCATGGTGGAAGACGCAACCCGAGGCGTGGGAAGCCTGCCGCAAGGATCTGCAACGTCCCGAGGCCGCGCTGGCTGCTTACGTGACGTGGGTCGAGGCGTTGCCGGGCAAGCCGGTATTCGTCGCGATGCCGGCGGGTTTCGACTTCACCTACATGTTCTGGTACATGATGCGGTTCGTCGGACGCTGCCCGTTTTCGTGGTCGGCACTAGACATCAAGACGCTTGCGTTCGCGATGACCGGCTTGCCGTATCGCAAGAACATCAAGCCGCGCTTTCCGAAGCACTGGTTCGACGAGCATCCGCACACGCACGTCGCGCTCGACGACGCGATCGAACAGGGTGCGCTCTTCTGCAACATGCTGAAGGATTTGCGCGCGATCCAGGCTGCGGCTCCGCAGTCGGCACTTTCAGCCGGACAAGCGCCGGATCACTCAGCAGAAACTCCCGCCGAGTAACCGGCAAATTAGGTAATCCCGCTCGCGTAAGCCGTTTTGCATTGCGTTTCGTTTTCGTCACCTCTACCATGCGTTGATACGGCGACGCAAAACGGAGGCGCAGTTGACACTCGATACGTTCTCACAAAAAATCCTGCGCCTGCTGCAGCTCGACGCACGCCGCTCAGTCCAAGAAATCTCCGACCAGGTGGGCCTGTCGAGCACCCCTTGCTGGCGGCGCATCAAGGACATGGAGCAGTCGGGCGTAATTCAACGCTACACGGCGCTGCTCGATCGCGAAAAGCTTGGACTGCATGTGTGCGCGTTGGCGCATATCCATCTGACGCGGCACACCGAAGGCGGCGTCGAACAGTTCGAGCGTGAAATTGCCACCTGCCCGGAAGTCACCGAGTGCTACAGCACGACGGGCGAATCCGATTACATCCTGAAGATCGTCGCGCCCGACATCAAGGCGTACGACAGCTTTCTGCACGAGCGCATTTTCAAGATTCCCGCCGTCGCCCAGGTTCGCACTAGCGTCGTGCTGCGCGAGATCAAGTTCGATACGCAGTTGCCGCTTTGATCGTACAGGAGGTGGCGGCCTAAGCCGGATTGGCAGCTTCAGCTGACGCCGCCACGCCCGCGTCACACGCATCGACCTCTTGCAGCAATTCGAGCCGGCGCGCGCCGAGCCGCTGTCTCAGCGCGCCGAGATCGATGCGCGCTTCGGTTTGCGCAACGCGCGAAGCGGTGTCGTCGCGGTCCTGCGACCCGAGCAGCACCACCTCGACGTCGAGGCCTGCAGTCAGGTAGTGAATATTCACCGAAGCCGCTTTCAAGCCGGCCGCCGCGAGGGTAGCGTCCACTTCTGCCACCACGGATTCTCGCGCCGGCAGATCGACCGGCGGGTGACCAACCAGATCGTTCTCGGGGTCGACATGGATCAGCGCGTCCAGCACGCGGCTGTCGCCAAGCAGACGTAGCCGTGCCGACTCGGCGATGAAGTGCCCTTCGGAAACCGAGATGAGCGGATCGACCAGAATGTGCGCGTCGACGAGCGCGAAGTCGCCGGTTTTGCGCGTGCGCATGTCGTGCACGTCGCGCACGCCGGGGGTGGAAAGCAGCAGCGCGCGAATGTCGGCGGACGCGGCTTCGTCGAGCGCGCGGTCGGACAGGTCCTGCAACGCATCCCAGCCAAACGTCCAGCCCATGCGCGCCACCATGAAGCCGACGATCGCCGCCGCAATCGGATCGAGCAAACGCACGCCTGCAAGGCTGCCGATGATGCCGATCGCCACCACGAGCGAGGACGCCGCGTCCGACCTCGCATGCCACGCGTTAGCGATCAGCAACGCAGAGCGTACGCGTTGCGCCTCGCGCAGCATGTAGCGAAACAGCGCTTCTTTGGAAACCAGCACGAGCACTGCCACGACAAAAGCGCTCACGTGGACGGCCGGAATATCCTGCAGCGCGGTGAGCCGCACTCCCGCGCGCCACAACATACCCACGCCGACCGCGATCAGCAGCGCACCGAGAAAGAGCGACGCGACCGTTTCGTAGCGGCTGTGCCCGTAATTATGGTCTGCATCGGGTTTGACGCCGCTGTGCCGGTTGGCAATCAGAACGACGAAGTCGGAAATCAGATCAGCAAGCGAATGGAGACCGTCTGCAATCAACGCCTGCGACTGGGCGAACAAGCCGACGACAATCTGGAGCGCCATCAGCACCATGTTGAGCGCGATACTCACGAAGGTGCTTTTGCGCGCAACACGTTGTTTCTCAGCGGACTGGGCGGCGGCAGGCATTTTTTCTCATGATGCAGTAGTCGTAATCACCGCATTCTAACCGCCGCATGCTCGAAAGACTTCGAAACCCTAAAAAAATTCCCTTTTAAATCAGCTGGTTATCTAAACGAAAAGTATTCGTGTTTAGTTCCCCACATTTCTGACCCCCGTCTGGAAGCATCGTACTTCCCCGGTAAGAAACGAAAAAACCGCGCCCTGCCGGTACGCGGTTTCTTAAAAGCCATGAATACTAAAGTCCTATCGCACGCGCTTTAGTATGACAAGTACATTGTCTGCATTATTTATCAATCAGAAACTTGTCGCGATCGAGGCCAGCGATCCAACGCGGCGGCTTACCACGGCCCGACCACGTGCTACCGCTATCCGGATCACGATATTTGGGCGCAACGCCCGCACGTGGGCGGCTTGCTTTAGCACCCTTCGGCGAACGGCCGCCGCCGAGTTCGGCCAGCGTGATGCCGTAGTCGGCCATTTTCTGCTTGATCTCGTTCAATACTTCCGCGTATTCACGCGACTTCGCTTCTTCGATCTGCTTTTCGAGCTTTTCGCGCTGAGCGAGCAGTTCTTTGTAGGAAGACATAGATTCCCTTGTGGTTTGGATAAGTGACTACCGGTCTTATGCCGGCTTGCCCTTTGAAGGTGTTCATGCCGTCGGAATTTGATCGCGAGATTAACACAGTTTATAAAGACTACAAAAGCGTGGTCGTAAAATTAATCCAAATTCGTTTCAAAAAATTTCCCCGCTATGCAATCCGGGGGTCCGCGCTTTCAATTAGATGATTTCGCATTCTGCTGAAAAAGAGAGTGAAGGCAATCAATAGTGTGTCCATTAATTCTCCCACTATGAAAATTAAGACACTGAAGGACCGCCAACATTTCATTTCGTGAGAACTTCAATGTGAAACATCCGAGCATATTGCGACTTGCGCCCATCGCTGCCATTTTGCGCGGCGTGATTGCCAGGTGAATAACGCTAATAGGCCTTGCTGGCGATACAGCCTCTCAACGCTGCCTCCAGGCTCGCGGAATCTGTCTTGGGTTCGTCGAAGACGCAACGCACACGTCGGCCGTTGGCTTTCAGATCGGCGCCATACCGGTCGACACCGAGAAGTTGTACGCCCGCGGGTATCACGCTACTGCTAACGAATAACTCGACGAGCGTGTTTTCCTCTTCGTCGTCTAGTGGCGTTAGCGGGTCGAGTTCCGCGCCATCGAGCCATCCCATTGCGCCGAATCCGCCGATATAGCGCAGGCGCGAGAGCCTCATCGACCAGAACGTGAAGTCGCCCAGCGCGAGATAACGCTCGGCCTCCGGGTGATAGCGCAAGTAGCGTCGCACGACGGCGGGCGTCGGCTCGATTGCTTCGAATGTCCCCAGCAGCGTGACGCGCTGGCCGTCCAGCACGTCGCCGTCGGGCGCGTCGACGGCGAGGAATCCGGCATGCGGATCGGCGAGCAGGTTATGGGTATGCTCGGCGAGACGGCTGATCAGGATCGTAGGGCGGTGCTGTGCGTCCGGCGCGAAAGGCAGGACGGACGGGTAAGGAAACCCTTCCGGCTGGCGCGCGTGCGTCGCAAGCGTGCCGACAGCGGCCGTGTGCAGCAGGTGAAGCGGAGCATGGGCGGGAATGTTCAAGTGCAAGTCCTTCGTTCGATGAAAAGCGGTCATGGAGATGCCGCCCTTCAAGCATAAGACAGCGCGCTTCGTTAGAATCGGAAATTCGCTTTCAGTGCGCTTTCTTGCACGCGCCGCCCTCCACGAGACTTTTGTGTCAGATCGCTCACCCGACCTAGCCGCGCTTCCCGCCGCTCACCGCAACCTGTCAGGCACGGCACGCCAGCGCGCACGCATTGCCACCATGGCGGTGTTCTTCATCGCCGGCATGATGTACGCGTCCTGGGGAGTGCATGTGCCGACCGTCCGCGATCGCTTTCACCTGAATCCGGCGATGCTGTCGCTTGCGCTCTTCGCGGTGGCCGGCGGCTCGATTGGCGCGATGGTGGCGAATGGCTCGTGGATCGCGCGCGTCGGCACACGGCGCGCCTGCCTTACCGGCGGACTGGTGATGGCAGCGTGCGCTGCATTGATTCTGGTCGTGCCTGTTTATTGGATGCTGCTCGTCGTGCTGGCCTGTTTCGGCGGCGGGATGGCCACGCTTGACGTCGCGATGAACGCGGAAGCCAGTGCGGTCGAGAAAGCGCTCGGCAGGCCGATCATGTCGTCGCTGCATGGGATGTTCAGCCTAGGTGGGATGTTTGGCGCCGCAGCCGGCGGCGCGTTGCTCTCGCGCGGCATGGCGCCGGCTGCCCATCTCGCGCTGGCCGCAGCGATCTGCACGCTGGTGCTGCTCGCAGCCTGCCCCGCCGTGCTGCCTTACGTTTCGCACGACGATCAACCCGACGCTGCCACGCCACGCGCAAACCGCTGGCGCTCGCCCGCGCTGTGGGCGCTCGGCACGATGGCGCTGGTTGCGCTGATCGCTGAGGGCGCCATGTACGACTGGGCCACCGTCTACATGCGCGACGTCGTGCTGGCGACGCCGGCGCTAGCCAGCGCGGCGTACGCGGCGTTTTCCGGCGGGATGGCGGCGGCGCGTTTTGCCGGCGACGCAGTGCGGGCCCGCTTCGGCGCGCCGCAACTGGTGATGGCCAGTGCGGCGCTCGCGTGTGCGGGGATGGTGGGCGCACTGCTGCTGCCGAACCCGGTCGCCGCGCTGATCGGCTTCACGCTGATGGGACTCGGGCTTGCGAACATGATGCCGGTGCTGTTCGCCGCGGCGGCGAGTGTCAAAGGCATTCATGCTGCAGAGGGGCTCGCGCACGTGGCCGGGCTCGCATATTTCGGGCTGCTGCTTGGGCCGGTGATTATCGGCGCGGTCGCGCAGGCGACGAACCTGCCGGTCGGCCTTTCGGTGGTGGCGATCTGCGCGGCAGCCATTGCGATTGCCGGTCCCAAAGTGCTAAGGCATCTGAAGATCTGAGGCGGCAACGCGAGCGCCGATAATCGACATTTCATAGCGTACGCGCGGACCAGATTCAATGCGCCGGTGATGTCACCGGCCGGTTCTGAAAGTAGTACTGCTCAGAGAATTCATCTCGTATTAAACGTTCGCGACGCCCGATCACGTCGCTCGATGCACGCAGGCGGTGGAACGTGCCGTACACCGACAAGAAACCATTCGCGCTTACACAAATAATGGCGCAAACGCGCCGCTGGATAAAAATAAGGACTCGCAAGCGCTGCTCCGATCTCCCGCGTCGTGTCGTGTCGGGCGGATCGAAAGCGTGGTCGATCAGCGCTCCTCGCGAACCAAAGCGCAAAAAACGACGCGCATGAAAAAGCACGCGAACCCGAAGGCAGGCGTGCTCTTTACAGCAGAATGAAGACAGGCCGAAGCGCTGTCTTCGCTCATGCGGTTTTACATCTTCACTACGTCGAGCAGCGTCTTCTTGCCGCCCTTGTAGTTGTACAGCGAGATCACGCCGTGCTTCAGGTCGCCCTTGGAGTCGAACGTGGTTTCACCGATCACACCCTTGTAGTCGGTGTTCGGCATCGCAGCCAGAATCTTGGCCGGATCCGTGGAGTTCGCACGCTTCATGGCGTCGACGATGATGTACACCGCGTCATACGTGAACGGTGCGTAAATCTGGATCGGCTGACCGAAACGCTTCTGATACTTGGCCTGGAATTCCGCGCCGCCAGCCATCTTTTCGAGCGCCATACCGGCTTCCGAGCAGACGATGTTGTCGGTTGCGTCGCCAGCCAGGTCCGACAGCTTGTCGGTACACACGCCGTCGCCTGCCAGCACCTTCGCGCGCAGGCCGAGCTGCTTGGCTTGCTTCGCGAACGGGCCGCCGGTGGCGTCCATGCCGCCGTACATGATCGCGTCCGGGTTTTCGCCCTTGATCTTCGTCAGAATGGCGCGGAAGTCCACCGCCTTGTCGTTCGTCGCGTCATGCGACATCACGTTCAGGCCCAGCGACTTGGCAGTCTTTTCGAATTCGTTGGCGAGGCCCTGGCCGTAAGCGGTCGAGTCGTCGACGATCGCGACGCTCTTCACTTTCAGACCCTTGGCGGCGTAGTTAGCCAGTGCGGGACCCTGTTGCGCGTCCGTTGCCACCACACGGTAGGTGGTCTTGAAACCTTGTTGCGTGTAGGCCGGGTTCGTTGCCGACGGCGAGATCTGCACGATGCCAGCATCGCTATAGATCTTCGAAGCCGGGATCGACGTGCCCGAGTTCAGGTGGCCAACCACTGCGACGACCTTGTCGTCGACCAGCTTCTGCGCGACCTGCGTAGCCGTACGCGGGTCGGCCGCGTCGTCCTGTGCGTCGAGTTGCAGCGTGACCTTCTGGCCACCGATCGTCAAGCCCTTGGCGTTGATTTCTTCAACTGCCAGGCGCGCGCCGTTTTCGTTGTCTTTACCCAGGTGAGCGATACCGCCAGTCAACGGTGCAACGTGACCGATCTTGACGACCGTGTCGGCTGCGGCCGAAGTTGCCAACGTCGCGAACAGCATCGCCGCAGCGCTGATCGGCAACAGCTTTTGAATCTTGATGTTCATGTAAGTCTCCAGTTTCGGTCCCAAAAACAACGTAATCGCCCTGTGCCCCCGCTTCCCCTACACGTGTCGCTCAGTCCCGTGGACGACCACGCCGGTTGCATCGTTCATGCACTTGGCAGCACACTCGCCGAACCTGTTTGTGGCAGGCGGCAAACCGTACTTGCGCGCAAGTGTAGGCCATCAAATTAATTTGTGGGATTTTTTTGAGGAAGTGGGATCAACACTAATAGCGTTTATCCAACAGCGACGGGCCACGACTGGAAAGACAGGCTGGAGAGCACCAGCCAGTGCGGGTTTGCGCTGTGTGAGGCTTTCGTCTAACGGCATGATCGAAAGACGCTGGTGAGTTAAACCGTTAATGATCCCAATAGACTCATTGCTTAAAAATGAGGCGTTTAAGCGAGTGTTTTGAGAGGCGCGCCGCAGAGTGACGGAATGCGCGCGCCGCTATGCTGAATCACTCCCTCAGCGCGGCAATGCGTGACACCACCGTTTGCCATTCCGCATCGAGTTGCGCGACGAGTTCTTTGGCACTCAAGTTCTCTGCGCGCTTCTGGCCGAGCGGCGCTCCCTGGCCCGACCACAGCGACAGATAATCGCCGTTCCCAGCGCGCGCCGCCGTTTGCCGCAATTCCTGCGTCAACGCATTCTGCACGGGATAGGGCGCGATCTTCTCCGCCGCTTCGCCCAGACGCTGCATCAGCGGGTTGCGGATGCCTCGCGCATGACGGCCGGTGATGGCGCGCGTGACCGTGGTCGAAGTGTCTGACATGGAACGTACACGCTTTTTCCAGACCTGCGGTATGGCGCTCTCTTCACAGGTGAGGAAGGCGGTGCCCATCACCGCCGCCTGCGCGCCGAGTGCGAGCGCTGCGACGA
Organism: Paraburkholderia sp. PREW-6R; assembly: GCF_039621805.1. Taxonomy (NCBI): domain Bacteria; kingdom Pseudomonadati; phylum Pseudomonadota; class Betaproteobacteria; order Burkholderiales; family Burkholderiaceae; genus Paraburkholderia; species Paraburkholderia sp. PREW-6R. The sequence continues at coordinate 167,941 of NZ_CP155073.1, read as the reverse complement.
TGCCGCGCCCGTCCATGATGCCGCCCGCCGCGAGCACAGGCAGGCCGGTCGCGTCGACGAGTTGGGGAACGAGCGCCATTGCGCCAACCAGCGCATCCTCGAATGCGCCGATGAACGTGCCACGATGCGCGCCCGCTTCCGCGCCTTGCGCGGCGATGGCATCGGCGCCCACGTCGCGCCACGCGATGCCTTCAGCGGTATGGGTGGCCGTGCCGATCACGTATTGACCATGAGCATGAAACCGCGCGACGTCATCGCTCGACAGCAGGCCGAACGTGAAGCTCACCACCGGTACGCGTAATTCGACGAGCATCTCCAGTTGCGCGCGAAAATCCGGCGCGTAGCGTTCGAGTGGCTGGCCCGCGGCAAGACCGAGATCGGCGCGTACGGAGTCGATCGCTTCAAGCGCGCGGCGTACCGTTGCATCGTCCGGCGCGGCCGGCTCGAGAACGAACAGGTTGACACCGAATGGGCGCGACGTCAGCGCACGAATCGCCTCGACTTCGCTTCTGATCTTCTCGGGCGAAAGCGCCGCGCCCGCCAGAAAACCAAGACCGCCTGCGTTCGATACGGCCGCGACCATCGCCGGCGTGGTCGCTCCGCCTGCCATAGGCGCCTGCACGATCGGCACGCGCAATTCGAAGCGCTCGGCAAACGGCGTCACAAAAGTGCGTTGATTCATGATCGATTTCCCTTGTGGCCATGCGCTCATCCAACGGAGCGACCCAATACGCGAGACTGTACCGGCGCCCTGTGCAACTGATAAATGAATTATCAAGAACGTTTCATTCGCCTTACGAGAATCCTTTTGCTGGGCGAGGCGGACGGCCGCACGGGTGCCTCTCTGCAAGCCCTTTCCTTTGATGGCAAACTGATCGCCCGCTTCAGGCATCCAAGCCTCTGGCATTCATTCAGACCGACCTCGCGCAGCATCACGCGGATCAATGGAGAGCACTATGAGCATCACTTCCCGATGGATCGACATTCCTGCCGGCGACGACAGTTTCGGCGGCTATCTGGCGTTGCCCAAGAGCGGCAAAGGACCGGCCGTCATCATCATTCAGGAAATCTTCGGCGTGAACAGTCATATCCGCTCGGTCGCGGATCAATATGCGCAGGACGGCTACATCGCGCTCGCACCGGACGTCTTCTGGCGCGTTCAGCCGCGTGTCGAACTGACTTACGACGGCGCGGATCGGGACAAAGGCATCGAGCTGATGCAGAAGCTGAAGATCGACGAGGCCGTTGCCGACATTGGCGCAGCAGCAAACGCATTGCGCGCGATGCCCGAAGTCACGGGCAAGGTCGCGGCGATCGGCTTCTGCTTCGGCGGCCGTCTTGCGTATCTCGCGGCGGCTCAAGGAACGGTGGACGGCGCCATCGCTTACTACGGCGGCGGCATCCAGAACCAGCTCGACGAAGCCGCCAGAATCAAGGTGCCGATGCAATTCCATTACGGCGAACTCGACGCGCATATTCCACTGTCGGCAGTCGGTCAGATTCAGGAGCGCTTCGCGGGCCGCACCGACGCCGAGTTCCACATCTATGCCAACGCCGATCACGGCTTCAACTGTTCGGACCGCGCGTCGTACAACCAGCACGCATCCGCGCTGGCGCATGGCCGCACGCTGACCTTTCTCGGCGAACGCCTGTAAGTAAGTAGCAGCGCGCGTCTTGTACGCGCGGCACGTCCGGCACATTCTTGCCCATGCGGCACCTGCCGCATGGGCGGCGCGCGACCTCTGTCGCGTTCTATTATTTGTCGGTTAATCTGTAGAAGAGCGGCGCATTCAAACGCGGACAGAAACAGTCGCGTCGAAGACTGCGCCGTCAATAGCGGTGCGCCGTCCGCGTGCCGTTCATTTTCCCCAAGCGTTATCTGGTCCTGGCATGGGCATGTGCAGCGAGTTGGGTCAGCGCGCGCACAGCGTATGCGTCTGGCCGGCTTCCACTCGATAACGAGGACTCATTCCTGGTGCAATCAGACTATCTCGCTCATGACGCGCTCGGCCTCGCCGAACTGGTCCGCAACCGTGAGGTCAGCGCGCGCGAACTGCTCGACATCGCGATCTCCCGCACCGAGGCTGTCAATCCCGCGATCAATGCGATCGTGCTGAAGGACTACGACGCCGCGCGTCAACGTGCATCGCGCGACGATGCCAATCGCAAGAGCCACGCAACGACCGCAGCGCAGACCGACGACGCCCACGGCATCAGCGCGCAATCCGCACTCGCCGGCGTGCCGTTTCTCATCAAGGATCTCGGCGCGCCGGTTGCCGGATTACGGATGGCCATGGGTAGCCGTCACTATCGCCATTTCATTCCCACGCAGGACGCGCCGGTCGTGACGCTCGCGAAAGCCGCAGGCCTGAACATCTTCGCCAAGACCAGCACGTCCGAGCTTGGGCAGATGCCTTATACCGAGCCCGAAGTGTTCGGTCCGTGCCGCAATCCGTGGAATCTCGATCACACGCCGGGCGGTTCGAGCGGCGGCGCCGCCGCAGCGGTCGCTGCAGGCATCGTGCCGCTCGCGCATGCATCGGACGGCGGCGGCTCGATCCGCATTCCGGCGTCGTGCTGCGGCCTGTTCGGCCTCAAACCCTCCCGCGGACGCGTGCCGCGCGCCACGCCCACGGCAGCGCCTGGCGAACTCGGCATCGATCACGCCGTCTCGCGCAGCGTGCGCGACAGCGCGTTGCTGCTCGATCTGCTCTCGGGCAATGGCGGGCGGCCGGCTGGCGCACCCGGCACTTTTCTCGGCGCGGCGCGCGAGCCGTGCAAGCCGCTGAACATCGCCTACGTGACCGAGCCGATGCTGGCGCCTTCGCTCTCCACCGACGCACGCGCCGCGCTCGACGACGCCGCGCAGCTCGCAAGTTCACTTGGTCATAACATCGAACCGGTGACACTCGGCATCGACTTCGCGGCGGTCCGTCACGCGTTCCTCACGCTGTGGTCCGTGACGGCGGAACAACTCGTATTGAACGCCGACCGTATTACCGGCCGCAAACCGTTGCGAGAGGAATTCGAGATTTCCACGTGGGCGATGGCGCATGTGGGACGCAAACTCGGAGAACGCGGGTTGCCGGCTGCGCTCGAAGAACAGCGGCGCATCACCGAAAAGCTCACCGACCTGCTGAGCCGCTACGACGTGATCCTGTGCGCCACGCTCGCCGCGCCGCCGATCAAGATCGGCGAAATGCATCCCAGCGCGTCGGAGCGTATGCAGATGCGCGCAGTCACCGCCATGCCGCTCGAACCGCTGATGAAAAAGCTGCTGACGGAGGCGTCCAACAAGGCGTTCTCGTGGGCGGGATGCACGGAGTTGTTCAACCTGAGCGGACAGCCTGCGATGTCGGTGCCGCTTTACTGGAATGCGCGCGGCTTGCCGGTCGGGGTGCAGTTTGCCGCTCGCGCGGGTGGCGAAGCGACACTTTTCCGGCTCGCCGCTCAACTCGAAGCCGCACGACCGTGGTTCGACAAGCGGCCGCCCCTGATGCAAGCGCGTAATTAGGCGCGCCTGGAGCATGAGGAATATGCGAGGAAAGCGCGAGGAAAGCGCGAGGAGTGCGCAAGGAAAGCGCGAGCGCGCTTTTCACAAGCAAAAGGGCGCTGGCCGCAGACGACGACCAGCGCCCAGATGTCTGCAACATGACATCGCACGTTCGTGTGGCCGCGCATTTATCACCACACGACATGCGCGCAGCGGAGAAATCCGCTTAGGCCTTCTTGTTATAGGCGCTGCACCAGCCTTTGCTCGCCACCTGCTTGCCGGCGAACATCGGGCAGTTTGCCCACGCGTCGGTTGCCTTGCCTTGGTAGAAGCTGCAATTGCCGCAATCCTGGCCTGCTGCATATTTTGCAAACTTGGCCTTGTCGACCTTGCTCGCGTCGGCTTTGTAGCCAAGCGCCTGGGCGGTCGGATCGGTTTCGGCCACCTTGGGCGCGTCGGCGAACGCCTGGCGCGACAGAGCGAAAGTGGAAGCTACACCAACGCTGGTAATCAGGAAGCTACGACGGGAAGATTTCATGGGGACTCACTCCATTTATATTGAACTGATCGCCGTTCTGATGACAGCGGTCCCCAAGGATAGCAACGAAGCCGGCGGGCGTGACGCCCCAAATGATAGAGATAACCGAATTGGTACTTCGCCACGCCGGTGCGCAGAGACGCAATGCAAATGACTCACGTGAGCGGCACTCTCCGCGCCGCCTTGCATGGTCTAACCGGCGCGTCCAGCCAGTTCGCAGACACGCTGGGCGATTGCGAGCGAAGCGGTCAGTCCCGGCGATTCGATACCGAACAGATTGACGAGTCCACGCACGCCATGCGCGGCCGGCCCCTGAATGATGAAGTCGGCCGCCGGCTCGCCGGGTCCGGACAGCTTCGGACGAATTCCCGCATAAGCAGGTTGCAACGCATGGTCGGGAAGCGCCGGCCAGTAGGCGCGAATCGCCGCATAGAACGACTCAGCGCGACGCGGATCGACGTCGTAGTTGATGGCGTCCACCCATTCGACGTCGGGACCGAAGCGCGCCTGGCCGCCTAAGTCGATCGTCAGATGCACGCCGAGCCCCGCCTCGTTCGGCATCGGGTAGATGAGACGGCTGAACGGCGCACGGCCCGACATGCCGAAGTAATTGCCGCGCGCGAGATAAAGCGGCGGCACGTGGCGGGCGTCGAGACCGCGAATGTTGCGCGCCAGCGCGTTCGCATAAAGGCCCGCGCTGTTGACCACGCAGGCGGCGCTGATGGTTGTCGGCGCGCTGCCGCCGACCTTGATGATGAAACGGCCATTGCTTGCTTCAACCGCTTGCACTGGCGAGTGAAATGCACAGACGGCGCCGTCGCGTTCCGCATCGCCCTGCAGTGCGAGCATCAGCTGATGACTGTCCACGATGCCCGTTTGCGGCGAGAACACCGCCTCGACGCATTGAAGCGCCGGTTCGAGCGCTTGCGCCTGGTCGCCGGAAATACGCATCAGGTCCAGCACGCCGTTGTCGCGACCCTTCGCCATGATGCTTTCGAGCTGCGGAATCTGGTTGCGCGAAGTCGCAACAAGCAGTTTGCCGCAACGCGAATGCGGCACGTTGCGCTCGACACAGTAGTCGTACAGCATTTCACGACCCCGCACGCACAGCGACGCCTTGAGCGAACCGCGCGGATAGTAAATGCCCGCGTGTATCACTTCGCTATTGCGCGAGCTGGTGCCGACGCCAATCGCCTCGGCCGCTTCGAGCACGATCACCTCGCGGCCACGCATGGCCAGCGCGCGTGCTACCGCGAGACCGACTACGCCCGCGCCGATCACTACACATTCGATTTGGTCCATGTTTTCTGACGCGGCCCATTTTGCCGCGCGCTGCCTCGTTGACCTGATGGAATGGCAAACAGCATGCGAATATGGACGACCCGCACCACGGGTCAAGCCGTCACTCATCGCCTTCGCTGCCGCCCACCCCTGTCTCCGCGCAACCGGTTACCCACGGCCGCGCACCCGTCGGCAAAACGGCACGTTACCGCACAGATGGAAATGCCCGCAGTCAGAAGGACAGCGGGCATTCAAAGTTATGCAGGTTCACACGTCATTTCGGTCGACTGAATCAGTGTACGCCGCGTCAAGCTGCGGCGCTCGCCTCTTTGGGCCTGGGCTGTTGCCAGAGATATGCCATCAGGTCGCCCGCTCGTCGCATCATCGCGGCGTAAGGCCCGGCAGTCAACCAGGTTCGCACCCCCGCAAATTCGGAACGATTGAACCGGTCCGCCATCTTAAAAACAGCAACAATTGCCGCAACATTCACTTCATCCAGCAATCGCAATCATTGTTGAAAGATGGTCAAAATCACGTAAACCGTTATTTTCAGGCCAAAATTCAGCCCAAAAGGCTTAAAAACCGATGGTTTTTCGACGATTTCCGAAATCCAGCCGAATGTCGCCGGCTTCGATGCCATCTCGACCGTCAATGCGCGCAGCGCCGAAGCCGTTCAGGATCGCCCGCCGCATCTCGCGCGGCGACGCCTGCCTCAATGCGTCCAGCGCCGAATCGCCGAGCAGTTCAGGAAAGCGCTGTCCCCAGTTATGCGCCGAGCGGATCTCGTGATAGATCGCCTGCGCAATACGGCGCGCGCCGTCGCAATCAGGCGGCGGAATTTCGTACACATTCATGCGATTCAGGATCGGCTCGGGAATCGAACGCTCGTCGTTGGCCGTTGCGATCCAGATCACGTGGCCCGCGTTGATCGGAATTTCCGCGAACTCGTCGGTAAAGGTCTGCGCCGTATCGTGTTCGAGCAGCGCGTACAGCGCGCCGAGCGGATCGTATTGGGAATCGCCGGTCGCCTTGTCGATCTCGTCGACGGCAATCACGGGGTTGGCGTAGCTGCCGTTCACGAGCGCGTCGAACACCTTGCCGGGCTTCGCGTTCTTCCATTGCGACGACGCGCCGGACAGAATCCAGCCCGCAGTCAGCGAGCTCATCGCCACATATTGATAGGCGGTGCCGAGCAGGCGCGCCAACTGCTTCGCAAAGTGCGTCTTGCCGATGCCAGGGTCGCCGAGCAGCAGGATCGGCATCAGTTCGAGCCGGTCTTCGGTTTCGAGGCACAACGCGACCTGCTTGCGGATGTCGTCGAGCGGCACTGAAAAGTTGGGCAGCGCGCCGATCAGATCGTCGATCGACGGCATGCGGTTCGGCTTGACGCAAAAGCGCATGTTGCCGGTTTTCAGCATCTTTTCGTAAGTGGCGCGCAGTGCTTCGTTGGCGCCTTCGCCCAGATCGTTCAGTGCGCTTTCGACCTGATCGAGGTCGTACACGCGGCTGAAAGAAGCCACGGCGATTTCCTGTTTGACCATTGCTGTTGTCATGGCTCACCCCGTCTGACTGGTCTTGCTGTGGCGGCGCCTCATAAGCGCCGTTTCAGGTTCAGTGTAGCGAGGACATATTCACGTGCAAGCCAGCAGTCTTGCCGCTCTGCTGCTAACAACGGCATGTTTTCGGCGATTGCCCGCGCCACGGAAATGGATTGTTGCTGAACCCGGCCCCGATTTGGATGTCAGAAAAACGTTCTTCCCATCAGGCGTAAGATGGCCGTCTGATCACTCGGCCGGACGCAGTCACCGGAGACTTCGTATATGTGGAAAACCAGTATCGCGACCTTGCTGCTCGGCACTTCGTTGCTTGCAAACGCACAACAACCGCCCGCGCAACAGGTCGTTCAATGGCAACTGCAGGTTGTGCGCGACGGCCAGCAGATCGACTCCTTCGAAGGCACCACCACGGTCGGCCAGGCGCGCACGGATACGCACCACAAGATAGTGCAACACAACGTCGGGTGTAAGGATCAGCCGGGCGGCAGCATCGACCTCGCGCGCACGCTGACGGTTTCGCCGCTGCAGGCGGACGCGAGCCACGTGACCCTGTCGATCGACGCGCAGGAAACGTTAGAGGAAGACTCGGCCCAGCAAACCGACACTGGCTGCAAGCTGCCGCCACAACCCCGGCAGGTGAGCGCGAGTCACCCGGGCCTGCAAGTGGCGGCGGGCCAATGGGCGAGCTGGACGATCGTCGACAAAAACCCGAACCTGGTCTACCGCGTGCGTGCCGGTCTTTCGACCGGCGCGAATTAACGCGCAGAACGCGCATGGAACGGATCGGCGCGTCGATTCAATCCGAGCGAATCACGCGCGAGTACCCTAGCCCTCAAACAGAACACGTGGACAACGCGGCATGCGAAACCCCGAAGAATTGATCCGCGAGAGCACAGCGCCCAAAGATTTCGTTGCGGTGAGCTGGAATCTGCATAAAGGCCGCACGCCACTCGGTTTTCAGGCCTGGCAGGCCATGCAACGCTGGGTCCAGTCGACCCATGCGGATGCGTATTTTTTACAGGAAGCGATGGCGCGGCGCATGCCGTCGCCGGTCCTGGCGAGCAGCTTCGGTGCGCCGCTCGCCGATCCGCTGAACGATGTCTGGCACTGCCAGGCCACTGAGATTGCGCGCGCACTGGAACTCGACATCGCGCTCGGCCCAAACGTGTTCAAACCGTCGTGGCGGCATGGCAATGCGATTCTGTCGCCCCATCCGCTGGATCTCGGCGGACGCTGGGACATTTCCGCGCATCGCTTTGAAAAGCGTGGCTTGCTGGTGGCACGCGCGACGTTCGGCGGCCATTCGATCACGCTGCTGTGCGCGCATCTGGCGCTCACGCGTTCGGCGCGCTTGCGGCAAATGAACTGGATTGCGCACTGGATCGCGAAGGAAGCACCCGAAGGGCCGCTGGTTCTGGCCGGCGACTTCAACGACTGGCGCAATGACTCGGTGCCGTTGTTCGGCGAGCATGGTCTGCAGGAAGTGGCGACGCTGCTCGGCGAATCGGGCCGCACCTTCCCGGCGTTTTCACCGGCACTCGCGCTCGACAAGATGTTCGTGCGCGGCATGCAGCCTGTCGAATGGATCCCGCCGACGCAGGAAACGGCGTGGCTGTCCGATCACCTGCCGTATATGGCGCGTCTACGCATCGAATAGCGTTCGCGTATTGTCGGCTCGCCCTTGTCGCCGACCAGGGCGCCGCATGCTAGTCGCGCTGCGGCGTCCATTTCACGGTTGCGGTGATCGCCTCGCCCGGTTGCAACACGCAGCCGCCCACCTGCTCGCGCGTGCCGACGCCATTGAAGCTGTCGGTAGTGTTCGTCACCGGTTCCACGCAAAGCTGCGTCCGGTCACTCGCCGGCGCGAAGATCACCGTATGGTCGAACGGCGCGTCGGCGGTCATGACGAGACTGCGCTGTTCGTCGGGCCATGCAATCGTCGCCTCGCGCGACCAGTTCGCGAAGTTGTTGTCGAGATCGAACGCATCCGCCGACATGCCTTCGTGCAATGCCTCCACAGCGGGATGGGGACCGAGACGCGTTGGCAGTACGTCGGCGTCGGAATGCCACATCGCTCGCACGTCGGCATAGATGCGTGTTTGCGCGGTGCGTGGATAGTAAGGGTGATGTCCCATGCCGAATGGCATCGGCCGCGCGGAGAGATTCTGCGCGGCGAGCGTGATGTAGAGCGCGCCGCTCTTCAACTCGATTCGTTGCTCGGCGCGATAGTGAAAAGGCCAGTCGCCGGGTTGCCGTGCGTCGGGCACGTGTTCGAACGCCAGCGTCACCGAGGCTGCGGTGCGCTCGCCGACTTGCCAGGGACGCCGCCATGCATTGCCGTGAAGCGCATGCGCAAAACGCGGATCGTTGCCGGCAAGGTCGATTGTTTTACCGTCGAACGAAAAGCGCGCGTCGCGAATCCGGTTGCAATACGGTAGAAGCGGAAAGCTGGACATGCGCAGCGGGTCGCGCGTATCGAACGCGGCCTGCGATGCAGGCCGCAGCCAATGCAGCGGGCCGTCCGGCGTCACTTCGTAGAACGCGGCCAGCGCGCCGCCTATCTCCGGCGCCGTCACGAGCCGCAATGGGCCTGCCGTCAGCGTGACCAGAGTGGCGGCGATCGCCGGGTCGTCGAGCCACGCAAGATCCGGATGCTCGATGTGCGCTTCGGCGAGCGGCGGAGTGGAATGAGAGGAAACGTCGTCGGGCATGGTTAGAAAAGGCAGAACCTCTGGCGGATGGCGGCATGAACGCACATCGGTGTCTCCTGTCGATCGGACTTCGCCCAATCCCATGCACATGGTTTTGCATTGACATGCCGTGCATCACGCACAGCCGGCGAACGCTTGCTGTCCGCGCGACCGAGAATGGCACGCCAAAGTGCATCGGTCAATATTATTAGTAATAATTTTGGTCGCGACTTGCGTCTGTTGAGCAAACGGAAACTCCCAAATGGCGGGTTAGCGCGCGTTGCCGGGTGCATATTATTAGTGGTACCGTCGGCACCATCATGCTACTGGCTTGCACCTGCTCCAGCGCCGCGACACAGCGGCCCGCACAATGAAAAAATCGACTCAACGACGTCCCACCATGACCGACATCGCCAAGCTCACTGGCGTGTCGCAGTCGACTGTCTCGCTGGTGCTGAATAACGCGACCGGCGCCAAGTTTTCCGAAGCTACCCGCAACAAGGTGTTGAAGGCCGCGCACGATCTGGGCTACCGACTGTCGCTGCGTGAACCCCTGTCGGCATCCACCGACGAACGCAATCTGATCGTTTATCTCGCCGACGAAATTTCCACGAGCCCGCACCCCGTCGTCAACGTCGACGGCGCGCGCGATGCGGCGTATGCGAGCGGCAAGATGCTTGCCGTCTACTCGACACATGGCAACGCGGACATTGAAAAGAAGGTGCTCGATACGACACTGTCGAACCCGCACGTATTCGGCGTGATCTACGCAACTGTCTATACGCGCAAGGTGGCGCCGCCCGCCGCGCTGTCGCAGGTGCCCACCGTTCTGCTTAACTGCTACACGAGCGACAGCGGCTTCTCCTCCGTCGTACCGGCGGAGGTCGCCGGCGGCCATCTGGCGACCGAGTATCTGCTGCAATCGGGGCATCGGCGGATCGGCTATATCAACGGCGAGCCGTGGCAGGACGCGTCGAAAGATCGGCTCAAGGGCTACCGCACCGCGCTCGCCACGGCGGACCTGCCGTTCGCGCCGGAACTCGTACGCGACGGCGACTGGAGCTCGGGTCTCGGCTTCGAGTTGACGCTTTCGCTGATGCGCGAAGCCAACCCGCCCACCGCGATTTTCTGCGCGAACGACCTGACAGCGATCGGCGCGATCGAAGCGCTCAAGCAACTCGGTCTGCGCGTGCCGGAGGATGTCTCAGTGCTCGGCTATGACGACCAGGAAATCGCGCGCCATACGCATCCGCCGCTGTCCACGGTCGTGCTGCCGAACTACGAATTGGGCCGCTGGGCGGTAGAAACTCTGCTGCAGGAGGAACACAACCGGGCAGCGGGCGCACCCGTGCGGCATCGGCTCGTCAAGCTGGATGGGCCACTCGTTGAACGCGGTTCGGTCAGGGTAATTACCGAGGCAAAAAAGCCAATAATTAATATTATTAGTGATTGACCGATAATAATTCTGGATGAAATAATCGGCACGTCCGGTCAAGTTGGAACAGGCATCACCCGGCTGGAGAAACACAAAAAGCAAAACACCTCACCAGGTACTGGAGGAAGACAATGGCGTCGCTCAACAAGCAGTTGCGCAAACACGCGCGCAAGCAGCAGATTCGTCCGCTCGCAGGTTCCCTGCTGGCTCTGGCAATCGGTTTTGGCGTCGCCACCGCGCACGCTGACGACGCGTTGCCCAAACTGTCTACCAAGACGCCGCTGAAGGTCGGCTTCGCGCAGACCGAAAGCAACAATCCGTGGCGGCTCGCGGAAACCAAGAGCTTCAAGGACATTGCGGCCAAATGCGGCTGGCAGATGGTGATGACCGACGCCAACGGCTCGAACTCCAAACAGGTATCCGACATTCAAAGCATGATCGCGCAGCACGTCGATCTGCTGGTATTCCCGCCGCGCGAAGAAAAACCGCTCGCACCGATCGTGCTGCAAGCCAAGAAGGCCGGCATTCCGGTGATTCTGGTCGACCGTGACGTCGATCAGTCCGTGGCCAAGGCGGGGCGCGATTACATCACGTTCATCGGTTCCGACTTCATCGATCAGGGCCATCGCGCCGCCGACTGGCTCGTCAAGGCGACGGGCGGCAAGGCGAAGATCATCGAACTGGAAGGCACGACGGGCGCCTCCGCCGCAAACGATCGCAAGAAGGGTTTCGACGAAGTGATCGCGAAGAACCCGGGCATGTCGATCATCGCCTCGCAAAGCGGCGACTTCGCGCGCGACAAGGGTCGTCAGGTGATGGAGACGCTATTGCAGGCGCATCCAGACGTGACCGCCGTCTATGCACACAACGACGAAATGGCGCTTGGCGCAATCGCCGCGATCAAGGCAGCCGGCAAGCAGCCGGGCAAGGACATCCAGATCGTGACGATCGACGGCACGAAGGGCGGCATGGATGCGATCGCCGCCGGCGAACTCGGCGCAAGCGTGCAGTCGAGCCCGTTCTTCGGCCCGCTCGCGTGCGACGTCGCCCAGCGTTACGCGAAGGGCGAGAAGATCCCCACGTGGGTCAAGGTCTCGGACCGCTTCTACGACAAGAGCAACGTGCAGCAGAACATGCAGTACGGCTATTGATCGCTATTGGTATCGCAGCGTTGCAGCAGGAAATCACCCGCCTATAAACCGTCCCCTGTCGATCCAACATTGCACGGCGGGCGGGTGACGGGAAGGGTTCGAAGCGACGCGCCCGTGATTGCACGGACCGTCGCTTCGCTTTTATGCGGCGTAACATGGTTCGGCTGACCGATCCGCCGCCGCGCCCCATGCAGCCCGCACGCGAAGCGTTTCATGCGCGCCGCACATGCAGCACACGCATCAGGAGGACAACCGTGACGGAATCCGGCACGCAGACGCCACACTCTCCCCTTTCCGGTTCGCCGCTGCTCGAGATGCAGGACATCGGCATCAGCTTCGGCGGCGTGGCCGCGTTGCGCGGCGCGAATCTCAGTGTCGCCGCCGGCGAAGTGCATGCGCTGATCGGCCAGAATGGCGCGGGCAAATCCACGATGATCAAGATCCTGACCGGCGCCTATCGGCGCGGATCGGGCACGGTACGCTTCGAAGGACGCGAAGTCGATTTCCGCACGCCGAAAGAGGCGCGCGAAGCCGGCATCAGCACGATCTACCAGGAAATCAACCTGGTGCCGTTCCGCTCGGTCGCGGAAAACATCTATCTTGGACGCGAGCCGCGCCGCTTCGGTCTGATCGACTGGCGCGCCGTGCAAACGCGCGCCGCCGCGCTGCTCGAATCGTTCGGCTTGCAGATCGACGTGAAGAAACCGGTGGGACGCTACTCGACCGCGATCCAGCAGATGGTGGCACTGGCGCGCGCGGTGTCCTCGGATGCGAAGATGGTCATCATGGACGAGTCCACCTCGTCGCTCGACGAACGCGAAGTGGAACTGCTGTTCACCGTGGTTCGCAAATTACGTGACGACGGGCGAGCGGTGATCTTCGTATCGCACCGGCTCGACGAACTCTATGCGCTGTGCGACCGCGTCACCGTGATGCGCGACGGCCAGACCGTCGCGCAAAGCAGGATGGCCGACATGGACAAGCTGCAACTCGTCACCACGATGCTCGGCCGCACGCTCGCGGCTGTCGTGCAGGACGACACCGAAGCCCGCGAAGCCAATCTCGCGCGACGCGGCAAGCAGGCAATGTCGGTGTCGCACATTAGCGCGCATCCCAAAGTGAACGATGTCTCGCTCGAAGTCCACGCAGGGGAGGCAGTGGGACTCGCCGGTCTGCTCGGCTCGGGCCGCACGGAAACCATGCGCCTCATGTTCGGCGCCGACCCGCTGGAGCAGGGTTCGCTGTCGATCAACGGCGAAACGGTCGCGCTGAAGTCGCCGCAAGACGCGATTTCCCGCGGTCTCGCCTATCTCACCGAAGACCGCAAGGCCGAGGGGATCGTGCCCGAACTGTCCGTGCGCGACAACCTCACGCTCGTCTGTTTGCGCACGCTCGCCAGAAACGGCGTGGTGGACGTGAAGAAGCAGCAGGCGATTGTCGAGCGCTTCATTGCGTCGCTCGGCATCAAGCTGCGTTCCGCCGACCAGCCGATCCGCGAGCTGTCCGGCGGCAATCAGCAGAAGGTCCTGCTCGCGCGCTGGCTGGCGGCCGAACCCTCGCTGCTGTTGCTCGACGAACCCACGCGCGGTATCGATGTCGGCGCAAAAGCGGACGTTGCAAAGATCGTGCGCGAATTGCGTGACGCGGGGCTGGCGGTGCTGCTGTCGGCGTCGGAACTCGAAGAACTGACTGCCGTAGCCGATCGCGCGGTGGTGATTCGCGACGGCCGCACGGTAGCCGAACTGAACGGCGCCAACATGAGCGAGACCGCCATCATGGACGCCATCGCTTACGGCAGCAAAGGACAGTCGCAACTCGCCGAAGCCGCGCAATCGACGCAGGCCTCGAATATCGAAGACGCGTTGGAGGGCGACCGTCATGGCGCTTAAGTTGCACACCGAGTCGTTGGGCAGCGAACCGCGCAACGGCGACAGCGGCTCACCGACGCCCGCGGCGGCCGCCCCAACCGTCACGCCGCGCGTCGGGCCGGCGACCACGGTGCAGAAATGGCGTCGTCTCGCGATGCAGCGCGAAGTCATCGTGCTGCTCGCGATGGTGCTGTTCAACCTCATTTTCACGCCGCATTTCTGGTCGCTGCAGACCTTCAACGTGAATATGACGCAGGTGGTGACGATCGTGATCGTCGGCATCGGCATGACGCTCGTGGTGGCCACGGGCGGCATCGATCTGTCCGTCGGTGCGTCGATGGCGATTTCCGGTGCGCTCGCGCCGATGCTGTTCATGAACATTCCAGGGCCGGGCGGCATCGCGCTCGCGTTCGTGCTGCCGGTGCTGGCCGCCGCGGCGTGCGGCGTTTTCAACGGGTTTCTGGTCACGAAGTTAGCGGTGCAGCCGATCGTCGCGACGCTCGTGCTGTTCATCGCGGGGCGCGGCATTGCGCAGGTCGTGACGGACGGCAGCCTGCAGGCGTTCAACAACCCGGCGTTCCAGTGGATAGCGCTCGGCAAGGTCGCGGGCGTGCCGTTCCAGGTGCTGCTGATGCTCGCGCTGGTCGTGGTGTTCGTGTGGGTCGTACGCAAGACGCTGTTTGGCCAGTATCTGCTTATCACCGGCGGCAACGAAAAGGCAGCCTATCTGTGCGGTGTGCCGACCGCGACGGTCAAGCTGATCGCCTACACGCTCTGCGCGGCGCTCGCCGGGCTGGCGGGGCTGATCTCGATATCGGTGAATTCGTCGTCGGATGCGAACGTGGTCGGGCTCGGCGTGGAGCTGGATGCGATCGCGGCAGTCGCCGTCGGCGGGACCGCGCTGACGGGCGGCAAGGCGTACATCGGCGGTACGCTGATTGGCGCGCTCATTATCCAGTTGCTGCGCTACACGCTGCTCGCGCACGGCATTCCCGACGCAGCAGCGCTGGTCGTGAAGGCCGGCATCATCGTCGCGGCGGTGTATGTGCAGCGTCGCTCGCGCTAAGCGGCGCGATCCAGGAAACCATCCGGACCCGATGCGATGAAAAAAAATCTTCCTATCCTGCTCGCGCTCGCCGCGTTGATCGTATTCGGCCTCGTGCGTTACGAGCATTTCGGCTCGGCGTACAACATCACGTCGTTCTGGCGCTACAACTCGATGTTCGCGCTGATCTCGGTGGGCATGGCGTTCGTCATCATCACGGGCGGCATCGATCTGTCGGTCGGCACGGTGGCAGCGCTCTCCAGCGTGGTCGCGGCGCTGATGAGCGTGCACGGCGGCTGGGTCGCGGTGGTCGCGGGCTGCGCGGCGGGTCTCGCGGTGGGCGTGCTCAACGGGGTCATCATCACGCGCCTGAAGATTCTGCCTTTCATCGTGACACTGGCAACGAGTCTCGGCGCACACGGCGTCGCGTTGCTGCTGGGCAAGAACGACGCGGTGTCGATCGCGGCGGACTCGAATTTCGGCAACTTCGGTCAGGGTGATCTGTACGGGCTGCCGATTCCAGGGATCGTCGCCGTGATCGTGGCGGTGGCGGGTTGGCTCGCGCTGCGCAGCACGCGCTTCGGACGGCATGCGCTGGCGGTCGGCGGCAGCGAGGAAGCGGCGCGGCTGATGGGTCTGAACGTCGACCGCACGCTGATCATGGCTTACGCGGTCAGCGGCCTGCTCGCCGGCATGGCAGGCGCGATCCTCGCCGCGCAGTTCGGTGCCGGCCAGCCGAACGAAGGCGTGGGCTGGGAGCTGTTCGCGATCTCGGCGGTGGTGCTCGGCGGCACGCTCCTCACCGGCGGCGAAGGGTCGATCGCGATGACGATTGCCGGCGTGCTGCTGCTCGGGATCGTGTTCAATCTGCTGAATTTCGAGAATGGACTCGGGTTCATCAGTCTGTCGGCGTACTGGCAATCGGTGATTCGCGGCGGGTTCCTGCTGCTCGTGATCGTGTTGCAGGCTCGCGTGCTGAAACAGCGCGGAAAGAAGCGCGCCGCTGCGACAGCGTGAGGTCACAGGCCGGCCACCGGAAAAACGCCTGATTCTTCGCTTCGCCGCGCATTCGCTGCCGCTTTGCCAGTTTCACTAGCAGGGGCAATGCTGCAGCGCATGGCGGGTTTCGGTATCATCCTGAAAATGTTGGCCGTTGGCGCGCCTTTCCGGCGCCTCCCGGACAACCGATGGCAGCCGCCCTGCGCAGCTTTCGCCCATCGCCGATATCCTGCGCAAGCGTGGCCGCACCACGCCCACGTAATTGCGGCGCCGATCGCAACCACACCCGGCGCCGACGCTTCCAGGTCCGGTAACCCGCATTGCATGTCGACCGCGCTCAAGCCGCCTTGTTGCAGCCCCGTCATCGCGGGCGCGGTAAAATAGCAGATTGTGCGTCACTCCCGAGCTGGGTCAGCGCAGCATTGCCCTTGCCGTGCCGGCCGGCTTATACGACTGGCCGCCTTTGTTTCCGCACTATCCAAGAAGCCATGAGCAACCTCAATTCACAAACCGTCCTGAGCGTCCATCACTGGACCGATACGCTTTTCAGCTTCACCTGCACGCGCGATCCGTCGTTCCGTTTCGAAAACGGCCAGTTCACGATGGTGGGCCTCGAAGTCGACGGCAAGCCGCTGATTCGCGCTTACAGCCTTGCGAGTGCGAACTACGAAGAGCACCTCGAATTCCTCAGCATCAAGGTGCAGGACGGGCCGCTCACGTCGCGCCTGCAGCATCTGAAAGTGGGTGACGAGGTCCTGATCGGCAAGAAGCCGGTCGGCACGCTGATGGCCGACAACCTGCTGCCGGGCAAGACGCTGTGGCTCCTGTCCACCGGCACGGGCCTCGCGCCGTTCATGTCGATCATCAAGGATCCGGATATTTATGATCGCTACGAGCGCGTCGTGCTGACGCACACCTGCCGCTTCGTCGACGAACTCGCGTACAAGGAATACATCACGGACCACCTGCCGGCGCACGAGCACCTCGGCGAACTGGTGCAGGAGAAATTGCTGTATTACCCGACCGTTACGCGCGAAGCATTCCAGAATCGCGGCCGTATCACCGAGCTGATCGAAACCGAAAAGCTGTTCGCCGACCTCGGCGTGCCGGGCTTCTCGCTCGAAAACGACCGCGTGATGCTCTGCGGCAGCCCGCACATGCTGCGTGACACCCGCAAGCTGCTTGACGACCTCGGCTTCCAGGAAGGCAGCAACAACGCGCCGGGCCATTACGTCGTTGAAAAGGCTTTTGTGGGGTAAGCATGCAGCACGCGTGAGCGCCGGGCGGCGCGCGCCTGAACGAAAGGAGCCTACGGGCTCCTTTTTTATTGTCCTGGTTACAATTTGGCGAAAGCAACCTAACCTTTGGCGTCAGCTTTCCTCCTACAAGAAAGTTGTTTTCATACGTCAATCATTGCTTGAAATATCCGCGCTAACCCTTGGTACGACTACACCTGTAGCTTTTTTGAGATATGATCGCGGCGCATATCCGGCCGATTTGTCAGACCTGCCGGGTGCCAAATGGCATGTTACTGAATGTAACTTTCGTTACGCGTTGCGTGACGATTTCCCTGCTGCGTTTCTCTGCGCAGTGACCCGCACCTGGAGGCTGGAGACCCGCATGCGTTCTTTCGTCTTCGCGCCGCCGCTGCGCACCGGCTTCGTTGTCCCCACGGCTTCCTGAGAGGGATGTTATGGATACGTCGACTGTCGTCCCATTCACGCCAGGCATCGCGCCGACACCAGCGCGTAAGGATGCGCACGCCCGCGCTGCCACGGCCGTCGCTCCCGCTGAACCAGCCGCTGCCGGCTCTTCCGCTGAACGGGAACTGGCGCGACTGCGCGCGCGGGTGCGGGAGCTGTCGGCGGAACTCATTCAGGCGCAGGAAGCGGCCTGCCGTCATGTGGCGCGCGAACTGCACGACGGCGTGGGCGCTGAACTGACCGCGACGCGCTTTGCGCTCGCCAGCGTCGAGACCTGGCTTCCCGCCGACGCGCCGCCCCAGTGCGCGGCCGCGCTCGCCGTCGCTAGCCGTTCGCTCGACGCCGTGTGCACGGCAAGCCGCCAGGCAGTCGCGGAGTTGCACGCGCCCGCGCTCGACGCGGGCATTGTCGGCGCGCTGGCGCAATGGACCGGCGACTTCGCGGCGCGCACCCAGTTGCGCACGAGCTTCGTCTGCGCGGCGGACCTGCGTCTCACGCGACTGCCCGCCGAAGCGGCGCTCGCCGTCTTCCGCGTTGCCCAGGAGGCGCTGAACAACATTGCCAAGCACGCGCGCGCCGAATCCGCCGACGTGCGGATTGAAACCAGCCGCCGGCATCTAAGCGTGATCGTCAGCGACGACGGCATCGGCATGTCGCGCAGCGCCCGCACGCGACGCGGCCATTTCGGCCTGAGCGGCATGCGTGCGCGCTGCGCCGCGTTCGACGGCACGCTGCGCGTCAGCATCAGCAGGCGGCAGACGGGCACACGCGCCGCGGAGAGCGGCAAACTGTCGCGCGGCACCGTCGTGCATGCGCGTTTCGCCTGGGACGCGATGCTGACGAACACGGCCGACGCCGCCGCGCCGCTCACGTCACGCCGATCGTTGCGTTCGCTGCAATCGTGAGCGCCCTGTCATGAGCCTGCGCATCCTGCTCGTCGACGACCACGCCGTGGTTCGCCAGGGCGTCCGACAGTTGCTGCTCGACCGCGGTGTCGCCCGTGAGGTCACCGAGGCGCAAAGCGGCGGCGAAGCGCTCGAAGCCGTCACGCACCGCACTTACGACGTCGTGCTGCTCGACATTTCGCTGCCGGATATGAACGGCGTCGAGGTGCTCAAGCGGCTCAAGCGCAAGGCGCCACGCGTGGCGGTACTGATGTTCTCGATGTACCGGGAAGATCAGTACGCCGTGCGCGCGCTGAAGGCGGGGGCGGCCGGCTATCTGTCCAAAACGGCCGACGCCGCGCAGATGATCGCCGCGATCCACCAGGTCACGTTAGGCCGTAAATACGTGAGCCCGGCGATGGCCGAGGCATTGGCCGACTACGTATCTTTCGACGGCGAACAGATGCCGCACGAAAAGCTCTCCGATCGCGAGTACCAAACCCTGTGCATGCTCGCGTCGGGCAAACGGCTGACCGATATCGCTGCCACGCTGTCGCTGTCCGTAAAAACAGTCAGCGTGTATCGCACCCGTCTGCTCGAGAAAATGAAACTGCGCAATAACGCCGAGCTGACGTTCTATGTGATGAGCAACCGGCTCGTCGATCTGAATCCGGCGATGGCAGGCTGACCACGCCGCGTCACTGTCAAGCGGGCCGTCTTCGCGGCCCCATGGCGCAGTCATGCCGGAAAAACAATTTTCCTGACACAACACACGCAAACCACGCGAAAGCATGCCGTCCGAACGCAGCGTGCGCGCGGACGCTTCGCGAAAAGCGGCCTTCAGTGGCAATTTCCACCGGCGGACAACCGGGGCCGTGTCGCCAGCCGTGCGTCCCAAAATGGTGCGTGCGCGTCGATCCGCTAAAATTGAGGGTTTTCCCGACATTCGGCGCGCAACACGCGTGCACTACTGGAGATCACCGCCAATGTCCCTGTTTCGCAAGAAGAGCGTCGAGCACATGATCGCCGCAAGTGCCCAGAACGCCGGCCTCAAGAAGGCGCTTGGCGCGCTCGATCTGACCTTCCTCGGTGTCGGCGCCATTATCGGCACCGGCATCTTCGTGCTGACCGGCACGGGCGCGGTGCAGGCCGGCCCGGCGCTGATGATCTCCTTCCTGATCGCGGCGATCGCCTGCGGTTTCGCCGCTCTGGCCTACGCCGAATTCGCGTCGACCATTCCCGTCGCGGGCTCCATCTACACGTATTCGTATGCGACGCTCGGCGAGATGGCCGCGTGGATCATCGGCTGGGATCTGATGCTGGAATACGGTCTCGCCACGTCTGCGGTGTCGGTCGGCTGGTCGGGCTATCTGCAATCGTTGCTGTCGGGCTTCGGCATTTCGCTGCCGGTCGCGCTCAGCGCCGCGCCGGGCGCGCTGCCCGGTCACGAGACGCTCTTCAATCTGCCCGCTTTCGTCGTGATGATGGCGATCACCGCGCTGCTGTCCGTCGGCGTGCGCGAATCCGCGCGGATCAACAACATCATGGTGGCGATCAAGGTCATCGTGGTGCTGCTCGTGATCGGCGTCGGTGTATTCCATGTCACGCCGGCCAACTGGCATCCGTACATGCCGAACGGCTGGCATGGCGTATTCGGCGCAGCGGCCGTGATGTTCTTCGCGTTCATTGGTTTCGACTCGGTGTCGTCGGCGGCCGAAGAAGTGAAAAATCCGAAACGCGACCTGCCTGTCGGCATCATTGCGTCGCTGGGCGTGTGTGCCGTGTTGTACGTGGCCGTGGCCGCGGTCGTCACGGGTATCGTGCCGTCCGCGCAATTCGCGAACATCTCGCACCCCGTTTCTTATGCGCTCCAGGTGGCGGGCCAACCTTGGGTGGCGGGCTTCATCGACCTCGGCGCCGTGCTCGGCATGCTGACGGTGATTCTGGTCATGGCCTACGGCCAGACGCGCGTGATCTTCGCGATGTCGCGCGACGGCTTGCTGCCGGCCAGACTTTCCAGCGTGCATCCGAAGTTCGCCACGCCGTTCTTCACCACGTGGCTCGTCGGCCTCTTTTTCGGGCTCATCGGTGCGCTGGTGCCGTTGAACGTGCTGGCCGAACTGATCAACATCGGCACATTGGCCGCGTTTTCGATGGTGTCGATCGCGGTGCTCGTGCTGCGCAAAACGCATCCGGACTTGCCGCGCGCGTTCCGCTGTCCGGGCGTACCAGTCGTGCCGGTGCTGGCCGTGGCGTCCTGTCTGTTCCTGATGATCAACCTCCAGGCGGTGACGTGGCTCGCGTTCGTGATCTGGTTGCTGATCGGCATGGCGATTTACTTCGGGTATTCGCGCCGCCATTCGAAGCTGGCCCGCTAACCGCTGAACGCGCGGCGCTTCTGGCGAACTGAAGCGGCCACGGCAATCCGCCGGATAGCGGTGCCGCACTTAC
This sequence comes from Paraburkholderia sp. PREW-6R, assembly GCF_039621805.1. Classification (NCBI taxonomy): domain Bacteria; kingdom Pseudomonadati; phylum Pseudomonadota; class Betaproteobacteria; order Burkholderiales; family Burkholderiaceae; genus Paraburkholderia; species Paraburkholderia sp. PREW-6R. Next base: position 146,847 of record NZ_CP155073.1, on the reverse strand, counting down.
TCGATGCCGGCGTTTGTTTCGTTGGCCAGATGCGTTGCGTGCGTCGCAATCGTTTCGAGCGTGCGCAGCAGCTTCGCGCCTGCCGCCCGAATCCCGGCGGCGTCACCGGGCGTCAGCGCTGTTGCGAATTGAGCGGTCGCATCGAGTAGCGGCTGGTAGTGCAGCATCGACGCCGCGCCATTCATCTTGTGTACCCACCGCTCGAGGCGCGTGCTGTCCGCGTCCGACAGCAGATCGCGCAGCGTCTTTGCCTCGCTGCGCAAGCTTTCGCCGACGATCTCCATCAATACGCCGCTACGGCTGGCACCGCCGGTCGAGCGGTGGATCGCTTCCCAGTCGAACGGCGGCAAGTGGTCGGCGTCGTCGAGCGTGTCATCCGGGCCTGCCGCGCTCAACGACGCGGCATGACCCGCCGCCTTCAGCTCGACGTCCAATTGTTCCTCTGCGGACCGAAGGCACAGCGGCGCCCAGCGCAGGAGGCACGCGTGCAGCACGTCGCGCTGTGCCGGTTTGCACAGGTAATCGTCCATGCCTGCTTCGATGCAGCGGTTCCACTCCGGCGAACCCACGCTTGCCGTCAGCGCGACGATCGGCAAACGCGCGGCCTTGCGTGCGGCGCAAGCTCCGCCGGCTGCTGAGTGCTCCTGACGCTCGCGCTTGCGGATACTGCTTGCCAGCGCGTAACCGTCCACGCGCGGCATCTGGCAATCCGTGATCAGCAGCGCGTAATCGTTGCGCTCGTAGGCGGCCAGCGCTTCGGCGCCATCCTCGGTGACGTCGCACGCGCATCCGAATGATTCGAGCTGGCTTCTGATCAGATAGCGATTGACCGGATTGTCCTCGGCCACGAGGATCAGCACGCCGTCGCGTATTGCCTGTTCGCGCGTGCGCACAGGGCCGCGCGGCGCTGGCACAGCGTCGGCGGCCGCGCAAGCGTTGGCGTCGGACAACGCGTCGCGCTCGAGCGCTTCGTGCCAGGCAGCCCGCAAACCACGATACGACAATGGATTGATGCTTACGTACACACCGGCGGCGCCTGCGCGATATCCGGCCGGTTCCGGTTGTCGGGAGACGCGAATCACGGCTGCTGTGCCGACGCATGCGGGTGGCGCCTCGTCCTCGTCGACGAAAACGATGTCGGCGCACCCTGAATCGCCGGGGGTAGGCGATGCGCGGCTTGCGGCGGGGTCCAGCACGTCGACACGCGCGCCCAGAGCGACGACGCCGTCCGCGATAGCCGCGGCCGCCTCCATATCGCGCACGAGCACGACGGCCGTTGTCGCCGCGGTCGCCTTCGTTGTCGCTGGATCGGCTGCATCCGTGTGCCGGCGTAGGTGCACCGGCAGCGTGAGACGTACCGTGACCGTGGTGCCCGCACCTGGCTTGCTGTGAATCGCGATGTCGCCGCCCATCAGCGTAACCAGCTTCCGGCAGATGACGAGGCCAAGGCCCGTTCCGCCGAATCGCCGCGACGTGGACGATTCACCCTGGACGAACGGAGAAAAGAGCGTCGGTATGACGCTGGCATCGATCCCGATTCCGGTGTCGATCACCGTGATGCGAACGGACTGGCTGACGGACTGGCTGACGGACTGGTTATCGGTCGGACTCTCGATCCGGCTGGCGCCAACATCCGCATCCAGTTCGACGGCGAGTGACACGCTGCCGCTCGCCGTGAATTTGATCGCGTTGCCCACCAGGTTAAACAGGATCTGCCGCAGCCTGACGCTATCGCCGCGGTGCCGCGCGGCGACGTGCCCGCTGACCCGGCAACGCAGCGCCAGCGACTTCTGATGCGCGCGCATCGCCAGCAGGCCCAGCACGACGTCCGCGACCTCCCGCAAATCGAACGGTGCGTCTTCGATCGTCAGCCGGTCGGCCTGAATCTTCGAATAGTCGAGCACGTCGTCGAGAATCTGCAGCAACGCGCCCGCGGATTCGTGGACCATACCGACCATCGTCGCCTGTTCGTCGCGCAACTCGGTGCGCGACAGCAATTCGACGAGGCCCAGCACGCCGCTCATCGGCGTGCGGATTTCGTGGCTCATCATCGCGACAAAGCGGTCTTTCGCCTCCGACGCGCTTTCCGCCGCGACGCGCGCGGCTTCGAGCTCGGCGGTTCGCAACTGGTCGCACGTGGTGTCGCTCCAGTAGCCATTGAAGAGCGTCGCGCCGTCAGGCTCCCGACGCGGGACAGCGCGAATTTTGAGCCACTGGATGCCGGCCGCTTCGCCCACCTTGAAGGTCGCGTCGAGCGGGCGCAGGCTGCGGGCCGACTCGTCGAGCGCGCTGACGAGGTGCTGCATTTCGCGGCGCGGCAGGACGAGCGAAGCATGTCCGCGGTCCAGCCGCAGACCGCCGCGCCGGATGTCGGGCAGCAGCGTCCGATTGCTGCCGAGATACTGATACGACAAGGCGCCGCCCGAGTCGCGCCGCATCTGGAACACGGTCGCAGGCAGATTGTGGGTGACCTCTTCGAGGCGTGTCTCGGTTTCGTGCGCCTTGCGCTCCGCTTCGAGCAACGCGGTTACGTCGACGACGGCGCCAACCGTGCCCGCCACGGCGCCGGTGTCGTCGTGAAAGGGACGATGCCAGTAAAGCCCGTGCCGTGACTGACCATACGCATCGCTGAAATCGACGCGTACTGCTTCATAGGTCATGTCGCGCTGCGTCGTGGTGAGGATGTGCGATGTCAGCGTGCCCGGCATGTTGGAGAGCGCCGCGCACTCCTCGATGGTGCGGCCGATCACGACATCGCGCGATAGGCCCATTGCCTCTTCCGCTGCGACGTTCACGTCGAGATAGAAACCCTGGCTGTCGCGCACGCCGATGGGAAACGGCACCATGTCGAGCAGCGTCGTGCGAAAGCTCAGTTGCGTGCGCAACGCCTGCTCCGTCTGCTGCCGCTGGCGAACTTCGCGGCGCAGGCGCATATAGCCGAACGCGAGAATGCCGATGGACAGGAATCCGGTCAGCACGGCAGGCAGCGCGCGGCCCGTGATGTCTTCGCGCGGCGCACGCGGTTCGTCACGCGCGGCCGGATAGCGCTGATGGATCGCCGCGTGCTGCGCATCCGCGAAACGCCGTTGCAGCAGGAGGCCAACCACGACCACGCGCGAACGCGCACCGTGGGCGTTCCCATACAACGTGAGCGCGTCATCGTCCTGATAGGTGGACGTCGCTTCGGTCCGCTGAAGGCGGCGGTGATCGTGCGCCTGCGCGGACGCCATGCTTTGCGAAATAATCAGCGTGGCAGCCAACGCGTACCGTAGGCGAAAGAGGCGTGCTGCCACGGCTTCGGTTCTTTTCCGACTACCGAGGAGCATGCTCCCCTCCACGCAGACGCTATTTAACCGTAAGACGATATGTGTAAGCCTAGTGCGTGCCGTTGAGACGCTGGCCTGAAATTCACTTTTGTTGTTTAGTGCAAGGAGACGGGCGGAACACGGATCAATCTGTCGATACGGCACACGCGCAGACCGGCTGCCAGCGTGCGCAGCCAAACTCCCGGCTGCTCCGACAGGGCTGCAATTAGAATGACGGGCGACTTTATCGCGCGCTTCGCGCCCGACAGGACAGCAGTGGCGCAGCGGCGCACAATGTCGGAGACGCGGCGATCGTGGGCAGGCGTCGCCGGACAATACGGAATGGAAGATGCCGCGGACAGCGTGTCCGCCGGCGATGCGACAAAAAAGGGAAACAGAACATGGACAGCGTGGATCTTGAAGTCCTGAAATCCAGTGCGCGTTGGCTGGACGAAGGGCATCGCGCGCTACTGGTGACGGTGGTGAAGACGTGGGGCTCGTCGCCGCGTCCGGAAGGCGCCATGCTGGCGGTGCGCGACGACGGGCTCGTGGTGGGCTCGGTGTCGGGCGGCTGCATCGAGGACGACCTGATCGATCGCGTGCGGCAGCGTGGCATCGAGCAGACGCACCCGGAGGCCGTCAAATACGGCATTACGGCGGAAGAAGCGCACCGTTTCGGGCTACCCTGCGGCGGCACGATCCAGCTCGTGCTCGAACCGCTGACGCCGCAAAGCGGCATCGCCGAGTTATGCGACGCAGTGGAAGACGGCCGGCTCGTCGCACGCGAGCTCGACATGACGACGGGCGAGGCGCGGCTTGAGAATGCGTACGCCACGGACGGCGTGAGTTTCGACGGCGAACGATTGCTGACCATACACGGACCGCGCTACCGGATGCTCGTGATCGGCGCGGGACAGTTGTCGCGCTATCTTTGCCATATCGCGGTCGGGCTCGACTATCAGGTGACCGTCTGCGATCCACGCGAGGAATATACGGAGGAATGGGATATTCCCGGCACGAAGATCGTGAGAACGATGCCGGACGACACGGTGATCGATATGAAGCTCGACGAGCGGTGTGCGGTGATCGCGTTGACGCATGATCCGAAGCTCGACGACCTCGCGCTGATGGAGGCGTTGAAGACGCCGGCGTTTTACGTCGGTGCGTTGGGATCCCGGCGGAACAATCAGGCGCGTCGTGAGCGGTTGAAGGAGTTCGATCTGAATGAATCGGAACTCGCGCGTCTGCATGGGCCGGTCGGGATTTTTATCGGCAGCCGGACGCCGCCGGAGATAGCGGTGTCGATTCTTGCCGAGGTGACGGCGGCCAAGAACGGGGTGTCGCTGCCGACGCTTCTGCAGGTCGAGGGCGCGAAGGCGGCGCGGGAGATTGCCGCGTCTGGCGGAGCGGCCTGTAGCGTCTGAAGTTTTCCAGTCTTTTTGCCGGCGGCGGGTCGGGGTGGGTCTTCCCACAAGCCCCGAAAGCGCCGCTGGCAATGAAACGCCCCTTGTTGACGTCCGCGCATCGGACCGCAACCCAGCCTCACCATCCTTATTAACGCTGCAGTCCCGGATAATCTGTCAGCCATGCGCCTTTCTTCCCTGGTGTGTCTTGCGTCACTCGGCTGGCTCGCCAGCCTTCACGCCGCGAGCGCGAGCCTCCTCTCGAAGCTGGACGATCCGTACACGAACGACGGCGAAACCCAGACCTTCACGGTGAACGCGGACGGCTCCTTCTCCAAGCTCGATTCAATGACGCTGCGTGTGAACAACGAAGCCGGCGTCGCGCGCGTGGCGCAGCAGTACGTCTGGTTCAACCGCAATATGGCGGACGTGCAGATTCTCGAGGCGTACACCGAAACCGCCGACGGCGCGCGCCACGACGTGCAGCCCGACCAGATCCGCGACGTGCAGGAAGCCCGCTCGTTCGACGCGCCGATGTTCCAGGACATCCAGGAAAAGGTGATCGTGTTCCCCGCAGTCGAACCCGGCGCGAAGGTGCATCTCACTTACCGGAAGACGCAGAGGCAGCCGATCGTCCCCGGCCAGTTCAGCGATTTCACGCCGCCCGATCTCGCGCCTACGCGCAATTTCCGCCTGATCTACGATCTGCCCGCCGACAAGCCGCTTTACGCCGACGCCCGCGGCTTTACCGCGCTGCAACCGGTCACGCGCGACGGTCGCACACGTTACGAGTTTCGCTACGACAAGGCGCACTACAGCCGGCTGGAACGCGGCTCGATTGCGTACGTGTCTTACGGCGACCGGCTGATGGTATCGACCTTCCCTGACTACGCCGCGTTCGCCGCGACCTACCGCGCGTCCGCCGCCGACCCCAGCGCGCACGACGCCGCTATCGTGCGTCTGGCCCAGAACCTGACCGCGCACGACCACACGGCGCGCGACAAAGCCAAAACGCTGTACGACTGGGTGCGCCGGAACGTCCGCTACGTAGCGATCAACGTCGGCCGCGGCGCCGTAGTGCCGCATAGCGCGCGCGACGTTCTCGCCAACCGCTACGGCGATTGCAAGGACCACGTCGCGCTGTACGGCGCGCTGCTCGACGCGGTCGGCGTGCGCAACGAACCGGCGCTCATCAGCAGCGGCACGATCTACACCTTGCCGAGCGTGCCGGGCTACGGCGTCATCAATCACATCATCACGTGGCTGCCGGATTTGCAGCAGTACGCGGATTCGACTGCATCGAACGTGGAGTTCGGCTTCCTGCCTTCGTCGGATATGAACCGGCCTACGGTGCTGATCAATCAGGGCGTGCTCGCCAACACGCCCGCGACGGCGCTCACGACGCGCAGCACTGATCTGTCGATCAAGGTCGAGCCCGATGGGTCGGCAAGCTTCACCTATCGTCTGGAAGCCGTAGGTGCATCCGCCGAACAGGCCCGTGCCATGTTGCGCACACAGACGCCCGCGCAGCGTGAAGACTCGATTCAGGCCGAATTGCGCAGCGCCAATCTGCGCGGCACGGCCACGCTCTCGACGAGTGACCTCACCGTTCCCGACGGTCCGCTGACCATCACCATGAAGGGCACGCTCGAAAATCTGGTGGTGCCGGGCGCGGCGGCGTCGATTCCGGCGCTCACCAGTTTCGCCGGCGGCCTCGACGCGGACACGCGCTACTGGCTCGGCGAACGTCAGCGCACGCAACCGTTCGTCTGCCGCAATCTGGCGTTACACGAGCAGGCGCGTATTGAATTGCCGGCCAATTTCCGCGTGCTCGACATGCCCGAGGCCAAACACACGCAGGACCGCTTTATGGACTTTCAGTCGCACTACGCGTTCGATCCACGCAGCAATGTCGTGACGATGACGCGCGAGGGCGCCACGCATTTCAACAGCGACGTCTGCACGCCCGAGGACTTCACGCAGATGCGGCCCGACATCGAAGCGATCGGGCGCGACGTGCGCGCGGAGGTCATTGTCAGATCGACGCTGGTGGAATCATCGAGCATCGCGTCGCAAGCGCCCTGAAGCGGGCGCGCGACCCTGAAGCGCGAGCCGCTCATACCGGCCAGAGCGGCCCTTCCTGCATCGCGCCGATCTGCTCGCGCATCTCGAGGATTCGGTCCTCCCAGTAGCGCTGCGTGTTGAACCACGGAAACGCAGCCGGAAAAGCGGGATCGTCCCAGCGGCGCGCAATCCAGGCCTGATAGTGAATCAGCCGCAACGTGCGCAGCGCTTCGACCAGATATAGCTCGCGCGGCTCGAAATCGCAGAAGTCTTCGTAGCCGGCAAGCAGGTCCGTCAGCGCGCGCGACGCCTCGGCGCGCTCGCCCGGCAATAGCAGCCACAAGTCCTGGATGGCGGGGCCCATGCGGCTGTCGTCGAAGTCGACGAAATGCGGGCCGGCGTCCGTCCACAACACATTGCTCGGGTGACAGTCGCCGTGCATCCGCACCATGCGAATCTCGCCGGCGCGCTCAAAAGCCCGTTCGACGCCTTCCAGCGCCAGATTGATGGCGGTTTCCCATGCGGTGCGCGAGTCGTCCGGCACGAAACGGTGTTCGAGCAGGAAGTCGCGAGGTTCGTAGCCGAAGGTGGTGATGTCGAGCGTGGGACGCTCGACATAATTCTGCGTCTGTCCCACCGCATGAATTCGCCCGATAAAGCGCCCCAGCCATTCAAGCGTGTCGCGCCGGTCGAGATCGGGCGCGCGGCCGCCGCGCCGCTCGAAAATGGAGAAGCGAAAACCGTCGAATGTATGGAGTGTGCGGCCTTCATAGACGCGCGCGGGAACCACCGGGATTTCGCGTGAAGCCAGATCGGCCACGAACGCGTGCTCTTCGAGTATCGCAGCGTCGCTCCAGCGCTCGGGCCGATAGAACTTCGCGACGACGGGCGGACCGTCTTCGACGCCGACCTGATACACACGGTTCTCGTAGCTGTTAAGCGGCAGCATGCGGCCGTCGGTGCGCACACCGACCGTGCTGAGCACGCCATCGAGCGCGTCGAGCACCAGTTCCGGCTTGAGCCGGGCAAAAGGCACCGCGCCGTCGGCGCTGTCCTGTGAGTCGAAGGGTTCGTCGTTCATGCCCGCATTGTGCGCCGTGCCGCCTGCAAAGACGAGGGCAACGACTCACAATGCGGTACCGCCGCAGTTACCTGCAGCTTACAGTTCACACACGAAACACACGTGCACGACGCGAACCGCCTTCAATGCATCTGCGCGCTGGAGGGGCGGACCAGCTCGCCCGTATCGATCAGGTCTTCGAGGAAAAAGGGTTCAGTGTTCAGTTGCAGCGAAGCGCCGGGCTCGCCGGCATACCACGCCACCATGGCCATGTCGCCAAGAATGCGCATGACGATTCCGCGCGCGCCTTGCGGCACGGCGATATGCACTGATCGGACAATGGAACCGATTTGCATGATGTTTCCCCGTTTCTCCCATAGCCGGCTTTATGGATTCCGTGCCGGTCAAGGTGACGATAAAAAGCGTCGCTCCGCCGAAAACGTTGCGTACGCACCCAATCTGCTGCGCGTCAGACGCGTAAGAGGTTCGAGTTCATTGTTCCCGTTTTGCGGGGCCAGGGATAGCGCGAACTGAAGGGTATTTACCCGTCGTTTCGCGCTATTCCCATTATGGCGCGCTCGCACGATGATTCGGACTGAACGCGTCGTAACGAGACCATCATAAACCCTGCCGGGGTGAGATATCAAAAACGTGAATGGTCAGAACGATCCGCTTAATGTGGCTCGATTAATTTGCGCTGCGTGGCATCGATCAGGAACGCGAACTACTTGACGACGCGCGTACCGCACCCCGCGACGCGCTCGATCTGACACGGCGTGCTGCGAGAGTCTCGCGTTAAACAACGCGCTCTGCGGCGGTTGGCAGTGTCCACGCAGCGCATCGGCGATGCAGAACATGTATCCCGAAACACCGGCGAGCGCTGCCGTGCTCACGGCTAGAATAAAGCCGCTGCGCCCGCCACGACGACCTCGATGAGGTTTTCAGCGTATCCTTAACGCCTTCGTTCGACGCTGTTTCGTCCACAGAGATTTTTTAGCGCGCCGCCGGAATCCGACCACGTTGCGACTTCCGCCGTTCCCTTCTCATTCACCACTTTCAGTGTTTCCGACGTGCCCGACATTCCCTATCTCGAACGCGGCACACGGGCCTACTGGCGTGCCAGCATCGCGCTGTTATTCGCCGGTTATGCCACGTTTTCGCTGCTCTACTGCGTTCAGCCGCTACTGCCGTCCTTTTCAGCCGCATTCGGCGTCACGCCCGCGCAAAGCAGCCTGTCGCTTTCCGTCACCACCGCCGCGCTGGCACTGTCGATATTTATCGCGGGCTTCGTCTCCGAAGGATGGAGCCGTCACCGGCTGATGACGTTGTCGCTCACGTTGTCAGCGCTGCTGACGATCGGCGTCTCTGTCGCGCCGCAATGGCATCAGTTGCTCGTATTGCGCGCACTCGAAGGGCTCGCGCTCGGTGGCGTGCCCGCCGTCGCAATGGCATATCTCGCGGAAGAAGTGCATCCCGAAGGTCTCGGTCTCGCGATGGGTCTGTACGTCGGCGGCACGGCAATCGGCGGGATGGCCGGGCGCGTGATCACGGGCGTCGTCGCGGATCTGTTTTCGTGGCGCGTCGCGATCGGCACGATCGGCGTGCTCGGCATCCTGTCCATGATCGCGTTTCGCACCTTGCTGCCGCCGTCGCTTCACTTTGCGCCACGGCGCGGGCTCGGCTTCCTGCACCACCGTACGGCGCTTCTGCGGCAATTCACCCGGCCAGGCCTTGCCTTCCTGTTTCTGCTCGGCTTTGTGCTCATGGGGAGCTTCGTCACCCTGTACAACTACATCGGCTACCGTCTGCTCGCACCGCCTTACTCGTTGAGCCAGACCGCGATCGGTGCAATCTTCGTCGTGTATCTGGTCGGCGTGGTTGCATCGCCGTGGTCGGGACGTATGGCCGATACGTTCGGCCGCGCACGCGTGCTAACCGGCAGTTTGCTGCTGATGGCGTGCGGCCTCGCGCTCACGTTGCTGCATCCGCTAACTGCGATTGCAGCCGGCATTGCGTGCGTGACGTTCGGTTTTTTCGCAGGCCATTCGGTGGCAAGCGGCTGGGTAGGACGCCTCGCCAAGGAGGCGAAAGGTCAGGCGGCCGCGTTGTATCTGCTGGCCTACTACATTGGCTCGAGCGTGGTCGGCTCGTATGGTGGCCGGGTGTGGGCGGGCTACGGATGGAACGGCGTCGCTGGGCTGGTCGCCGTGCTGCTCGTGGTCGGCCTCGTTGCCGCGTGGCGGCTGCGCGGGTTGGAGCGAGGCGCCGGGTAAACGCGACCTCCGTTGCGCAATGCAGTCGCTTAAAAGTAAGGGCAGTGTAAGCAAACGCTTCACAACTTTACGGTTATTTTACTGCGGCGCAACAACGCTAGCGAGCCGGGCAGCCATACCTCCAGCAGCCCACATGTATGCGCTGCAACGTTGTATTCGGATGCAATGCCGATTTAGGCGTCTCCTATACTCAACATTAAGCGAACGGCCGCGGATCAATTCGAGAAGCACATGCGGCCTTCGCAAACAACACAGAGTAACCATGTTAAATGGGAGACAAGCATGACGACCTATTTCACGATCAGCGATTTCATTCTGGTCATTCCGATGGCGCTGGCCGGTGCGCTATTCGTTGGCGCGCTGCCGTGCAAGACGGAATTCCGGCACAACGTGCTACGCGTGCTAGGGGCGCTGATTGGCGTCGGCGTTGCGGTCATGCTGGTCGAGGGCTTGCCGGCGCTCGTCTAGCGCGGATGGCTCAAAAAAGCCGCCTCGTGGGCGGCTTTGAAAAACGTTGCTGCGCGAGCAAACGCGGCGTGTGTCAGATCGCCTGGTCGGTGGACGGCTTTTCCCACAGGTTGATGCCGCCCTCAGTTGCATAGCGGTCGATTTCCGCGAGTTCGTCCTTCGAAAACTCGAGGTTTTTCAGCGCGCCGACATTCTCGCGCACCTGTTCCGCCCGGCTCGCGCCGATCAGCACCGACGTCACGCGCGGATCGCGCAATGCCCACGCGAGCGCCATTTGCGCGAGGCTCTGACCACGACGTTGCGCGATGTCATTCAGCTTGCGCACGTGCTCGATGTTCTGCGCGCTCAGATGTTCCTGTTTGAGCGACCCGCCGCCCGGCTTGTTCACACGCGCATCGTCCGGCACACCGTTCAGGTATTTGCCGGTCAGCAATCCCTGCGCGAGCGGCGTGAACGCAATCGCGCCCGCGCCGACCTTCTCCAGCGCGCCCAGCAACTCCTGCTCGATCCAGCGGTTCAGCATGTTGTAGGCAGGCTGATGGATAAGCAACGGCACCTTGTATTCGGCCAGCAGCTTTGCCATTTCGAGCGTCTTGCTCGCCGAGTAGGACGAGATGCCGACATACAACGCCTTGCCCTGTTGCACCGCCGTGGCTAGCGCGCCTGCGGTTTCTTCGAGCGGCGTATCCGCATCGAAACGATGCGAATAGAAAATGTCGACGTAATCGAGGCCCATGCGCTTCAGGCTCTGATCGAGGCTCGCAAGCACGTACTTGCGCGAGCCGCCACCCTGGCCGTAAGGGCCGGGCCACATGTCCCAGCCGGCCTTCGACGAAATCAGCAATTCATCGCGATACGGCTTGAAGTCGTCCTTGAAGAGGCGGCCGAAATTGGTCTCCGCACTGCCATACGGCGGCCCATAGTTGTTCGCAAGGTCGAAATGCGTAATGCCCAGATCGAACGCCGTGCGCAGGATGTCTCGCTGCGTGGAAATCGGCGTGGTGTCGCCGAAGTTGTGCCAAAGGCCAAGCGACAACGCCGGCAATTTAAGACCCGACTTGCCGCAGACGCGGTATTGCATATCCGAATAGCGTTCTGAAGCTGCTTCGTAAGCCATTGCTAGTGTCCTTGAGGATGAAGTCGCCCGATGAAATCGCGGGCAACGGGCCAAACACATGCTGGGGTAGGCATGTTGCTCGAAACCGTGTGTTATTTGCGAAGGTGCTGATGCCGGGCCGCTGCTCCCTGCGGCCGGTCTGTCATGTTAGCCAATCGACGCGCTGCGTGCAGACACCCAGTATGCGGGATGGACGCGTGTCTGCACGTCCCCTACACTCTGGCCGGTGAATTCGAGGAGAGCAGGTAATGGCGAAAGCGATTTCCATCGCGTTGATTGTGGGCGGTATCGTGTTGCTGTATTTCGGAGGCCAGGCATTCAACTCGGTCAGCAGCGACGTGTCGCGTGTCTTGACCGGGTCGCCCAGCAGCAAGGCAATCATGCTGATCGTGGCCGGCGTGATCGCGACGATTGCCGGACTCACGGGCATGGCGTTGTCCGGTCGCAGGCGCTGAGCCGGTCTGCGCCACTCACTGCTTTTCGTCAGAACGTCAGAACGCGACTTCCGGCATGGCTGCGGAGCGCGTTCCGGGCAGCGGCACGTTGCTCGCGCCGTGATAGGTGTAGACCAGCGAATACTTCACCTGATCGCTGATGTTCTTGCCCGCCGAATGCAGCGTGTTGCAGTGAAAGAACACCACGTCGCCGGCTTCCAGTTCCGGTGACACGGCCGTGCGAATCCACGCCTGATTGTCTTCGCGATCGGAGCGGAAAAACTTGGCTTCGTCGAAACGGTCGGACGTGAACGGCTCGGCGTGCGACCCCGACACGAACCACAGCGCGCCGTTATCCACCGTTTCGGAGCCGACCGCGAGCCACACCGACACCAGATCGTCCCGCTCGAACGACCAGTACCGCACGTCGCGATGCCAGCCCGTCAGACTGCCATACGCAGGATGCTTGGTCATCATGCAGTTGTGATGCGCACGCGAAAGACGCGGCTCCTCGCCGAAGTACAACTCCATCCAGCCGTGAATTTCCGGCGCGGTCGCCCATTGGGCGAATGCCGGGTCACGGCCGTAAGCGTCGAGCAAGCGCCTCACGGTATGTCCACCCGGCGCAGTTTTCGACGACGGCGCGCCGGGATACTGCAAATCGGCCTCGAACTCGATCGGTGCTGCGGCTTCCTGCAACTGACGCTCGGCGATCCGCTTCAACTCGGCACAACGCTGCGGCGACACCAATCCCGGCACCACAACAAAGCCCTTCTCGCGCAACGTGTGAATCTGCTCTTTCTTCGAATGGAGTGACATGGTGTTCCGTTACAGTCGACTTGCTGATGCTCGATTGTAAAACGGGCGTGATGGGGCCGCGCGCTGTTTCGCTCGCTGCGAAGCAGCGCATGCGCGCAACCTCGTGTCGGTCAGATGAAAAAAGCAGCACAAAGAATGGGCAAATGGGCGCGACGCATGCGCACGAATAGTGCGACGACGTGGGTGCACATTAAGCGCGATGTCCGTAAAAACCCGCATTTGCAGGGTAAAAACCGACTTCTAGTCGTCATTAATCGGGTGTAGCCTTCACACACTGTTGATCTCCTGACGCAGTTTTTCACCTGCCAGATGCCTTCGCGGCCAGATTTATTCTCAGCCGGCGTATTTTTTTCGAGGAATTCCGCGCAGCTTGCCGTCTGGCGGGGCGCTGCTATTGGCACATTTGGTGCTCCTGATGGCGCACTCTCCGCCGCGGGGTTCACTGCGTAACCGTTAAGCCATGCATACTCTTCTGAACACCCCTCTCACCCGCGCTGCGCTCAAAGCGGCGCGTCCGACGCGTCGCCATGTGGTGCGCGCACTGCGCCACCACGCGACGCGAAGCCGCGCGCTCGGCGAACAATGGCGCGATGCCAGAGCGGTCGACAGCATCCGCACGTGGTTTCACACGTTCTTCTCCGCGCTGCGTCTGCAAGGCGGCACGCGACGCTTCTCGCTGCGCACGCTGCTGCGCAAGCCCACGCCGCTGCGCCTTGCCGCACCGCGAGCGGTTGCTCCCGCGCCGCAGAACAGGAGCCGCCGGCCGCGCCGCATGTCGACCAACCGCAGCACCAGCTGGTTTGTTTTTGCGTTCGCGAGCCGTCAAGGCGCGCTGGTCGGTTGATCTGGCAAATGGCCGCGAAACGCGGCTGCAAATCGGCTGGCAGCAGCACCACATCGAACTCAGGCAGCAGTGACAACCACGAAAAAACCCCGCTCGGCTCGCGCCGGCGGGGTTTTTTACGAAAACAGACTGCCTGCTGCGCTTACTCAGCCAGCGCGGCAACCGGTTCCGTACCGGCGGCTTCGGCAAGCGCCAATGCCTTGTCCGTGGCTTCCCACGTGAATTCCGGCTCTTCGCGGCCGAAGTGGCCATATGCGGCGCTCTTTTCATAGACCGGGCGCAGCAGATCGAGCATCTGGATGATGCCCTTCGGACGCAGATCGAAGTGCTCCTGAACCAGTTTCGTAATGGTCGCGTCCGACACGCGGCCGGTGCCGAACGTGTTGACCATCACCGAAGTGGGTTGAGCCACGCCGATAGCGTACGACACCTGGATCAGGCAGCGCGATGCCAGTCCCGCGGCCACGATGTTCTTGGCAACATAACGGCCGGCGTAGGCGGCCGAACGGTCCACCTTCGACGGGTCCTTGCCCGAGAACGCGCCACCGCCGTGCGGCGCCGCGCCGCCGTACGTGTCGACGATGATCTTGCGGCCCGTCAACCCGCAGTCGCCTTGCGGGCCGCCAATCACGAAACGGCCGGTGGGGTTCACCAGAAACTTGATGTCGCCCTTGATGAGATCGGCCGGCAGCGTCGGCTTGATGACCTCTTCGATCACGGCTTCGCGCAGCGAGTCGAGCGAGATGTCCGGCGAATGCTGCGTGGACAGCACGACGGTGTCGATTGCATGCGGCTTTCCGTCGACATAACGCACGGTAACCTGTGACTTCGCATCCGGACGCAGCCAGGGCAGACGGCCATCACGGCGCAGATTCGCCTGACGCTCCACGAGACGGTGCGACAGGTGGATCGGCAGCGGCATCAGTTCCGGAGTTTCTTCACACGCATAACCGAACATCAGGCCCTGGTCGCCGGCGCCCTGATCGAGGTTGTTGTCGTGCGCGCGGTCCACGCCCTGCGCGATGTCCGGCGACTGCTTGTCGTACGCCACCAGCACCGCGCAGCCGCGATAGTCGATACCGTAGTCCGTATTGTCGTAGCCGATGCGCTTGATCGTGTTGCGCGCGACCTGGATGTAATCGACGTTGGCGGTCGTGGTGATTTCGCCGGCCAGCACGACGAGACCCGTGTTGCACAGCGTTTCAGCCGCGACACGCGAGTATTTGTCTTGAGCGAGGATTGCGTCGAGGATGGCGTCCGAAATCTGGTCCGCGACTTTGTCGGGATGGCCTTCGGAAACGGATTCTGAGGTGAAGAGATAGTCGTTTGCCACGTTGCAGACTCCTGTTGACTGGTTACGGTTGAGTTTCACGTAGCCAGCTTCGGAGCTTGAAGTGGCGACGCTTTAGCGGATTACCTGACCGTGGGGCACATCTCACGTCTTGAAGACGTGCTCTGCACCTTCTGGCTTCGCCCCGCAAGTTGTCTATTAACTCGGCGAAGCCCTTATTATAGCGACTTCCTTCGTTTGTCACAGAGTGTCCACGAGTGCGGCATCACGTCAATTTTTTCGCTTCCAGGAAATGCAATGCGCCACGCCCTTTTCGCCGCCATGCGGAGGCCACATGTTGAGCCGCTTTGGCGCGAGGCTCGCAATCGGGCTGCTCAAATTTTTTGCGTTGTTGCCCTACGGTCTGGTCGCTCGCATGGGTGATGGGCTCGGCTGGCTGCTCTATCAGATTCCGAGCCGCCGCAAGCGCATCGTGCATACCAACCTGAAGCTGTGCTTTCCCGAATGGAGCGACGAGCGTCGTGAAGACGTTGCGCAGAAGCATTTCCGTCACGCGATCCGCAGCTACCTGGAGCGCAGCGTGCAATGGTTCGGCTCCGCGAAGAAGCTGGAAAAGCTGATCGAGGTCGACAGCGAAATCGATCTGCTCGATCCGAATCTGCCGCCCACGCTGTTCCTCGGCTTTCACTTCGTCGGGATCGAGGCAGGTTCGATCTTCCTGAATTATTCGCTCAAGCGCCAATGCGGGTCGCTGTACCAGCCGATGTCGAATCCCGAACTGGAGGAAGTGGCCAAAGCGGCGCGCGCCCGTTTCGGCGCGGACATGGCAAGCCGCGCCGACAGTGCGCGCATCGTGCTGCGCTGGCTGCGCGAACGCAAGCCGGTCATGCTTGGCGCCGACATGGACTACGGCGCGCGCAACTCCACGTTCGTGCCGTTCTTCGGCGTGCCAACCTGCACGCTGACCGCGGTGGGACGCCTCGCGAAGGTGGGCCATGCGCAGGTGGTGCCGTTCATTGGCGAGGTGTTGCCGAACTACAAGGGCTATCGGCTGAAGGTGTTCAAGCCGTGGGAGAACTACCCGACCGGCGACGACGACGCAGACGCACGGCGCATGAACGCGTTCCTCGAAGAGCAGATTCCGCTGATGCCCGAGCAGTATTACTGGGTGCACAAGCGCTTCAAGACCCGGCCGCCGGGTGTACCGAGCGTGTATTGAATTGAACAACCGGACGCCGGCCTGTCGGATTGCGATGATTCCAGCGCCACAGCGTCGAAATAAAACGGCGCCAGGCGCAGCCCGGGGCGCGTCACTTACAATAGCGTGATGAAACTGAAATTCACCAAAATGCACGGCGCGGGCAATG
The DNA here is from genome assembly GCF_039621805.1 of Paraburkholderia sp. PREW-6R. Lineage (NCBI taxonomy): Bacteria > Pseudomonadati > Pseudomonadota > Betaproteobacteria > Burkholderiales > Burkholderiaceae > Paraburkholderia > Paraburkholderia sp. PREW-6R. Next base: position 130,402 of record NZ_CP155073.1, on the reverse strand, counting down.
ACTTCGTCGTGCTCGACGGCTTCACGCAGCCGGTCGACCTCACGCCCACGCAGGTGCGCGCGCTCGCGGACCGGCATTTTGGCGTCGGCGCGGATCAACTGCTGCTGGTCGAACAGCCAACGGTGGACGGCGTCGATTTCAGATACCGGATTTTCAACTGCGACGGCGGCGAGGTCGAGCACTGTGGCAACGGCGCGCGCTGCTTCGTCAAGTTCGTGCGCGATCGCGGTCTGACCGACCAACGCAGCGTGCGCGTCCAGGTGCAGAACGGCATCATCACGCTGACCATGCAGGAAAACGGCGAAGTGCTGGTCGACATGGGCACGCCGGTGTTCGACCCGGAGCGTGTGCCGTTCGCAACCAAGGGCCTTGCCGGCCGCCGCGAAGGTGCGGACACGCTCTGGCCGCTCGACGTGAACGGCACGACGCGCTGGGTGTCGGTCGTGTCGATGGGCAATCCGCACGCCGTGCAGGTCGTCGACGATGTCGAGGCTTTTCCGGTACTTGTCGAGGGTCCGGCGATCGAGCGGCACGCGCGTTTTCCGCAGCGGGTGAATGCCGGTTTCATGCAGATCGTCGGGCGCAACGAGGTCAAACTGCGCGTGTACGAGCGCGGTGCCGGCGAGACGCTGGCGTGCGGCACGGGCGCATGCGCAGCGGTCGCCGCGGGCATTCGCCGCGGGCTGCTGGACGCGCCGGTGCAGGTGCGCACGCACGGCGGCACCCTTACGATCACGTGGGACAGCACGAAGGCAAACGAGCCGCTGCTGATGGCCGGTCCTGCGGCGACCGTCTTCGAAGGCGAAATCGAACTGGCCGATTGACCGATCAAGCGGCCCGACAACCCAACATTGACCGCAGCAGCGCGCCAAAGCGTCGCTGCGCAGTTCACAAGCCGAAACCATGAACGAACGCGACGTCGCCGACTATCTGATTGCCAACCCCGACTTCTTCGCCGACCACGCGGAAATGCTCGCCACGATCCGGCTGGCGAATCCGCACGGCAAGGCCGCCGTGTCGTTGCAGGAGCGGCAGATGGAAATGCTGCGTGACAAGAACAAGCTGCTCGAACGCCGGCTCGCCGAACTGCTGCGCTACGGGCACGAGAACGACAGCATCGCGTCGAAATTCAACCGCTGGACTATCCGCGTGATGGCGGAGCGCGACCCGTACGCATTGCCGCGCACGATCGCGAACGGCCTGCGCGACGTTTTCGACGTGCCGCAAGCCGCGCTGCGCGTGTGGGATGTGGCCGAGCCCTACGCGCAAGCCGAGTTCGCGCGCCACGTCGGCGAGGAGGTGCGCATTTTTGCCAACAGCCTGACCACACCTTACTGCGGCGCCAATACGGGTTTCGAGGCGGCACAGTGGCTTGCGTCTTCCGCGACGCCCGCTGCTCAATCCGCTCAGGCCGCGGACGACAGCGCCGCCGCGACGCCAGCCGCCGCGCATGCCACCGAGTCCATCGCGCTGCTCGCGCTGCGCGACCCCGAAGGCAAGGAAGAGGCGCCCACATTCGGCTTGCTGGTCATGGGCTCGCCCGACCCGCGCCGCTTCCACGACGGCATGGCCACCGACTTCCTGACGCAGATCGGTGCGCTCGCCAGCGCGGCGTTGAGCCGTCTGCTGCCGCACTGAGCGGCTACTACCACCGCCCCTTCGTCGCCAGGCCACCGTGACCCAAGCCGATCCGATTACCGCCTATCTGTCGAATCTCGAACACGAGCGGCGGCTGTCGGCGCACACGCTGCGCGGCTACACGCATGAACTGGAACAACTGAAGTTGCTGGCCAAAGGTCGGCCGCTCGAAAGCCTCACAGCGGTCGACGTTCGCGGCGCGGTCTCGCGCGCGCACGCCGGCGGCCTGTCCGCACGCTCCATCAGCCACCGGTTGTCGGCCTGGCGCGCGTTTTATCGCTGGTTCGCGGGTCGTGTCGATCTGCCCGCCAATCCCGTCGCCACCGTGCGCGCGCCGAGGCAGCCCAAGTCGTTGCCCAAGGCCCTTTCCGTCGACGACGCCACGCGCCTCATGGAAAGCCCGCCGGCGGCATCGGCGGAAGGCTTGCGCGATCACGCGATGCTCGAACTGTTCTACTCGTCGGGGCTGCGTCTGTCGGAACTCGTGGGTCTCGACGTCCGTTTCGCCGACGCCGACGGCTACCGCTCGGCGGGCTGGCTCAAGCTCGAATCCGCCGAAGTCGAAGTGCTCGGCAAAGGCAACCGGCGCCGTGTCGTGCCGGTCGGCAGCAAGGCGATCGACGCGCTGAACGCCTGGCTTGCGGTGCGCGATCAACTCGTGAAGAGCGATCCGCATCCGCTCTTCGTATCGGCGCGCGGTAAGCGCATGTCGCCGAACGTGGTGCGCGAGCGGGTAAAGCGCGCCGCGCTGGTCGCAGGCATTCCGGCCAACGTGCACCCGCACGTGTTGCGGCATTCGTTCGCCACCCACTTGCTGCAGTCGAGCGGCGATCTGCGCGCGGTGCAGGAACTGCTCGGGCACGCGAGCATTACCGCAACGCAGGTCTATACCGCGCTCGATTTCCAGCATCTCGCCCACGTCTACGATCAGGCGCACCCACGCGCCAAAAAACGCGACTGACGCCGCCAGGGCGGCGCGCAAGTCTCCGCCTCCGCTTCACCTGCCGCGCAACTTGCGAACCGCGCGGCCTCTTGTTCTGCTGACACCCGATGAATACCGTTACGCTCAAACCGTCGAAAGAAAAATCGCTGCTGCGCCGCCACCCGTGGGTGTATGCCAATGCGATCGATCGCATCGACGGCCATCCCGCGCCCGGCGCGACCGTGCTGGTGCGCGCGCACGACGGCCGTTTTCTGGCGCGCGCCGCCTACAGCCCGCATTCGCAGATCCGCGCACGTGTGTGGAGCTTCGACGAGACGGAGCCGATCGACCACGCGTTCTTCAAGCGCCGCGTGCAGCGCGCACTCGCGCATCGCCAGACGATGGTCCACGATACCGGCGCAACGCGGCTGGTTTTCGGCGAGGCGGACGGCCTGCCCGGCTTGATCGTCGATTATTACGTCACCGAGGACGCAGGCCAGCGCAGCCAGATCGTCTGCCAGTTCATGGCCGCGGGCGTCGAGGCGTGGAAGGAGGCGATCGTCGCGGCGCTGGTCGGCGCGACCGGCTGCCCGAACGTCTACGAGCGCTCGGACGTATCGATCCGTCAGAAAGAAGGCCTCGAACAGACCACCGGCGTGCTGGCGGGCGAACCGCCGTCGGACGAGTTGATCGCGAGCGAGAACGGCGTGCGCTATCACGTCGACGTGCGCAACGGCCACAAGACCGGCTTTTATGTCGACCAGCGCGATAACCGGCTGCTGGTGCAGCAACTTGCGCAGGGACGCGACGTGCTGAACTGTTTCTGCTACACGGGTGGCTTCTCGCTCGCGGCGCTCAAGGGCGGCGCACAACGCGTGGTCTCGATCGATTCGTCCGGTGATGCACTGGCGATCGCGCAGCAGAACGTGGCGGCGAACGGCTTCGACGCCGAACGCGCTCAATGGCTCGACGCCGATGCGTTCAAGACGCTGCGCCGTCTCGCCGACGAAGGCGAGCGCTTCGACCTGGTGGTGCTCGATCCGCCGAAATTCGCGCCGTCTCGCGAGCATGTGGACCGCGCGTCGCGCGCGTATAAGGACATCAATCTGACCGGCCTGAAGCTGTTGCGCCCGGGCGGCCTGCTCTTCACGTACTCGTGCTCCGGCGCGATCGACGCCGAACTGTTCCAGAAGATCGTCTCCGGCGCGGCGGCCGACGCGCGCGTCGACGCGCGCATACTCAAGCGGCTCGGCGCGGGCGTCGATCACCCGCTGCTCACAGCGTTCCCGGAAGGTGAATACCTGAAAGGCCTGCTGTTGCAAATCGCCTGATCGCCCTTATTTTTTGGCGTATTTCCGGCGTCTCCGGCCAAAGCGCGGGTCGCGTCGAAGCCGTCGCGTCAGCACGGGCTTGACAGATATGTTTCAATATCCGCCTGGACCGGGCTGCGCGCCGCAAGGCTGCCGCGCCCGCCTGCGCTTGCGTCAGGCATCCCTATTACGCATCGTTTTACGTACCTACAGGCGACCAACATGATCCCAGTCACCATCCTGACCGGCTTTCTCGGCAGCGGCAAAACCACGCTGCTCAAGCGCATCCTGAGCGAAAAGCACGGCATGAAGATCGCCGTGATCGAGAACGAGTTCGGCGAGGAAAACATCGACAACGACATCCTCGTGCAGGACACGGGCGAACAGATCATCCAGATGAGCAACGGCTGCATCTGCTGCACGATACGCGGCGATCTGGCGCGCGTGCTGGGCGATCTGGCGGCGCAGAAGCAGGAAGGCAAGCTGGATTTCGACCGTGTCGTGATCGAGACAACGGGTCTCGCGAATCCGGGCCCGGTTGCGCAGACGTTTTTCATGGACGACCAGATCGCGAGCGAATTCCTGCTCGACGCGATCATCACGCTGGTGGACGCGAAGCACGCGAATCATCAGCTGGACGAGCATGAGGTCGTACAGCGCCAGGTCGGGTTCGCGGATCGACTGTTCATTACCAAGGCCGATCTGGTCGACGAAAAGCACATTGGCGATTTGCGCCACCGTCTGCTGCATATGAATCCGAAAGCCACGATCAAGGTCGTGAATTTCGGCGACGCGGATATCAAGGAAATTTTCGATCTGCGCGGCTTCAATCTGAACTCGAAGCTGGAAATCGACCCGGATTTCCTCGTCGAGGACGAGCATGCGCACAGCCATGCCCACGCGCATGACGAACACGGCCATACGCACGATGACCACGGCCACGATCACGCGGATTGCGATCACGACCACGGCCAGTGTGCGCACGAAGGCCACGATCATGCGCATCACCATCACGCGCACCATGACGACAAGATCAAGTCGTTCGTCTATCGCAGCGATCGTCCGTTCGATCCGAACAAGCTCGAAGATTTCCTCGGCGGCATTCTGCAGATTTACGGCGAGCACCTGTTGCGCTACAAGGGCGTGCTGTACATGAAGGGCGTGGACCGCAAGGTGGTGTTTCAGGGCGTGCATCAGATGATGGGCAGTGACCTCGCCGCAAAATGGCAGCCCGCTGAGAAGAAAACCAACAAGATGGTGTTCATCGGCATCGAACTGCCGAAAGACTTGATCACCGACGGTCTCGACGCCTGCCTCGCCTGACGCGAGGTAGCGCCTCCCCCGCCGCTTCGGCCCCTCATGCGTGGCACACGCCGTGCTGATGGGCTCGAAGCGAGCGTCGCCTGCACAGCACGCCGTTGATTCGTCTGCGCTGAATCGCATGTGAATGCCGGGTTGCCGCTGCAAGGCGGTTGAAAAGTCGGGCGTGTGAAAAACGCGTGAAAACCCTGCTGTATTAATGCGTGCACGACCATCGCTTTTTGGTTCTGCGCGCGTTATATTTTCGGGATATCGGTGCACCGCGCGGGGATTTTCATGACTTGCGGTGCCGGATTGTGATTCAGTTACAATACGTGCCCACTGGAGAATGACAAAGAATTGCCCGGTCAGCGCGTATCCTGCGCCGGGCCTGAAACGGCGCCGGAAAATCTAGTCCGGGGAACCCGCCGACAATGCCGTCTGATCCCGCCTGAAAAAGGCGCGCTGCCGGCAAGCAATACCTCAGGAGCATTTGAGAATCGGTTTCCAGAGGAGTTCGGCCCCGCATTGGCGTGGCGACGCCCGGCGTTGCGACGCTCGGCGTGTGGGCGCCAGGCGCTTCGGCGTCACGACAGTTTATCGTCCGTGCCCGCCCTCGCGCTCCGCGTCCAGAGGCGCCTTTGCGGGCAATACGAAAGTGCGGGCATCACGCGAGTGTTCTGCCTCACATTGAAGAAGCAAGCCAGATGACGACGAAACGACTCTTGACCGAAGCCGAAATCCTGAAGATGAGCGACAAGGATTACATGAATGAGGATCAGCTCGCCTTCTTCAAGAACAAGCTCGAACAGCTGCAGGCGGACATTCTCCGCAATGCCGGCCAGACGACCGAGAACCTGCGCGAAACGGTAATCGTGCCGGACCCGGCCGACCGCGCAACGATCGAGGAAGAGCATGCGCTGGAACTGCGCACGCGCGACCGCGAACGCAAGCTGCTGAAAAAAGTGCAGCAGTCGATCGCGCGGATCGATTCCGGCGATTACGGCTGGTGCGAAGAGACCGGCGAGCCGATCGGCATTCCGCGTCTGCTTGCCCGGCCCACAGCCACGCTGTCGCTGGAAGCGCAGGAACGCCGCGAATTGCGCCAGAAGCTGTTCGGCGACTGAACGCCAGACGGCGCGGCTTCGGCTCCGCGCCCAGATACGCTGCTTCGTCGAGAGGCGCACGGTGCTCCGTGCGCCTTTTTTCTTTTGCACGCGGTTTTTTGCCTTATGCCATTTGCCGGCTCTTGATATGACCGCGCACGCCCTAAAATAAACCGGACATGCGCTGTACGAGCGCGCCACGTTGCGCGCCGTCCGCTTTCAGGATTCTGGCGGTGGCGCAGTGCGCTGCCGCGTCCTACCCGTTTTGCAAAAGGAACGCATATGGAGCAATTTCACGGCACGACGATCGTCTCCGTGCGCCGCGGCAACAAGGTCGCGCTAGGCGGCGACGGCCAGGTCACACTGGGCAACATCGTGATGAAGGGCGGTGCGAAGAAGGTCCGGCGCATTTACAACGGCAAGGTACTGGTCGGCTTCGCCGGCGGCACCGCCGACGCCTTCTCACTGCTCGACCGCTTCGAAGCGAAGCTGGAAAAACATCAGGGCAATCTCACGCGCGCCGCTGTGGAACTGGCGAAAGACTGGCGCACCGACCGCATGCTGCGCCGGCTGGAGGCCATGCTGATCACCGCCGACGCTACCACCACGCTCGTGATCACCGGTAACGGCGACGTGCTCGACCCCGAGGGCGGCATCTGTGCGATCGGCTCCGGCGGCTCGTACGCGCAGGCCGCCGCAATTGCGTTGGCTCAGAACACCGAACTGTCGCCCCGCGAAATCGTGGAGAAGTCGCTGGAAATTGCCGGCGACATGTGCATCTACACGAACCATAACCGCGTCATCGAGACGATCGAGTAAGGACCCACGATGAGCACCATGACCCCTGCCGAGATCGTCTCGGAACTCGACAAACACATCATCGGTCAAGGCCGCGCGAAAAAAGCGGTTGCCGTTGCGCTGCGCAACCGCTGGCGGCGTCAGCAGGTCGAGGAGCCGCTGCGTCAGGAAATCACGCCGAAGAACATATTGATGATCGGACCGACCGGCGTCGGCAAGACCGAAATCGCACGGCGTCTGGCCAAGCTGGCGGACGCGCCGTTCATCAAGATCGAAGCGACCAAATTCACGGAAGTGGGCTACGTGGGCCGCGATGTGGACAGCATCGTGCGCGACCTGATCGAAATCTCGGTCAAGCAGACGCGTGAAACGGAAATGCGCAAAGTGCGGACGAAGGCCGAAGATCAGGCCGAAGACCGCATTCTCGACATTCTGCTGCCGAGCGCGCGCCCTGTCGGTTTTGGCGCGAGCACGAGTGCCACGGATACCGCCGACGAAGGCGGCACCACGCGTCAAACGTTCCGCAAACGTCTGCGTGAAGGGCTGCTCGACGACAAGGAGATTGAACTCGACGTCGAACAGCCGCAGGTTGGCATGGACATCATGGGGCCGCCGGGCATGGAAGACATGACCGAGCAGATCCGTTCCATGTTCGCGAACATCGGCGGCGGCAAGAAAACGCGTCGCAAGATGAAGGTGAAAGAAGCGCTGAAGGTTCTCACCGACGAAGAAGCGGGCAAGATGCTCAACGACGAAGAGGTGAAAACCAAAGCCGTGCAGAACGTCGAACAGAACGGCATTGTGTTCCTTGACGAGATCGACAAGATCGCGTCGCGCAGCGAGGCCGGCGGCGGCGAAGTGTCGCGTCAGGGTGTGCAGCGCGACCTGCTGCCGCTCGTGGAAGGCACCACGATCAACACGAAGTACGGCATGGTCAAGACCGACCATATTCTGTTCATCGCGAGCGGCGCGTTTCATCTCGCCAAGCCGAGCGATCTGATTCCGGAACTGCAGGGCCGCTTCCCGATTCGCGTTGAACTGGATTCGTTGTCCGTGAATGATTTCGAATCGATCCTGGTGTCCACGGACGCAAGCCTTGTCAAGCAATACCAGGCACTGCTCGCCACCGAAGACGTGCACCTCGAATTCGCCGATGACGGCATTCGCCGTCTCGCCGAGATCGCGTTTTCCGTGAATGAAAAAACGGAAAACATTGGCGCGCGGCGCCTTTACACGGTGATCGAAAAGCTGCTGGAAGAGGTCTCGTTTTCGGCCGGCAATCATTCGGGCAAGGCGGTGCAGATCGACGCGGCGTATGTCGACAAGGCGCTGAATGAAGTGGCGGAAGACGAGGATCTGTCGCGATACGTGCTGTGAAGTCGGACCGGTGTGCTCGCGTTGCCAGCAGGTAACGCGAGGCGTTGCCGGTGCACGCGACGTCGGCCGTGTCAAAAAAACGGGCTGCCTTATCAGGGCAGCCCGTTTTGCATTCAGCCATGCCGATGCGCTTATGCACGGCATGAATGGGGCGCGGCCTACTGCTTCACGGGCCGCTTCGCCAGCTTGCGCTGCAATGTCCGCCGGTGCATGTTCAGCGCACGCGCAGTGGCCGAAATGTTGCCGCCGTGCTCAGCTAGCACACGCTGAATATGCTCCCACTCAAGACGCGCCACCGAGAGCGGCGCGGGATGCTCGATCGCCTCGTCCGCCTGCAATGCGCTTGCCTCGGCCTGGAGCGCGGACAGAATCGTCTCGACATTGGCCGGCTTGGCAAGATAGTTATCCGCGCCGTCTTTCACCGCCTGAACCGCCGTCGCGATGCTCGCATAGCCCGTGAGCACCAGCATGCGCGCATCGGGCTGCAGATCGCGCAACGGCGCGACGAGCGTGAGGCCGGAGTCGTTGCCCAGATGCAGGTCCACGGTGATCTGGCTGAACTTCTGCTGATTGGCGAGCCTGATGGCCTCCTCTGCATTGTGCGCCTCGCTGACCGTGTAACCGCGCCGGGTCAAACCACGCGCGAGGATGCCGGAGAACACCTCGTCGTCGTCGATTACCAGAAACTTCATTTCGCTCATGCCTGTTTCTCCGTGTTGGATGGCGCAGCGCCTTGGCGGCCCTTGCCAGAAAATTTGCGTCCCGCGAGCGGCAGCGTCAACACGGCGCGCGTGCCTCGCGGCTTGATCGGGCTGACGTCGGTCAGTTCGATCGATCCGCGCAGACGCGCTGCCGCTGAAAACGCCAGATACAGCCCCACGCCGTGGCCGCCCTGCGTGCTTTCCACTGGCATCGTGCCAAGCGAGCCGCGCAGCGCGGCCGGGATGCCGGGTCCGGCGTCGCACACCTCGAACATGATCTGATCGACGCGATCTGTCAGCGTGCAGGCCAGCGTGACATGGTCGCGGCTTGCGCGCGCGGCGTTATCGAGCAGGATCGTCAGGATCTGGCTGACCGCAACGGTGTCGTCCAGACTGACGTCCGCAGGCGGCACGCCGATCCGCTCGAATTTCACATGCGGATGTCGCAGGCGCCATTGCTCGGCGAACGATTCGAGCCACTCCGACACCGGCTGCCGGTTCGTCGCCGTGGATGCGCGGCTGCGCAAGCGCGCCAGCGCCGACGTGCACAGCGTCATTTGCTGTTCGAGCAGTTCGAGATCGGCGCGATAGGGTGCGAGGCCCTGATCGGTACGGGCGGCGTCGCGCAGTTCCTCGGACAGCATTGCAATTGTAGACAGAGGCGTGCCGATTTCGTGAGCGACGGTGGCTGCCTGGACGCCCAGCGCGACGGCCCGTTCGTCGTGAAGCAAGCGCTGCTGCGCGTCTCCGAGCGCTGCGTCACGTAGCCGCAGCGCGCGTGACATGCGCGCGACGAACCATGCAATCAGCCCGACGCTGACCATGAAGTTGACCCACATGCCGGCGCGGTAGTAGTCGAACAGGTTGGCCGGATTCTCGAGATTGAGTGGCACGGAGTCGAAGCCGAGCACGGCGTAACAGGCGACGGCGAATGCGGCGAGCCACGCCATGAGAGGCCACGGCAGCACGGCGGCGGCAATTGCCAGAGACGGCAGGTACAGCGAAACGAACGGATTGGTGGTGCCGCCGGACAGGAACAGCAGTGCGGAAAGTGCGCCGAGATCGACCCAGATTTGCCCGAACAGCTCCATGTTGGATTCGGGCCGCTGCTGGGCCACGCGCCACCAGGTGAGCCCGTTGAACACGACTTCGAGCGAGATGACGAGCAGCATGGCCGGCAACGGCAAAGTCACACCGATGAAGATCTGTACGAACGCGATCGTCATAAGCTGACCGATGATCGCCAGGCTGCGCAGCCAGAACAGATGACCCAGATTGACGCGGCCGGTGTTGGTTATACGGTGCATGACTTCAGTTTACCTGTTCAGACTATTCCGACTTACTTCCTGGCCTCGCGTCTTTACCATTGGGTTTTTGCGATAGCGGTACAGAACGCTATGGCTTTGTTACTCATCCTTTCGCCGTGCAGCCCATCATGCCATCGACTTCCGCCCGCGAGGCTGACACCTCATCAGCTTTCCTGACTTTTCTCAAAGAGGCATTAGCGGCCCGTCGGGACAAAGCGGCGCAACGCGAGGCCGAAAGCCTTCAGGCAGCGGCGCAACGTCATCCACTCGACGATGCATCACTGTATTCGCTGATCCAGTCTCTGATCGAAGAGCGGCGTCATGACGAAGCAGTCGAGCTCGCCGCCATTATTGCCCAGCTCGCACCCGACCATGCATCCGCGCACTTCCGCCTTGGCTATACGCTGCAGCTGGCCGGCCGTCACGTGGAAGCGGTCGCACCTTATCGGCGCGCGTTCGCCATCGAGCCGGCTTTTCCACGGCTGCGCAACAATCTCGCCGCTGCGCTGATGCACACCGACGGTAGCTCGAGCGAGCAGTTCTCGCTACTCGAAAGCGCTGTCCGGGCAGACCCCAGCGACGGCGATGCGTGGACCAACCTCACTACTGCCTACCGTCTGCACATGAATTTGCCGGCAGCGCTGGAAGCCGGTTTGAAGGCCGTGCAAAGCGCGCCGCACAGCGCGCAGGCGCACAACAACTATGCGCTGACGCTGCGTGAGGCGCAACGCTGGGACGAGGCCTTCCAGGAAGCGCAAACAGCGTGTGAACTGGCGCCCGAGAATCCGGCCATGCGCTCCAATCTTTCGATGGTGCAACTGGTGCGCGGCGACTACGCGCACGGCTGGCCGTCTCACGAGGCTCGCTGGGAGGGTGCTTCCGAACTGGCCGGCCAGCGCCCGGTCCTGCCGAAACCGACCTGGCGCGGCGAAGCGCTTGCCGGCAAGACGCTGCTCGTCTGGGGCGAACAAGGCATGGGCGACCTGCTGCAGTTCTGCCGCTATCTGCCTATGCTGGGCGAGCGCGTGCATCGCGAGGGTGGTCGCCTCGCATGGAACTCGTTTCCGCAAATGGGCGCGCTGCTCGTGCGCAGCCTGGGCAATCATGTGGACGAGTACTCGGCGGGTGGCGGCGTCGAGTCGCTGCCGCCATTCGACTACGAGGTTCCGCTGCTCAGCCTGCCGCTGATCTTCGACACGCGCGAACACACGATTCCCGCCGCAACGCCGTATCTCCGCGCGGACGCGGCGGCCGTCGAGTCATGGCGAAAGCGGCTGGCCGGCGAAATTCGGCTGAAGGTCGGGCTGACATGGACCGGGAGCCACGGCCATCAACGTAATCCATTCCGGCGCGTGGGCTGGGAGCGCTATGCGGCGCACTTGCGTGGCACGCCGAACGTGGCGTTCTATTCCTTGCAGCCCGGCGCGGACGCGGACGTCGCGGCGGCACGGGCAGCCGGACTGGATATGACCGACCACACGGCAGAGTTCACCAGTTTCGACGACACCGCCGCATTCATCAGCGCGCTCGATCTCGTCATTAGCGTATGCACGTCGGTCGCTCATCTGAGCGGCGCCTTGGGCCAGCGCACCTGGGTGCTGCTCGACGTCAATCCGCATTGGGTCTGGCTGCTCGACCGGACAGACAGCCCCTGGTATCCGGGTACGACGCTTTACCGGCAGCGCGAGTTCAACGAATGGGAGTCTGTACTCACGAGCGTGGCGAACGATCTGGCCGTGCTGGCTTCCAGCCGTCCGGCGGTGTAGGCGGAAGTTGAAAAGCAACGGCGGCCATCTTCACGAGCCTGGCGGCTGGCGGGCTCGAACGGTCGCTGTTAGTCACTGTCACACGAACAACTTACCCATGTCATAAAGAAGCCTCAAGCGCGTTGGCCTTGTTGGTTTCGTTGGCGCGGTGGACCTAACCCCGGCCACACCCAACCTGTCAAACGCGGGCGCACTACGCCGCAACTTCCAGCACCGTTACGGCAGTTGATTACCCTTCGCCGTACGGGCAATTTCCGCGACGAGACACTCGGGGCACAAGCAACGCCCGGCCGGCTCCAGTCTGTCGGCGGACAGCGCGGGCATTTCGCGACACCAGCACTCGAACGGCTCGCTATGCCTGCCGCAGTCGAATGCATTGCCGCAGCGTGGGCAGCGGGCGCTGCCTTCGGATGGGGAGGCGGACGGTTTCATGATGGCCGGATGATCTCGCTTCAGCCTGATTCCTGAAATGAAGCCACGGTCGCAGATCCAATGTGAGTCGTCCGTTTGGCTAATTCACCGGCGGCCGGAATGCCTGTACGCTGGTCGTCGTTGCGCCTTCGCGGCCGCGTGTTGATGCGGCGCGCAAAACGGGCGCCGCCATATGTCCAGCGGCGTGTGGAAAACCCTGTTGCACCGCGCCAGTCCTGTACAATTCGCCCTGTTTTAACTGTTCCGTGCCCGAGCCTGCCGCCATGTCCGAGCTTCCCGACCTTTCGCAGATTGCGCCCACCCTGAAGGCTGAAATCCTGGCCGAGGCGCTGCCTTACATTCGTCAGTATCACGGCAAAACCGTGGTCATCAAATACGGCGGCAACGCCATGACCGAGGAGCGCCTGAAACAGGGCTTCGCGCGCGACGTGATCCTGCTCAAGCTGGTCGGTATCAATCCGGTCATCGTGCACGGCGGCGGTCCGCAGATCGACCAGGCGCTCAAGAAAATCGGCAAACAGGGCACGTTCATTCAGGGCATGCGCGTCACCGACGAAGAGACGATGGAAGTCGTCGAATGGGTGCTCGGCGGTGAAGTGCAGCAGGACATCGTCACGCTGATCAACCATTTCGGCGGCCATGCGGTGGGTCTCACCGGCAAGGACGGCGGCCTCATTCACGCTCGCAAGATGTTGATGCCGGATCGCGACAACCCGGGCCAGTATGTCGATATCGGCCAGGTGGGCGAAGTCGAGGCGATCAACCCCGCGGTCGTGAAAGCGCTGCAAGACGACGCGTTTATTCCGGTGATCTCGCCAATCGGCTTCGGCGAAGACGGGCTGTCGTACAACATCAACGCGGATCTGGTTGCAGGCAAGCTGGCCGTGGTGCTGAACGCCGAAAAGCTCGTGATGATGACCAATATCCCTGGCGTGATGGACAAGGAAGGCAATCTGCTCACCGATCTGTCGGCGCGCGAGATCGACGGCCTGTTTGCCGACGGCACGATCTCCGGCGGCATGCTGCCGAAAATCTCATCCGCGCTGGACGCGGCGAAGAGCGGCGTGCGTTCGGTGCACATCATCGACGGCCGGATCGAACATTCGGTGCTGCTGGAAATTCTCACCGAGCAGCCGTTCGGCACGATGATCCGCTCGCATTGAGTACAGTCTCCAGAAGCCAGCAAGGCGCACGAGGCTCGCGCGTCCTGAACTGTCCGCGCTCGCTTCAATGCGCGGCCGCACGCCGCTAATGGCTTCGCCCACCATGCGCACTCCCACCACCCAACGCCGCCGCCCGCATCTTGCGGGAGGCCGGCCGGTCTGGCTGTTCGACCTCGACAACACGCTGCACCACGCGTCGCACGCCATCTTCCCGGCGATCAACCAGGGAATGACGCAGTACATCATCGACGCGTTGCAGGTGGACGTCGACGAAGCAAACCGTCTGCGCTCGAGTTACACGCAACGCTATGGCGCGGCTTTGCTGGGCCTCACGCGTCATCATCCGGTCGACGCCAACGACTTCCTGAAGGTCGTTCACACGTTCGCGGATCTCGGCTCGATGATCCGGCACGAACGCGGGGTTGCGCGCCTCGTCGCGTCGCTGCCGGGCCGCAAGATCGTGCTGACGAACGCGCCCGAGAATTACGCGCGCGCCGTGCTCGCCAGATTGGGCATCGAGCGTCTGTTCGAGCAGGTAATTGCAATCGAACATATGCGCGATCGCCGCCGCTGGCGCGCCAAGCCCGATCACGCCATGCTGCGCAAAGCCATGCGCCGTGCGCATGTGGCGCTGAAAGACGCGATCCTCGTCGAAGATACGCGCTCGCATCTGAAAAATTATCGGAGACTCGGCATCCGCACCGTGTGGATCACCGGCCATTTGCCGCGCAAACCGCACGCGGACGGCGTGCCGACGCGTCTGCCAGGCACGGGCCGTCCGCACTATGTCGACCGGACCATTCGTTCGTTAAAATCGTTGCGACTGGGCACCCGCTCGGTTCGATTGAAGAGACAGCAGACGGGACGACAGCCATGCAGCCCATCGACAAGCCTGACGAAGTCTTAGCCGAACACGTAGACAATCCCGCCCACGCATCCGCGCCGCCTTCAACGCGCGCGCAACGTTTGAAACCCGGCGAGCGTCGCGTGCACATTCTGCAAACGCTCGCCGCGATGCTCGAAGCGCCAAAAAGCGAAAAGATCACCACCGCGGCGCTGGCCGCCCGGCTCGGCGTATCCGAAGCGGCTCTGTACCGCCATTTCGCCAGCAAGGCGCAAATGTTCGAAGGACTAATCGAATTCATCGAACAGACCATTTTTGGGCTCATCAACCAGATCGCGGAGAAGGAAACCAGCGGCGTGCTACAAGCCCGCGCGATCGCCCTGATGCTGCTCAACTTCCCGGCCAGAAATCCTGGCATGACACGCGTGCTGACCTGCGAAGCGCTGATCGGCGAACACGAACGGCTAACGGAGCGCGTGAATCAGATGCTGGAGCGCGTCGAGGCTTCGCTGAAACAATGCCTGCGGCTCGCGCAAATGGAGGCGGGCGAAACAGCGCAGACGCATGCATCTTCACCGCTGCCGCCCGGCTACGAGCCCGCGATTCGCGCGAGTTTGCTGCTGAGCTACATCATCGGGCGCTGGCATCGTTACGTGCGCAGCGGCTTCACCCGTGCGCCCGCCGAACATGCCGACGCGCAACTGCTGCTGATCCTCCAGTAGCGCCCGAGAGTCCGCGCGAGCCGCGCCACCTCGCCGGCGCACGCGCCGCTCACGACGCTACCGCGCGAAATTTTCCGCTATACTTTGCGCCTGACTGCGGCGCGGAAGGCTCACGCAAGCCGCTATGCGTTCAGTCCGAACACCTGTTGCACACTCATCACGCGCCGATTTGCTGACTCGATTGCGGGCGCGCGAACTGCAAGAAACGTCTTCTCGCGGTTCACTATAAATGCGGCTAAAGAGGTCGTCAGCCGCGCACACAGCAGTTCCCTCCGTGCTTCGCCGACGCCGTCTAGCCGCCCTGTTTTGTCAAATGGCGGAATGAATGGAATCGATCGGTATCGTCGCTCCCCAAAAAATGCATTTCAGCGAGCCGCTGCGCTTGCAGAACGGCACGTCGCTCGCCGGTTACGATCTGATGGTCGAGACCTACGGCACACTCAACGCCGCGCGCAGCAATGCCGTGCTGGTCTGTCATGCGCTCAACGCGTCGCATCACGTTGCGGGCGTTTACGCGGATAACCCGAAAGACGTCGGCTGGTGGGACAACATGGTCGGCCCCGGCAAGCCGCTCGACACCAACCGGTTCTTCGTAATCGGCGTCAACAATCTGGGCTCGTGCTTCGGCTCGACTGGCCCGATGAGTATCGACCCGGCCACCAGCAAACCGTACGGCGCCGCCTTCCCCGTCGTCACGGTCGAAGACTGGGTCAATGCACAGGCGCGCGTCGCGGACGAGTTCGGCATCGCACGCTTCGCCGCCGTCATGGGCGGCAGCCTCGGCGGCATGCAGGCGCTCGCCTGGAGCATGATGTATCCGGAACGCGTGGCTCATTGCATCGTGGTGGCATCCACGCCGAAGCTCTCCGCGCAAAACATTGCGTTCAACGAAGTCGCGCGCTCGGCGATTCTGTCGGACCCGGACTTTCACGGCGGCAACTACTACGCGCACGACGTGAAGCCGAAGCGGGGCTTGCGCGTCGCACGCATGATCGGCCACATCACCTATCTGTCGGATGACGACATGGCCGAAAAATTCGGCCGCTCGCTGCGCCGCGCGGAAGGCGCGCTGGATGCGTACAACTTCAACTTCGACGTGGAGTTCGAAGTGGAGTCCTATCTGCGCTATCAGGGCGACAAATTCGCCGACTACTTCGACGCCAACACCTACCTGCTCATCACGCGCGCGCTCGATTATTTCGACCCGGCCAAAGCGTTCGACGGCGATCTGACCGCTGCCGTCGCGCACACCACGGCGAAATACCTGATCGCCAGTTTCACGACCGACTGGCGCTTTGCTCCTGCGCGCTCGCGGGAACTGGTGAAGGCGCTCCTCGACCACAAGCGCACGGTCACCTATGCGGAAATCGACGCACCGCACGGCCACGATGCCTTCCTGCTCGACGACGCGCGCTATCACAACCTGATGCGCGCCTATTACGAACGTATTGCAAACGAGGTGAACGCATGAACCAGCGAGCACTCGATTACCTGGCGCTGCGCCCCGACTTCCGCGCGATCGCCCGCTGGGTCGAACCGCGCTCCAGCGTGCTCGATCTGGGCTGCGGCGACGGCTCGCTGCTGTCGTTGCTCACCGAAGAACTGGACGTGCAGGGCTACGGTATCGAAATCAACGACGCGGGCGTGCTGGCGTCGACCGAAAACGGCGTCAACGTGATCCAGCAGAATCTGGAAGACGGTCTGCGTCTGTTCGAAGATTCGAGCTTCGATTTTGCGGTTCTGTCGCAGACGTTGCAGACCATTCATCAGACGGCCGCGATCCTTCGTGAGACGGTGCGCGTGGGCAAGCAATGCATCGTGTCGTTTCCGAACTTCGGCTATTGGGCTCACCGGTTGTCGGTGCTGAAGGGGCGCATGCCGGTGTCGAAGTCGCTGCCCTATCAGTGGCACAACACTCCGAACGTCCGCGTGCTGACCATCGAGGATTTCGAAGCGCTCGCGCCGGAAGTCGGCATCGAAATTCTGGATCGCGTGGTGCTGCACGACGGCCAGGTGGTGCGATGGGGCGTGAACTGGCGTGGTAGTCTTGCGGTCTATCGCGTCAAGAAAAGCTAACACTTATCCTCATGTCGAACCCGCCGCACGAGGCGCCTGCACTTACCGCTCACGAAGAACATCCCGGCTGGCGCGCGTTCCTGAATGCGCGCATGCTGATCTGCGTCTTCCTTGGATTCACGTCGGGTTTGCCGCTGTTTACGCTCGTCTACCTGGTTCAGGCGTGGCTACGTTCCGAAGGCGTCAATCTGAAGGAAATCGGCCTCTTCGCGCTGATCCAGTTCCCGTACACATGGAAATTCGTCTGGGCGCCACTGATGGACCGCTACGTGCCGCGCTTGCCTGGCTGGCGGCCAGGCAGACGGCGCGGCTGGATGCTCTTCACGCAGATTCTGGTGGCGGGAGCAATGGGAACGCTGGGTTTCGTCTCACCTAAAGAATCGATCTGGACAGTCGCCGCGTTGACCTCGCTGGTGGCGTTCTTTGGCGCGAGCCAGGACATCGTGATCGACGCTTACCGGCGTGAATTGCTCAGCGACGCTCAGCAAGGTCTCGGCAACGCCGTGCATGTGAACGCTTACAAGATCGCGGCGCTCGTACCCGGATCGCTTGCGTTGATTCTGTCCGATCATTTGCCGTGGAGCACGGTGTTCATCGTGACCGCGGCATTCATGCTGCCTGGCATGATCATGACGCTCGTCGTACGCGAACCCGAAGTGCATGGCGCACCGCCCAGGAATTTGCGAGAAGCGATCGTGCAACCGTTCAGCGAGTTTCTTCATCGCGACGGCTGGCGCGGCGCGCTGTTCGTGCTCGGCTTCATCTTTCTGTACAAGCTCGGCGACACGATGGCGACCACGCTGTCCACGTCGTTCTTTCTCGACATTGGTTTTTCGCGTACACAGATCGGCGTGATCGCAAAGACTACCGCGTTCGGCGCGAGTCTGGCGGGCGGCATTGTCGGCGGTATCTGGCTGATGAAAGTCGGCATTGGCCGTGGGCTCTGGATTTTCGGCATCCTGCAGATGCTGTCGACGCTTGGCTTTGCGTGGCTTGCGCATCTCGGCCCGGCGTCGCCCGGTCTGACTGCGATTTACGACATCGCCGTGGGGATCAGCGAAGGCACGACGAGACTGCTCGCGCTCGTGGGTGTCGACTGGTCCGTGCAACTCGACCCGCGTTCGGTCGCGCTGGCGCTCGTCTACGGTCTGGAAACGTTCGCCACCGGTCTGACGATGGCGGCGTTCACCGCGTATATCGCCAGCACCACGGACCCGCGCTATACGGCCACGCAATTCGCATTGTTCACGAGCCTCGCTTCGGTGCCGCGCACGCTGGCGTCGGCGGCAAGCGGTTACGTGGTCGCGCAGATCGGCTGGTTCGACTATTTCCTCGTCTGCACCGCGCTTGCATTGCCGGGCATGCTGCTGTTGCTGCGCATCGCGCCGTGGAGAACCCGGTCGTGATCGCGCTTATCGTCACGCGCATTGCGCACTCAGGCGCCGGGCGCGTCATTTCGCGCAAAGCCCGTCGTGTTGCGCTGCACGCTGCGCTGACGTTCGGGTGCATCAGCGGGATGGCAGCGTTGCCGCAAAGCGCCCAGGCGACGGCGATGCCGCCCGTGGGTACGAGCCTTCCCCCGGCTGCCGCAACGTCTGCGCCGGCGCCATCCACTGCCGCGCCGCCAACCGCCAGATCCGCACCGGCCGCGGCAACGCCCGAGGGCAGCTCGCCTGCTGCGCCTACTGCGCCCGCTACCCCTGCTACGCCTACTGCGCCCGCTACGCCTGCTACGCCTGCTGCGCCCGCTACGCCTGCTGCCCCTGCCACGCCTGCCACCAATGGCGGCACGGGTACCGGCAACGCCGCGGCCGCCGGCGCGCCCCTGCCTTCCGCGCCGGGCAATGCGACCACGCCCTACGGTCCGAACAACCAGTTGCGCTACGGCGGCTACCTCGTGTTCCGCAACCTGATCCCGTCGCCGGTACTCGAAGCACAGGCCGCCGAGGAATTCAGCCAGATCACCTACGGCGCCGAACACGCGAGCCGCCTGTACGCCGACTCCGATGCGCACGTGACCCGCGTGCGCTCCACCGTCGACAAGCTGATTCCGTACTCATTGAAATGGAACGAGCGCGCGAAGAACTGGAAGTGGGAAGTGGCCGTCGTGAATTCACCCGACATCCGCATGTATTGCCTGCCGGGAGGCAAGATCGTCGTGTACGGCGGCCTGCTCGACCGCGCGCATCTGAACGACAACGAACTCGGCATGCTGATCGGCCACGAAATCGCGCATGCATTGCGCGAACATGCGCGTGAGCGGCTCGGCCAGTTGCAGGCGAGCCAGCTCGATTCGTCGGGTACGATTCCGCAGCTGTTCGGCCTTGCCGATCTGGGCGCGGCGCCGCTTGGCATCGGCTCGCGGCTACTGGAAATGAAGTACACGAATACGGACGAAACCGAAGCCGACGTGATCGGCAGCGACATTGCGTCGCGCGCCGGTTTCGATCCGCGTGCGGCGGTCACGTTATGGGACAAGCTCGCGGTCGCGACCCGCAGCAATCGCCAGCAGGGCTTCATCTACGTGCATCCGTACACGCAGGCGCGCCGCCAGGACATCGTCAAACGTCTGCCAGACATGCTGCCGTTGTACGCGAAGGCTATCGGCACCACGGTCGACGCATTGCCGGACTACGCCGGCATGAGCAGCCCGCGCCGCAAGTCGGCACGCGACTGACGGCTAAACCCGGCGGCAGGCCGTCAGTCGCTGCGCGCGGACTTACCTGGCTACCGTGTGGTCGTAATCCACGGTGAGCGGTGCGTGGTCGCTGAACTTGATGTCGCGGAACACCTCAGTGCGTTTTGCCTTGCTGGCAATGCCCGGCGTCGCGATCTGGTAATCGATCCGCCACCCGACGTTCTTCGCATACGCCTGGCCACGATTGCTCCACCACGTGTACTGCTCGGGCCGCTGATCCAGCGTGCGAAATACGTCGACATACCCGACCTCGTCGAACAGTCTGGTGAGCCACGCGCGCTCTTCCGGCAGGCAGCCCGAATTCTTCTGATTGCTCTTCCAGTTCTTGATGTCGATTTCCTTGTGCACGATATTCACGTCGCCGCACACGATGACTTCGCGCTCCCTGGCGAGCTGCGCGAGATGCGGCATGAACTCGTCCATGAAACGGTACTTGGCCTGCTGGCGTTCCTCGCCGCTCGAACCCGACGGCACATAGACCGAGATGACCGACAGCTTGCCGAAGCGCAGTTCGACATAGCGCCCTTCCGGATCGAATTCCTCGCTACCGAAACCGATCACTACCTCGTCCGGCTCGTGACGCGTATAGACGCCCGCACCGCTGTAGCCCTTCTTCACCGCGTGCTGAAAGTAGCCGGTGAAATCATGCGGCGCCATGAATTCCGGCGTCATGTCGTCCTGCGAACATTTGATTTCCTGTACGCACAGCACATCGGCCTTCTGCTCGCCGAACCAGTCGAAAAAACCCTTCTTTGCCGCCGAGCGGATGCCGTTCAGATTGGCGGTAATCACACGCAACATGTCGTTCCCTTGATATTCAATTCGTTGTGAAGCACAGCGCAAATTCACTCTACCTTGATGCCGCTCAGCGATTCCTTGGGGGGCGGGTATTCGAGCTTCATCGCTTCGAACGCGCGCAGCAGCAGCTCGGCGACCATCACGTTGCGATGCGTTTTCGAATCGGCGGGAATCACATACCACGGCGCGTATTCCGTCGACGTGGCGGCCAGCGCGTCGCGGTACACCGCCTGATAGTCGTCCCACTGCTTGCGTGCCTCGAGATCGGACACGTCGAATTTCCAGTGCTTGCTCGGATCGTCGATACGGGCCTGCAAGCGCTTGCGCTGCTCGTCTTTTGAAATATGCAGCATGCACTTGATGATCGTCGTGCCGCTATCCGCAAGCAAGGCTTCGAACTCGCGAATGTGGTGACAGCGCACCTCGAAATTTTCGGGAGTCAGCGTGCCGAGCACCTTGGGCACGAGCAGATCTTCGTAGTGGCTGCGGTTGAAAATCGTCAGCTCACCGGCGGCAGGCGCCTGCGAATGCACGCGCCACAGAAAATCATGTGCGAGTTCCATCGGCGTGGGCGCCTTGAACGGCACGATGCGCAGCCCGAGCGGATCGACCTCATGGAACACGGCGCGGATCGTGCCGTCTTTACCGCTCGTGTCCATGCCTTGCAACACCAGCAGCATGCGCTGCTTCTGCTGCGCGTGCAGACACTCCTGCATGGTGTCGAGCTTTTCGCCAATTTCCACGAGGCGCGCGCGGTCGCTGTCTTTCGAGCCGGTGGAAAACGGCTTTGACGACGGGTCGAAGCCGTCGAGTGAAAACTGGCTGCTTTCCTTGCCGTCTTCGAAATACGGCACGCGAAAATCGTCGAGTTCGGGTTGCCTGGCCATCCAGAGACTCCGTCATCTGCGTTCGGGACTTGCGGTTCGCAACAGCGAAAGCGAGGCCGCAAAATGAAACGGGCCGTTGCGCTACTTTCGTCTGCGGCAACAGCCCGTGACGGCTGAAGCGCTTGCCTCAGCCACGGATTGACAACTCAGCCTGATTCAAGCTTCAGATCAGGACAGCTTCTTCTTCAGCAGTTCGTTGACCTGGGCCGGGTTTGCCTTGCCCTTGGTCGCCTTCATTGCCTGACCAATCAGCGCGTTGAACGCCTTGTCCTTGCCCGCGCGGAATTCCTCGACCGACTTCTGATTCGCGGCGAGCACCTCGTCGATGATCGCCTCCAGCGCGCCGGTATCCGAAATCTGCTTAAGCCCTTTGGCTTCGATGATGCGGTCGGCGGCGGCATCGTCGGCGGCATTCTCTTCCCAGATCGTGAGGAAGATTTCCTTCGCGATCTTGTTCGAGATCGTGCCGTCGGCAATGCGCTGCAGCAGCAGCGCGAGCTGCGCCGAGGAGACCGGATTCTCGCTGAACTCCAGCCCTTCGCGATTCAGTTGCGACGACACTTCGCCCATCAGCCAGTTCGCCGCGACCTTCGCGTTCGCTGGACCGATCTTGCTGACCACCGCTTCGAAATACGCGGCCATGTCCTTGCCCGACGTCAGCACGTTCGCGTCGTACGGCGTCAGACCGTATTGCGACACGAAGCGCTGCTGGATCGCCTCGGGCAGTTCCGGCATGTCGCGCCTCACACGCTCGACCCATTGCGGATCGATCACGAGCGGCATCAGATCCGGATCGGGGAAATAACGGTAATCGTGCGCGTCTTCCTTGCTGCGCATGGAGCGTGTTTCGCGCCTGTCCGGATCGTACAGACGCGTTTCCTGCACAACCGTGCCGCCGTCTTCGATCAGTTCAATCTGACGGCGCACTTCATACTGGATTGCTTCTTCCAGAAAGCGGAACGAGTTCAGGTTCTTGATCTCGGCGCGCGTGCCGAATTCGGCCTGACCAAGCGGACGTACGGACACGTTCGCGTCGCAGCGGAACGAGCCTTCCTGCATGTTGCCGTCGCAGATGCCGAGCCACGTGACGAGCGTGTGCAGCGTCTTCGCATACGCCACCGCTTCGGCCGCACTGCGCATTTCGGGCTCGGTGACGATTTCGAGCAGCGGCGTGCCGGCGCGATTCAGGTCGATGCCGGTCATACCTGCAAAGTCTTCGTGCAGCGACTTGCCGGCGTCTTCCTCGAGGTGGGCGCGCGTGAGGTTCACGACCTTCTCGTACGCCTCCTTGCCGGCCTTTTCGTTAGCCGGAACCTGAATGGTCACCTGGCCGCCCTGCACGACGGGAATTTCGTACTGGCTGATCTGATAGCCCTTTGGCAGATCAGGGTAGAAGTAGTTTTTGCGCGCGAAAATGCTGCGCGGCGCGATTCTCGCGCCGATCGCCAGACCGAACTGGATCGCGCGTTCCACCGCGCCGCGATTCATGACCGGCAGCGTGCCGGGCAACGCCAGGTCGACCGGGCAAGCCTGCGTGTTCGGCGCAGCGCCGAATTGCGTGGCGGCGCCGGAAAAGATTTTCGACGTGGTCGACAGTTGCGCGTGGGTCTCCAGACCGATCACGACTTCCCATTGCTTGGTCATGGTGCTCACACTCCTGCCGGCGCTTTGCGGTGCCAGTCGGTCGCACGCTGGAACGCGTCGGCCACCTGCAGCATCCGGGCTTCATTGAAATAGTTGCCGATGATCTGCAAGCCGACCGGACGCTGCGCATTCGCGCCGGCGCCGAAGCCGCACGGCACGCTCATGCCCGGCAAGCCCGCGAGGCTGACCGACAGCGTGTAGATGTCGGCCAGATACATCTGCACCGGATCGTCGCCCTTTGCGCCGAGATCCCACGCCACCGACGGCGCCACCGGCCCCATGATCACATCGCACTGTTTGAACGCTTCCTGGAAGTCCTGCGCGATGATGCGGCGAATCTTTTGCGCCTGCAGGTAGTACGCGTCGTAGTAGCCGTGCGACAGCACGTAGGCGCCCACCAGAATGCGGCGCTTCACTTCGGGTCCGAAACCTTCCGCACGCGACTTCTTGTACATGTCGAGCAGATCGCGGTATTCGGCTGCGCGATGGCCGAAGCGCACGCCGTCGAAACGCGACAGGTTCGACGAAGCTTCCGCCGGCGCAATCACGTAGTACACCGGAATCGACAGCTCGGTTTTCGGCAGCGAGACTTCGACCAGCGTGGCGCCGAGCGCCTCGTATTGCTTGAGCGCTGCGTCGATGGACGCGCGCACGTCGTCCGCGAGACCCGCGCCGAAGTACTCTTTGGGCAGGCCGATACGCAGGCCGGCGAGCGGCTTGTCACCGCCGGCCTCTTGCCACGGCTTGCCGAGGTAGCGCGTGTAGTCTTCGTTGTCGCGCACGAGGCTCGTGGAATCCCGCTCGTCGAAGCCGGCCATGGCGTTGAGCAAGGTGGCGCAGTCCGCGGCGCTTTGCGCCATCGGGCCACCCTGATCCAGCGACGAAGCAAACGCGATCATGCCGTAGCGCGATACGCGGCCATACGTCGGCTTGATACCGGTGATGCCGGAGAACGATGCCGGCTGACGGATCGAGCCGCCCGTGTCGGTGCCGGTGGCGGCCGGCGCGAGGCGCGCGGCGACCGCAGCCGCCGAACCGCCCGACGAACCGCCCGGCACGGCTTTCACGTCCCACGGGTTCTGCACGGGTCCGAAATGCGAGTTCTCATTGGACGAACCCATCGCGAACTCGTCCATGTTGGTCTTGCCCACACACACCATGCCGGCGCTCTGCAGACGCGCGACCACGGTGGCGTCGAACGGGCTTTCGTAGTTCGCCAACATCTTCGAGCCGGCGGTGGAGCGCCAACCTTTGGTCACGAACACGTCTTTGTGCGCGATCGGCAGGCCGGCCAGCGGGCCGGCGTGGCCGGTGTGCAGCAGCGCGTCCGCGGCTTTGGCCTGCGCGAGCGTCAGATCCGGATCGACCTGAATGAACGCGTTCAGGCTATTCGCTGCTTCGATCCGCTTCAGATAGAGCTGCGCCAGTTCGACTGCGGAGACTTCCTTGGCCGCAAGCGCGGCACGCAGTTCGGTCAAGCTTTTTTCATGCATTGCGTTTTATCCTGGGCTTTAAGCGCGGGGTGTTACTCGATCACCTTCGGCACGAGGTACAGGCCATCCTGCACGGCGGGTGCGGGGCGCTGGAATGCTTCGCGCTCGACGGTTTCGGTTACCACGTCTTCACGCAGACGCAGCGCGACGTCTTCGATCTGCTCGATCGGATGGGCGAGCGGCGCGATACCGGTGGTATCGACCGCCTGCATCTGCTCGACGAGGCCGAAGAAGTCATTGAGCTGGGCGAGCGTGTGCTCAGCGTCGGCATCGGCCAGTTCGAGCCGTGCGAGATGCGCGATGCGTTTAACATCGGTCAGAGTCAGAGCCATGCAGTCACCGGAAAATGTGGTGGACCGCCGCAGCGCGGGAAAAACGATGCTGCGACAGCGGGTTACGACACTGGAGGAAGACCACGATAAAGGGGCCAGCGGTAGCGAAAAGTGCCACCCGTTTCCTTCAAATCATCCAAAATTATAAGGTATCATTACGCGTTCGACCCAAACCCGGACCGACTTACCAAGGCCTTTCTGAACAAGTTTCAAGGATAGTTCGGAATTTTCTGACCTGGCTTTGCATCGGCCTCCGGTAGACTCCCTCGCAGCTTCAAGTTCCGCTGGCGCCGCTTCCGCCCGGTTGAAGCTGTTATTTTTTCCGCTGCCGCCCTGCGCATAGGTTGCGCGGCCCGGCCCCAAGCGAGACAGGATTTTGAATGTTCGGTTTTCTGCGCAGCTACTTTTCCAACGATCTGGCCATTGACCTCGGCACGGCCAACACGCTCATCTACATGCGCGGCAAGGGTATCGTTCTCGACGAGCCTTCAGTGGTGTCGATCCGTCAGGAAGGCGGCCCCAACGGCAAGAAAACCATCCAGGCAGTCGGCAAGGAAGCCAAGCAGATGCTCGGCAAGGTGCCGGGCAACATCGAGGCGATCCGCCCGATGAAAGACGGCGTGATCGCCGACTTCACCGTCACCGAGCAGATGATCAAGCAGTTCATCAAAACTGCTCACGAATCGCGCATGTTCTCGCCGTCGCCGCGCATCATCATTTGCGTGCCGTGCGGTTCGACCCAGGTCGAACGCCGGGCAATCAAGGAAGCTGCGCACGGCGCAGGCGCTTCGCAGGTCTATCTCATCGAAGAACCCATGGCTGCCGCGATCGGCGCCGGCCTGCCGGTGTCCGAGGCAACGGGCTCCATGGTCGTCGATATCGGCGGCGGCACGACCGAAGTCGGGGTGATCTCGCTCGGCGGTATCGTGTACAAGGGTTCGGTGCGCGTGGGCGGCGACAAGTTCGACGAAGCAATCGTCAACTACATCCGCCGCAACTACGGCATGCTGATCGGCGAGCAAACCGCCGAAGCCATCAAGAAGGAAATCGGCTCCGCGTTCCCGGGTTCCGAAGTCAAGGAAATGGAAGTGAAGGGCCGCAACCTGTCGGAAGGCATTCCGCGCAGCTTCACGATCTCCAGCAACGAAATTCTCGAAGCCCTCACCGATCCGCTGAACCAGATCGTGTCGTCCGTCAAGATTGCGCTTGAACAAACCCCGCCGGAACTCGGTGCGGACATCGCCGAGCGCGGCATGATGCTCACGGGCGGCGGCGCATTGCTGCGCGATCTGGACCGCCTGCTCGCCGAAGAAACCGGCCTGCCGGTGCTCGTCGCCGAAGACCCGCTGACCTGCGTTGTGCGCGGTTCGGGCATGGCGCTCGAACGCATGGACAAGCTGGGCAGCATCTTCTCGTACGAGTAAGCGAGCTCGTCTCCATGTCAGTAGCGCGGATCTGGCAAACGGCCCCATGCGGGCCGGTTTGCCGTTGGCTGGACCTGCCAGCCTCCGCGCGCTGAACGCGCGTTCGCCGCGCGCCGCCGTCTCACCCAACCGCTCACGCCCCCGGCGCCGACCATGGAATACAGTCCGCCGCCCCTGTTCAAGCAAGGCCCTTCCGCACTCGCTCGACTGGTATTTTTCGTCCTGCTCGCGCTGGCCCTGCTGATCTCCGACGCACGTTTCAACACGCTCGAAATCGTTCGAGGCGTGCTCGGCGCGGGTCTTTATCCGTTGCAACGCGCGGCGCTGGTACCGCGCGACGTCTTCATGGGCGCGGCCGATCTGGCCGTGACCAGCGCTACGCTGCGCAGCGAGAACAACACGTTGCGCGCGAAAAATCTCCAGTTGTCGCAGCAAGCCAATACGGCCGCTGAACTCGCCGCTGAAAACACGCATTTGCGCGCGCTGCTGCAATTGTCGCAACGCTCGACCACGCAGGCGCTTCCCGCTGAAATCCAGTACGACACGCGTGATCCATTCACGCAGAAAGTCGTGATTGGCCGCGGCGCGCAGCAAGGCATCCAGAACGGATCGCCGGTCGTGAACGAAGACGGCGTGATCGGCCAGGTCACGCGCGTGTTCCCCCTGCAGGCGGAAGTCACGCTGCTCACGGACAAGGATCAGGCCGTGCCTGTCCAGATCGTACGCACGGGTTTGCGCAGCGTAATCTACGGCACGCCGAAGGGTGACACGCTCGATCTGCGCTTCGTGCCGATCAGCGCCGACGTGCAAACGGGCGACGAGCTCGTCACGAGCGGCCTCGACGGCATCTATCCGCCCGGGCTGCCGGTTGCCAAGGTGGTGCGCGTGGACAAACAGGCCGACACGGCTTTCGCGCGCGTCATCTGTCTGCCCATTGCGCCGGTGCGCGGCGCACGTCAGTTGCTGGTGCTGCATTACGTGAACGACGTACCGCCGCGTCCGCCGGAAGAGCCCGACGCAGCCACCGTGGCGAAAGACGCCAAGGCGAAGAAGAACGCGAAGCCGGCCGACGGCAAAGCCGCCACCGCGGACAAATCCGCGGCGAAACCAGGCGGAAAATCGGCCGACAAGCCGGCTGAAAAGCCGTCGGACAAGGCTGCGGACAAGGCCGCCGACAAGCCGGCTGCGACGCCAAAGGCCGCAGAGAAAGCGCCCACCAGATCCGCTGCGGAAAAGAAAGCCGCAGCTGAAAGAAAATCAGCCGCCGAAAAGAGCGCAAAGCCGCAAGCGAAGCCGGGGACGCAGCAATGAACCGTCCGCAATACATTCTGCAGCCGGTCAATCCTTACTTCATTGCATTCAGTCTGGCCGCGGCTTTCCTGCTGAACCTGATGCCGTGGGGCCGTTTGATCGGCGTACCCGACTTCGTCGCGCTCGTGCTGCTGTTCTGGAACGTCCATCAGCCGCGCAAGGTCGGCATGGGCATCGCGTTTTCGCTCGGCCTGTTGATGGACGTGCACAATGCCAGCCTGCTCGGCGAGCACGCGTTGGCCTATACGCTGCTGTCGTATGGCGCGATCACGATTCATCGGCGGGTGTTGTGGATGTCGCTCGGTGTTCAGACTTTCGCGGTGATGCCTCTGCTGGTGGCCGCGCAACTGGTGCCGTTCATCATCCGTCTACTGACCGGCGCGGCGTTTCCGGGCTGGGGTTATCTGATCGACGGTTTCGTCGAAGCTGCACTCTGGCCCGTGGCCAGCGTATTGTTGTTGATGCCGCAGCGCCGCCCGGCCGATCCGGACGATACGCGGCCTATTTGATTGCGCGTCGAGCCGCCGGCTGTTCTGACCGAACACGCATGGCCCGCTGTGGCGCTCGCTCTTCATGCCTTCCGGTTCCGGCCGAAATAGGCGCACACTCATGATGGCCGTCGAGCGGCCTTTTGCAGAATCGCATGACCGAATTCAAGGACACCCAGCAACAGCTCTCGAAGTTCCGCCTGCGCGTCGCGGCGGCGGGGCTGTTCGTGTTCGTCTGCTTCGGGCTGATCGGCTTCCGCTTTCTGTTCCTGCAGGTGTGGCACTACAGCAAATATTCGCTGCAAGCCGACGAAAACCGCATTTCAGTCGCGCCGATCGTGCCGAACCGCGGGATCATCACCGATCGTAACGGTGTCGTGCTGGCCAAGAACTACTCGGCCTACACGCTGGAAATCACGCCCTCGAAGCTGAACGACTCGCTCGAAAACGTGATCGACAATCTGGCCACCGTGGTCTCGATCGACCAGCGCGACCGGCGCCGCTTCAAGAAACTGCAGGAGGACTCGAAAAACTTCGAGAGCCTGCCTATCCGCACCCGCCTGACCGACGACGAAGTCGCGCGATTCACCGCGCAGCGCTTCCGTTTTCCGGGCGTCGAAGTGCGCGCGCGTCTGTTCCGCCAATATCCGCTTGGGCCCACCGCCGCGCACGTGATCGGCTACATCGGCCGGATTTCGCAGCGCGACCAGGAACGTATCGACGACGCCAGCGACCAGAACGACAGCGACCCCGATCACTACGATCCGCGTCTGGACGCGAATAACTACAAGGGCACGGATTACATTGGCAAGATCGGTGTCGAGCAGAGTTATGAAACCGAACTGCACGGCCAGACCGGTTTCGAGGAAGTGGAAGTCACAGCCGGAGGCCGGCCGGTGCGCACGCTGTCGCGCACGCAAGCCACGCCTGGCAACAATCTCGTGCTGTCGCTCGATATCGGTCTGCAGCAGGTCGCCGAACAGGCGTTTGCCGGCAAGCGCGGCGCGCTTGTCGCGATCGAGCCGTCAACGGGCGACGTGCTCGCGTTCGTTTCCGCGCCGAGCTTCGATCCGAATGCGTTCGTCGACGGCATCGATCAGCAGACGTGGGACGACCTCAACAATTCGCCGGATCACCCGCTCCTGAACCGTCCGCTGCACGGCACGTATCCGCCCGGCTCCACGTACAAGCCGTTCATGGCGCTCGCCGCGCTCACGCTGCACAAGCGGACGCCCGGCTGGGGCTTCCAGGATCCGGGCTCGTACACGTTCGGCGGCCACACGTTTCGCAACGACGTGCGCTCCGGCCAGGGTTGGGTGGACATGAACCGCGCGATCGTCGTCTCGAACGACACCTACTTCTACATGCTCGCGCACGATCTCGGCGTCAACAACATCGCCAATTTCATGAAGCCGTGGGGGTTCGGGCAGATCACCGGCATCGACATTTCAGGCGAAGCGCGCGGCATCCTGCCGTCCACGGAATGGAAGCGCAAGGCTTACCGCCGGCCCGAGCAGCAGCGCTGGTATGAAGGCGAAACGATCAGTCTGGGCATTGGCCAGGGCTATAACTCGTTCACCATCCTGCAACTCGCGCATGCCACGGCGACGCTTGCGAACAATGGCGTCGTGATGAAGCCGCACCTCGTGCGCGATATCGAGAATCCGATCACCAAAGAGACGCGGCCCGTGGTGCGCGACCCGAGCGACAGGATCGCCGTCAAGCAGTCGGACATCGACATCATCAAGCGCGCAATGGAAGGCGTGGTGACGAACGGCACGGCGTCGAAACTCTTTATCGGCGCGCCGTATCAGGCCGCCGGCAAAACCGGTACGGCGCAGGTGTACTCGCTGCAAGGCGCGAACTACAAAGGCCACGCGATTGCGGAGCATCTGCGCGACCACGCGCTTTTCATCGCGTTTGCGCCGGTCGAGCAGCCGAAAATCGCGCTTGCGCTGATCGTCGAAAACGGCGGCTGGGGCGCGGAGTCGGCCGGCCCGATCGCGCGCCGCGTACTCGATTACTACCTCGTCGGCAAGAACAAGCCCGGCGCGGAAGCGGCAGCGATCGAGGCAGCGGCGTCGGCTACCGAAGACGCGTCTGCGCCGGAAGTCGGCGCGGCGCCGTCATCGCAAGACGCGGTGCAGCCGGTCAAGGTTGCGGCGGGCTTCACGGCGCTGCCCTTGCCGGGCGCGGCGTCGGCGGCAGCGGCGGCCTCGGCTGCGGCGGCTGCGTCAGCGGCCAACGCGGCTTCCGCCGCCGATGCGGGCTCCGGCGCCGTCGCTGCGTCCGCATCGGCTGTTGCAACGACAACCACCGCCGCGAAACCGGGGGCGTCGGCAAAAACCGGCGCGTCGGGCAAAGCGGGCGTCGCGGCATCGTCGGCGGGGGCCGCTTCCGCTTCCGGCGCCGCAAACATGGCGACGCGCAAGCCCGGTATGCCGCATCACCCCCGTCCGGCCAGCGAAGCGGTTCCGACCGCCGCCGCGGCTCCGTCGCGCGACGACGGCATCGAACCCAAGTTGCCACGCCAGCCGGCTACCGGCGGCATCGACGAGTAAGGAGAAAGGCATGCAATTCGACAAGCGCGCCTGGATCGACCGCGTCAAGCGGATGTTCGCGGGCTTCGACCGCCCGCTCGCGCTGGTGGTGTTTCTGCTGTTGTGTGTCGGCATCGTCACGCTTTACAGCGCAAGCCTCGACGTCCCCGGTCGCGTGGAAGATCAGCTTCGCAACATCATGCTGACGTTCGTGCTGATGTGGGCACTCGCCAATGTGCCGCCCACCACGCTAATGCGCTTCGCGGTGCCGCTCTACACGTTCGGGATCGCGTTACTCGTCGCGGTTGCGCTCTTCGGGCTGACACGCAAAGGCGCGAAGCGCTGGATCAATGTCGGCGTGGTCATTCAACCGTCAGAAATCCTGAAAATCGCCACACCGTTAATGCTTGCGTGGTACTACCAGCGCCGCGAAGGCACGATGCGGTGGTGGGACTATCTGGTCGGTTTTCTGATTCTGATCGTCCCGGTCGGCCTGATCGCGAAACAGCCGGACCTCGGCACGGCCGTGCTGGTGTTCGCAGCCGGCCTCTTCGTCATTTATTTCGCGGGACTGAGTTTCAAGCTGATCGTGCCGGTGCTGATTGCCGCCGTGATTGCAGTGGGATCGATCGCGGCGTTCCAGGACAAGATCTGTCAGCCTGAAGTGCAGTGGCCGCTGATGCACGACTATCAGAAACACCGTATCTGCACGTTGCTCGACCCCACGTCGGACCCCCTCGGCAAGGGTTTCCACACGATCCAGGCGGTCATTGCGATCGGTTCGGGTGGTCCGCTCGGGAAGGGTTGGCTGAAAGGCACACAGGCGCATCTGGAGTTCATCCCCGAGAAGCACACCGACTTTATTTTCGCGGTGTTCTCCGAGGAATTCGGACTTGCGGGCGGCGTTGTGCTGCTCACGCTCTATATGCTGTTGATCGCGCGCGGACTCTACATCGCGGCTAACGGCGCAACACTTTTCGGACGACTATTGGCTGGCTCGCTGACCATGGCCTTCTTCACGTACGCGTTCGTGAACATCGGCATGGTGAGCGGCATCCTGCCGGTGGTGGGCGTGCCATTACCCTTCATGAGTTACGGCGGCACCGCGCTGACGACGCTAGGCGTCGCGATCGGGCTCATCATGAGCGTCGCGCGGCAAAAGCGGTTGATGCAGAGTTAGCGCAGAGTCGTCGGTATCCCGTTGGTTCAGGCGATAAACAGAAATGGGGCGCTCGTTACACCGGGCGCCCCTTTTTATTTGCCGGGATCGCCTGAGCTGCGAAACGGTGTCACTGCGGCTTTGCTTCGTGCTGATCGCGCAGCAGCGCGCTCAACTGCTGAAACTTGAGCCGCGCCGCCGGATCGCCCTGCGCGGCCGCGGCCGCATAGTAAGCCCGCGCGACGTTCAGATTCTTGTCCACGCCGTCGCCGCCACGCTCGTAGAACGAGCCGGTCACGTATTGCGCGGTCATGTCGCCGCCTTCGGCCGCCTTCTTGTACCAGACGAACGCCTGCTTGTTGTCACGCTCTGTGCCGCGGCCGTCGAGAAACTGATTGGCGAGCGCCAGTTCCGCCTGCACGTGTCCCTGCTGCGCCGCCTTCAGAAACCAGCGATGCGCCTCGACCGGGTCACGCCCGACGAACTCGCCGTCGTCGTACATCTTGCCGTACACGTACTGCGCGTGCGACATGTTGGCGTCGGCGGCCTTGCGCAGCCACTTCTTGCCTTCGTCGACGTCGGCCGTGGTGCCCTCGCCGTTGAGCAGCATCATTGCGTAATTGAACTCGGCAAGCCGGCTGCCGCGCTGCGCGGCCTTGCGAAACTCGGACAGCGCAGCCGTCAGATTGCCGGCGTTGTAGTCCGCCACTGCGGTCTGCGTTTCCGGATCGTTCGACTTCGCCGGGCGGTCCTGCGCGTATGCCGCCATGTTTACGATCAACGCCGCTGCCACCGCCACACGCGTGGCGACGCTCTGCACCTTCCCCTTCATGACCTCACCTCCTGCAGCGCCTGGCGGGTTGCGCGCAACATCCATATGACGTCCGCGGCCAGGGCGATAAAACGGAAACCAGCTTCGCGAGACTGCCGGGCACTCGCGACGTCCATTGCGAATATACCGCTGGCGATCCCTGCCTTGTCGGCGGCACCGACGATGCGCGTAATGGCCGCCTGCACGTCCGCATGCTTTGAGTCGCCGAGATGACCGAGACTCGCCGCCAGATCGGCCGGTCCGACGAACAGACAATCGACGCCCGGCGTCGCCGCAATCTTCTCGACTTCCTGCAAACCGCGCGCCGATTCGATCTGCACGATAGTCGCAATCTGCGCGTTGGCGTTCTGCACATAGTCGCGGCGCATGCCATAGCCGGCCGCGCGCACGAGGCCCGCGACGCCGCGCTCGCCGTCGAGCGCCTCGGCAGTGGGATATTGCGTGAGGCGCACCGCATGAGCGGCCTCTTCCGCAGACTCGATATTCGGAAACATCAGCGTGCGCGCGCCCGCGTCCAGCACGCGCTTGACGAGCCACGCGTCGTTTGCCGGCACGCGCACCACGGGCTCACTCGGCAGATGCGCGGCTGCGATCGCGCGCAATTGCGACGTGACGTCGGCGCTATCGTTCGGCGCGTGCTCCATGTCGATCAGCAGCCAGTCAAAACCGGCGTGCGCGAGCGCTTCGGCGGCAGTGTCGCTACCGAGCGAGAGCCACAGGCCGAACAGCGGCTCGGTTTCCCTGAGGCGTGACTTGAGGGGATTGGTGAACGTGCTCATCGCTGCGCTCCGTGCCGCTGACGCAACGCCATGCCGTTAACGCGGGAGGCCTTACTGGCTTCACGAGCCAGATGAGCGCGCGAACCATGACGACCGTCAGGTCTGCTGCGACGCAATGCGGGGACCGGCATGTCTCGCTCCGTGTGGTTATCGGAGCGATCATACCGTGACAATAACGGAAGGGTGGGACCGCGCGATGGGCCCTTGAATGCGCGGTGAGCGAGGCGTCAGTCGCGAACGACGTCGGCCCAGCAATTAGGCGTCTCGTACAGACGCAGCTTATACAGGCGCAGATTCACGCCGTAGTGCGCGTCATAGACGTTCGCGAGAATGTTGAACGCGACGGCGGCCAGATTTTCCACCGTGGGAATGCGGTCGAGCACAACGGTCTTGTGACCCGTCATGGTCTCGAGGAAGCCGCGCACCTGCGTGTCGCCCTCGTAGACGAGGAACGCGTGATCCCACTTGTCGACGAGATGTTCGTTGGCGAGCGACTTCACATCGGCGAAGTCCATCACCATGCCGCGATCGGGCGCGCCTTCGGTGTCGACGAGATCGCCCTGCAGCGTGATTTCGAGTACATAGCGATGGCCATGCAGATTACGGCACTGGCTGCGGTGGTCAGGAATGCGGTGACCCGCGTCGAATTCGAGTTTTCGTGTAATCGTCAGCACGGCAAAATCAGGGAATGTTCAGGTACTTGTGGGTCTGCATCGACAGGCGCCATTGCGGATGACGTTTGCACCAGTCGATCGCGAGCCGGGTGTTGATCTCGCGCGACGGGCCGTCCATCGGCTGGACGAGGAAATAGTCGAAGTCGAGCTTCGCATACTCGGACAAGCGCTGGTTGTCCTGCGGAATCACGACCTTCAGTTCGTTGCCTTTGGTGACCACGAGCGGCGCATCGGCCTTCGGGCTCACGCAAATCCAGTCGATCGTTTCGAGCACCGGCAGCGAACCGTTCGTTTCAATGGCGATTTCGAAGCCTGCCGCATGCAGCGCATCCACGAGAGGCGGGTCGATCTGAAGCATCGGCTCGCCGCCCGTGCACACCACGAAACGCTCGCCTTCACCTTCGGGCCATTGCGACGCGATCATCTTCACGAGATCGTCGGCGGTGCGGTACTTGCCGCCGTTCTCACCGTCGGTGCCGACGAAATCCGTGTCGCAGAAGCGGCAGACTGCCTCTGCACGATCTTCTTCGCGGCCCGACCACAGATTGCAGCCGGCGAACCGGCAGAAGACGGCCGGGCGCCCGGCATTCGCGCCCTCGCCTTGCAACGTGTAGAAGATTTCCTTGACCGCGTAAGTCATGCTGCTTTCTGCCTCGTGTTTCTAAAGATGCCGGTGTACCGCTGGTGTAGCACTACCCATTGCCGACGCTGTGACTCAAGCCGTGACTGAGACTCAAACCGGCTCGGTGACTTTCTCGCCGGCCAGATACGCCTCATAGCCGCGCTTGCGCAGACGGCAGGCGGGGCATTCACCGCAACCGAAGCCCCATGCATGCAACTCGGCGCGCTCACCGACATAGCAGGTGTGCGTCTCGACGCGTACCAGCTCAACCAGTTCGTCGCCGCCCAATTCGTGCGCAAGGCGCCAGGTGTCGGCCTTGTCGAGCCACATGAGCGGCGTTTCGAGTGAGAAGCGCGTGTCCATGCCGAGATTCAATGCGACTTGCAATGCCTTCATCGTATCGTCGCGGCAATCGGGATAGCCCGAAAAATCCGTTTCGCACATACCGCCCACCAATATCTGCAGACCACGCCGATACGCAATGGCTGCCGCAATCGTCATGAACATCAGATTCCGGCCCGGGACGAACGTGTTCGGCAGGCCGTTCGCCGTGGCGTGAATTTCGATTTCACGCGTCATGGCCGTATCGCTGATCGAGCCGAGTACCGACAGGTCGATCATGTGATCGTCGCCAAGACGGCTGGCCCATGCGGGAAAAGCGCGTGTTATCGCATGACGGAACCCTTCGCGGCATTCGAGTTCGACTCGGTGCCGCTGACCGTAATCGAAGCCGAGCGTCTCAACCGTGTCATACCGTTCGAGTGCCCAGGCGAGGCACGTGGCGGAATCCTGGCCGCCGGAAAACAGCACCAGAGCGCTACGTTTAGCGTCGTTGCGGATCACCGTGAAACTCCGTGAATGATGAGTGCCGCGTCGCGCTGCGCGAGGTGCGCCATGCAAGCAACGCGGCGCGACGCGTGCCGGAACTGTTGCCGGTCCAAAGCAGTATAGGCCGCGCCTTCCGCACGCAGAGTCGCTGGCGCTTATACCGCTGATCGTCTGGCGAAGGGTTCGGTGCCGGTTGCGGCTCGCCGCGTGGCACGCTGCCGAAAGACTTGCTTGCAAGTCCTTGAACTGGCGCGATTTTATCACGCGACACCGAACGCCGCCGCGCACGCCCATCACCCTGCTTGATGACGACCGGATAACGAGCACCAGCAGAAAAGGAAAAGCCCCAGGAATCTTGCGATTTCCTGGGGCTGAATCCTGGTGGCCTGGGGCGGAATCGAACCACCGACACGCGGATTTTCAATCCGCTGCTCTACCAACTGAGCTACCGGGCCAACGAAGAACGAAATAATATCAAAGGGTACCCAGTCCGACAAGCCCCCTATCCAAAAATTCTCCTGGCACTTATGAATGGGACGCGCGACTCACTCGCCTTTGTTCTTGCCGAGGTCGACACCGAGTTGCTTGAGCTTGCGGTACAGGTGCGTGCGCTCAAGTCCGGTCTTCTCCGCGACACGCGTCATGCTGCCGTTCTCACGCGCGAGGTGATACTCGAAGTACGCGCGCTCGAACGCGTCACGTGCATCGCGCAATGGAATGTCGAACGAGATCGACGCCGTTTGCGCGGCCAGCGCGCCGCTACCCATGCCATCGGTGGAAAGCATCGGCAAAGCCGCTGCCGAGGCCACCGTGGACGCCGTTACCGGCATCGCGGGCTTGACCGCCGCGCCGCCCGGCGCGGCCGCTGCGTTGCCGCGCGCGAGACCTTGCTCGACCGCTTTGAGCAGCTTTTGCAACGCAATGGGCTTCTCGAGAAAGTTGAGCGCGCCGATCTTGGTCGCTTCGACTGCCGTGTCGATGGTCGCGTGTCCGGACATCATGATCACCGGCATCGTCAACTGCCCTTGCGCGGCCCACTCCTTGAGCAACGTGACGCCGTCGGTATCGGGCATCCAGATGTCGAGCAGCACCAGGTCCGGCGCCTGACGCAGACGGAACTCGCGCGCTTCCTGCGCGTTCTCCGCCGCCTCCACGACATGCCCCTCGTCGCTCAGGATCTCCGAGAGCAATTCCCGGATGCCCATTTCATCATCTACCACCAGGATGGTTGCCATTTAAGCTGCCCTTGTCTGCACTGTTGCTTTTCTCGTTCCCTGCGACGCACCGCCGTGCGCAGGACGCGGCCCTGCTCCGGGCGCCGCGGCATCGTCTGCCAGTTGAAGGAAGAGGATCGAAATCTGCGCGCCCTCGATCACATCGCCCGCTTTCATGCGATTGCGGATGTCGATACGCGCGCCGTGTTCGTCGACGATCTTCTTGACCATCGCAAGACCCAGACCCGTACCTTTGGCCTTGGTCGTCACGTAAGGTTCGAATGCACGTGTGAGGATACGCGCGGGAAAACCTGCTCCGTTATCCGACACTGTCAAACGCACCGCGACGCGTACCTTGCCTTCCGCGTCGGGGTCTCCGTATTCTACTGTCCTCGTCTCGAGCAACACACGCGGTTGCGCGACGTCAGCCACCGCATCCTGCGCGTTCTGCAGCAGGTTGTGAATCACCTGACGCAGTTGCGTCGCGTCACCGCGGATTGCCGGCAGTGCAGCCAGTTCCACCTGGATCGCACCCTTGCCTTCCTCTATACCGTACAACGTGAGCACTTCGCTGACCAGATCGTTCAGTTGCAGATGCGCGAGCACGGCAGGCGGCGTGCGCGCGTAGTCGCGGAAATTGTCGACCATCTGCTTCATCGCCGCGACCTGGTTGACGATCGTGGTCGCGCCGCGCTTGAGCACATCGGCGTCTGTGGGGGAGAGCTTATCAGCCAGTTTCATCTGCAAACGTTCCGCCGACAACTGGATCGGCGTGAGCGGATTCTTGATCTCATGCGCAAGCCGCCGCGCCACTTCGCCCCACGCAACCGAGCGCTGCGCGGAAATCACGTCGGAGATATCGTCGAACACGACGACATAGCCGGAGGTCTGCACGTCCTCTGCGTCACGGTCGGTTGCGGACACGAGACGCGCGCCGCGCACGAGCAGCGTCAAGGGCTCGGTTTCTCCCGGCACCTGCACGGAGAACTGTTGTTGCCAATGGCCGCGATCGTCGTGACCATCGCCGCTCGCGGCTTCCCTGTCGGCGAACGCCTTGCGCACCATCGCACCGAATTCGCTCAACACGCCAATGCGTTCGAGCGCTGAACCCAGCATTTCCTGGAACTGCTGACGGAAAATCCGCTCGGCGCCGCGATTGGCGGTGGTCAGCCTGAACTGGCGATCGAACACGAACACACCGGCGGTAAGGTTCGCGAGAATACTTTCCAGATACGCTTTCGAATGCTCGAGCGCAATGCGATTGTTTTCGACCGCTGCGCGCGCCTCCGACAACTGCCGCGTCATCGCATTGAACGACTGCGTGAGAAAGCCCAGTTCGTCGCGCGATTTGATTTCACGCTTCGGCGTGTAGTCGCCCTCGGTAATTTCCTTGGTGCCCTGCGCAAGCAGGAACAATGGCCGCGCAAGCTGATTGCCGAGTGCAAGCGCGAGCATCATCGCGATGAACGTGGCAAGGAACAGCGCGAGCGTCAGCGTGCCAATGTACATCTTGCGCAAGCCGGTACGGCCAAGCGCCTTTTCCTGATACTCACGATACGCGCGCTGCACCGCATCTGCATTACGCGCGAGCGTGGGCGACACGGGCTGCGTGAGTTGCAGGAAACGCTCGGCGGGCTGCAGCAACGCCGCGTTCGAATCCGGAATGCGCTGCACGATACGCAAACGCAGCGCGCCCTTGCTGCCGTGCGCAAGCGGATCGCCATCCACTTCGCCTTCAATGGCGGCGTAGCCGTGGCCGCGCGCCTGGTCGATCATCATTGGCGTGGGCAGGTCGTTTGGCACGAGCGTCGCGTAATTGCTCGACGCCTGCGCGACCACGTGCATGTCCGGCGTTGCGCCCGACATGCTGCGCGTGGGCTCGACGATCGTTGCGTCCTGCACGCCGAACTGGTCGCGCAGTCGCAGCAGCGTCAACGTGGTGCCCGCCGCGTCCGCGCTGGCAAGCTGCTCGGACATCAGGCGACCCTTGGTCTGCAGATCGGACAGCGACGCGTCGAGCATGCCGCGCCCGAGGTTCAGCCCGGAGGTCAGCGCGGTTTCCACGTTCACGTCGAACCACGATTCGATACTGCGCGACACGAACTGATACGACACCACGTAGATGATGCCGCCCGGCACCACGCCAACGAGCGCCATGAAAAACGCGAGTTTTGCCAGCAGCCGCGTGCCGAACTTTCCCTTTTTCAGGCGTGCAATGATGATGACGACGAGCGTCGCCACCACCAGCAGAAAGATCATCGCCACCACGAGATTCGCGGCGTAGAGCCACTGATAGTAGCGGTCGAAGAACTCGGTATTCGCACTTGCAGCGGCCAGCAGCACGAGCAGCAGCACGGCCGTGACGGCGACCGTGGAGACCAGCACCCGCACGACGATGCTGCTGACGCTGGTGGCTCGGCGCACTTTATTTAGCACTTCCGGTCACCGTGAAGGTAAAGCGCTTCCATTCGGAGGCGAGGTTCCAGTCGCGGTTATTCACCGCGTCGATCTGGAACGGCTTGGGCATCAGCGCGATGTCGAGCTGCATGCGCACCGACGCGTTATACGTCTCGCCGGCGTGCACCTCATTGCGGTCGATCACATGCCAGGAGGTTACATGCTTGATGACCGCGAGCGCGTCTTTGAGCGTCGTGAAGCCGAGTTGCAAACCGCCCGACGACACGCTCGACACACGATACTCCCGCGTGAGCGGCTGGAACGAAAGGCGAATGCTTTGCGACACGCTCACCGGCTGTTCGTCGAACCAGTACCAGCGCGGCCGGCTCAGTTCGAAATCGGTAGTGAAATACAGCGGAATGCCTTTGTTGACCGCGTCCTCGAGATTGCTGTTCAGCTCGAAGTCAAACCGCGCGTCGAGACTCCAGCCTGTAGCGTCGGCCTGCAGCGACGCACGCTGCACCGCGATCGAATCGGCGTGCGCCACGCCCGGTGCGGCTAGCCAGACGGCCAGCGCGATCCAGAGCACGGCAGCGAGCCGAAGCGGGTAAAAGCGTTTGATGGTCACCGTTTCTGGAAGCGCGCGTAGAAAAATCCGTCGTGGTCTGAATTCGCGCCGGCGCTGCTCCCAGCGGGTTGTCCGGCCAGGGAACCGGCCGATGTGTCGGCGGGCGCGCGGGCAACAGCGGGTAAAAGTTGCCCTGGCGCGTCCAATCGTACCGCATCCTGGTACTTGTTTCCAAACCACTGCGCCTGCAGCTCGCCTTCTTCGGGAAAGATCGAACACGTCACATAGAGCAGTTCGCCGCCGGGTTTCACGAGCGGCCAGAGCGCTTCGAGAATGCGGCGCTGCTCGGCGACCAGCGCGGGCATGTCCGACGCGCGGCGCAGCCAGCGAATATCCGGATGACGTCGCACGATGCCCGACGCAGAGCACGGCACGTCGGCAAGAATACGGTCGAATGGCTGGTCGATGTCGTCATGCCATTTGGCCGGCGTGCCGGCGTCGCCGATCCGCACTTCTGCTTCGAGCTTAAGCCGCTGCAGATTGTCGCCGATGCGCCGCGCGCGCGACGCGTCGCTCTCGAGCGCTACGAGTTGCAGCCTGGCGAGTTCCAGCAGATGGCCCGTCTTGCCCCCAGGCGCGGCGCACGCATCGAGCACGCGCATCCCGTCGCGCACGTCGAGCAGCGGCGCAGCGAGTTGCGCGCCGGCGTCCTGCACGGAGACCGTACCTTCACTGAAGCCGGGAATGCGGTCGACAGGCATCGGCGTATCCAGACGCACCGCGTACTCGCCTATCCTGCTCGCGCCGATGTGGTGCTCGCGCAGCGTGTGCAGGTAACCGTCGACCGTTGATTGGCGCGCGTTGACGCGCAGCGTGAGTGGACCTTGTGTATTGCCGGCCGCGAGCACCGCTTGCCACGCATGCGGCCATGCGCGCTTCACAGCGTCAATCCACCAGGCCGGGTAATTCCAGCGCGCGACTTCATCGGCTTGCGCGGCATTCAGCAATGTCTCGCGTTCGCGAAGGAAATTTCGCAGCACTGCATTGACGAGGCCTTTGGCAAATGCGAATTCCCGGCGCGCGGCAATCGCGCTCACGGCCTGATCGACGATGGTGAACGGCGAGTAGGCGGCATCTGCTTCATCGTCGATCAGCAGGGCGAAGGCACAGGCGAGCACATGGCCGACGTGCGGCGGCGGCGCCTTTTTCACCAGCCTCGCGATCAGCCATTCGGCGGTCGCGAGGCGGCGCATGGTGCGGTAAGCGATGTCCTGTACCGCGCCGCGCGCGGCGGCCGCACTGCCTTCCGGCACTGAAGCGAGCACCGACTGCAACGCGGCCGGCAGCGCGGCACCGAGGCGCACCGAACCGACAGCCTGGCCTGCGCTGTCGAGCGCGAAGCCGAGCGATTCAGGCGCGAGATGCAGCAGCGACAGACGAGAATCGCGCGGACGCGCCGAGTGTGAAGCTGAACGCGAAGAAGGCTTTGTGGTCATGAAAAAGGCAAGGCAGGCCGCGCGAAGCGCGCAACACGACAACGCACATTGTAGCTTGGCACGGCACGCGGCCTTTTTCAGGCGGCATGCAAGCGGATGGATGGCGCGGCTCGGCACCCATAAAAAAAGGCGAGACTTGCGACTCGCCTTTAATCACTGCGCGCCATTCGCTCTATTCAAAGCGCCCGGTGCGCGCCATTTCCATCAGACGCGCGATACGCTCTTCGGTGGCCGGGTGAGTAGAAAACAGATGGGCGATGCCGCCGCCTGCCAGCGGATTCATGATCATCATTTGCGCGGTGGCTGGATGCGCCTCGGCTGCCGGGAACGGAATGCCGCTCGCGTAACGATGGATCTTGTCGAGCGCGGAAGCAAGCGCCGACGGATCGCCCGAAATCTGTGCGCCTCCGCGATCCGCTTCGAATTCACGCGCGCGCGAAATGGCCATCTGGATCAACGCACCGGCGATCGGCGCGAGCAGCGCGACGGCGATGCCCGCAATCGGGTTGGCCGGACGGCCATCCTCGTCGCGACCGCCGAAAAACATTGCGAAGTTCGCGAGCGCGGAAATAGCGCCGGCCATGGTGGCGGAGATCGTGGAGATAAGAATGTCGCGATGTTTGACGTGCGCGAGTTCGTGCGCCATCACCCCACGCATTTCGCGCTCGGACAACACACGCAGAATGCCGGTGGTCGCAGCCACCGCGGCGTGTTCCGGATTGCGGCCGGTGGCGAACGCGTTCGGCGCGTCTTCGTTGATCAGATAGACGCGCGGCATGGGCAGATTGGCTCGCGTGGCGAGTTCGCGCACCATGCGGAAGAACTGCGGCGCACTGTTTTCGTTGACCTCCTGCGCGTTGTACATGCGCAGAACCATCTTGTCCGAAAACCAGTATGAAAAGAAATTCATTCCAAGGGCAATGATGAGCGCGATCAGCATGCCGCGCGACCCGCCGATCATCCCGCCGATCACGATGAAAAGGGCCGTGATCGCGGCCATCAACATCGCGGTTTTGACCCAGTTGAACATGTTTGCTACTCCTTGCTGACGCGAATCTCATCTGCGCCGTAGAGTACGGCGCCTGATTGTAAGCAAAACGTTAGATAAGGGCGCGCCGGAAAAATTCAATCATCTTGAAGCAGTCGCAAGCTTGAGGCCCAAGCCGACAAAAGCGCTGCCGACCCCGCGGTCCAGCCACTTTTTCAAGCCGGGCTTGCCGGAGAAGCGCCGCGTCACGCTGCCTGCAATCCACGCGACGAAGCTGTTCCAGAGCATGCTCATCACGACGAATACGGCGCCAAGCGTGAGGAACGCCAGCGCTTTATGGTCGCTGCCGGTCGTGACGAACTGAGGAAAGAACGAAACGAAGAACAGCACGACTTTTGGATTCAGCACATTGGTCCAGAAGCCTTGCAGAAAGAGCTGCCGCAGCGACCTCGGCGTGCCGGCCGCCCGCGCTTCGCCCCGCGCCTCTTCCGCTTGCGGCCTGACGAAGATCAGCCGCACGCCGAGATACATCAGATACATGGCGCCGACGAATTTGATGACCGTAAACGCAGTGGCCGATGCGGCAAGCAGCGCAGTCAGCCCAAACGCGCAAGCCAGCGAGTGCACGCAGCAGCCAGCGGAAATTCCAAGCGCGGACATCAGGCCCGCCCCGCGCCCTTGGGCGACGCTCCGGCCGACAATGTAGGCGGTGTCCGGACCAGGCGTCACGTTCAATAAAAAGACCGCGACGACAAAAAACTCGAAATGGGTGATGCCGAACATGAAATCCTCGAACCAGCGTGATTGCATCAAGGATTCTAACGCGCGGCGCACTTGACGCGGCGGACTTGAACATCGGCCGGATGGCGGATGTTCAAGCCGTGAACGACGCGTTATTTTTCTGCTTTGGGGAGTTGAAAGCGCTGCCCCACGGCCAGCGCGGAGCCGGCGAGAAACTCGCGCACCGGCAGGCGCTTGCCACCCGGTTTTTGCAGTTGCGTGAGACGCAGCGCGCCTTCTCCGCATGCGACAACCACGCCTTCCGGCGAGACCT
This sequence comes from Paraburkholderia sp. PREW-6R, assembly GCF_039621805.1. Lineage (NCBI taxonomy): Bacteria > Pseudomonadati > Pseudomonadota > Betaproteobacteria > Burkholderiales > Burkholderiaceae > Paraburkholderia > Paraburkholderia sp. PREW-6R. Next base: position 86,715 of record NZ_CP155073.1, on the reverse strand, counting down.
CCGTGATCGTGCCGGGCTCGGCGCGCCCGTGCCCGCTGGCGGCAACAGGCGTTGCACCCCAGATCTTGATCGAGGTGCCGTCTTCCAGTGTGCCGACTCCGCCTGGGAAAGGATCGAACGCACGCACCTGGCGCGCCAGTACGTCCGCCGCGCGCTTCCAGTCGAGCGCGGCTTCGTGCTTGCCGATCTTTTCTGCGTAGGTCACGCCGTCGGCAGGCTGAGGGGTTGCGTCCAGTTTGCCGTTGCGCTCGAGTTCGCTCAACGCTTCGACGATCAGCCGCGCACCGTCTTGCGCGAGGCGATCGTGCAGCGTGGCCGTGGTGTCGTCGTTCGAGATCGGCGTGCGTGCCTCGCCAAGCATCGCGCCGGTGTCGAGCCCGGCGTCCATCTGCATCAAGGTGATGCCCGTTTCCGCGTCCCCCGCTTCGATCGCGCGATGGATCGGCGCAGCGCCGCGCCAGCGCGGCAGCAGCGAACCGTGGATGTTGATGCAGCCATATGGCGCAATGTCGAGTACCTCCTGCGGCAGGATCAGCCCGTATGCGGCCACGACCATCACGTCGTGCGGCGTGGCGCGCAACTGGTCGATTGCCGCGGCGGCCTCGGCCGGGTATTTCCCGGCGCGCCGCAACGAAGGCGGCTGCGCAACGGCAAGGCCATGCTCCAGCGCATAACGCTTCACCGGGCTGGCCTGCAACTTCATGCCACGCCCGGCCGGGCGATCGGGCTGCGTGAGCACGAGCGGCACCGGAAAACCGGCGCCGTGAATCGCGGCGAGCGCGGCCGCCGCGAATTCCGGCGTACCGGCGAAAATGACGCGCAACGAATGACTCATGAACGGGTGCCGAAAGCGAGGTGAACGCGCATTACATGGCGTGGGCGAGCTTCTTCATCTTGCTCTTGATACGCGTCTGTTTCAGCGAAGACAGATACTCGACGAACACGCGGCCCATCAGATGATCCATCTCGTGCTGGATGCACACCGCGAGCAGCGCTTCGCAATCCAGCTCGAAGGTTTCGCCCTTTTCGTTCAGCGCGCGCACGCGCACTTTCTCCGCGCGCTCGACGTTGTCGTATATGCCCGGCACCGAGAGACAGCCTTCTTCCGAGAGTTTCTTCTCGTCGCTCGACCAGATGATTTCCGGGTTAATGAAGACGAGCAATTCGTTGTGATCGTCCGATACGTCGATCGTGATCACGCGTTCGTGCACGTCCACCTGCGTGGCGGCAAGGCCGACGCCAGGTGCCGCGTACATCGTTTCGGCCATGTCCGCGACGAGGCGGCGGATGCGCTCGTTGACCTGTTCGACCGGCTTGGCGACCTTGTGCAACCGCTTGTCCGGGTAATTGAGGATATTCAGTAAAGCCATGATCTCGAGTGTGATTTTAGGCGCCGCCGACCGGCAAAGAGCTCGCGTTAGCCATTCGGCCGAATGGTGGGCGCATCGCAATACGCACAGGATAGATGGTGTCGAACCAGTTCGATTCAACGCGCACTCCATGCGCCAAACGATGAGCCCGCGCGGGTGGGCGCGGCGCTGACATTATTTCGGATGATGAAAATTTTAGCATGGCGCCCGCCTGCCCGCAGGCCCAGCAGGAGGACCGACCCACGATGCACACCTTGCCCGCAACCGTTTCTGAACTTGCCGCGTGGCTGCGGCTCTCGCTTGCGCCGGGGCTGAAACCGGCGGCCCTGCGTCTGTTGCTCACCACATTTGGCCTGCCGGAAACGATTTTCGCGCAGTCGCACGAGGCGCTCGCCGACATCGCCGGCGAAGCCGCCGCGCGCGCGGCGCTGGCGCCGACCGGTCCGGAATTCGACGCCCAGCTCGAAGCGGTGGTGAACTGGTGCGACCAACCCGGCAACCAGGTCGTCATGCTCGACGACCCGGCTTATCCGCCCGCGCTGCTGACCATGCCTGATCCGCCGCCAATGCTCTATATAAAAGGCCGGCTCGAATTGCTGCATGAGAAGGCAATTGCAATTGTCGGAAGCCGCAGCGCAACGCCTCAAGGCGTCGAAGATGCGGAGCGGTTCGGCCGGGAGCTGGCGGCGGCCGGGGTTGCTGTCGTGTCCGGGCTCGCGCTTGGGATAGACGGCGCGGCGCATCGGGGCGGGCTCAGCGGCGTCGGCAGCACAGTTGCGGTGATCGGCACCGGCGCGGACCTCGTATATCCGGCGGCGCATCATGCTTTGGCATGGCAGATCGCCGTACAGGGCGCGATTCTGTCGGAATGGCCGCTCGGCACGCCCGCGCGCGCCGCCAACTTCCCGCAGCGCAACCGTCTGATTGCGGGGCTCGTCAGCGGTGTGGTGATCGTTGAAGCGGCCATGCGTTCTGGATCGCTCATTACCGCGCGGCTTGCCAACGAAATGGGGCGCGATATTTTTGCGCTGCCCGGTTCGATTCACGCGCCGCTGTCGCGCGGATGCCATCGGATGATCAAACAAGGGGCGAAGCTCGTCGAAACGCCGGACGAAGTGCTGGAGGAACTGGGTTTCGCCCGGCGCGCGGCAAAGCACACAGGGTCGGCTGCGGCACGCGCCGCAGAGCGTGGGGACAAGCTTGATGGGAGAACCGAAGTGGGGCCGGCAACCTGCATCGGGCGCCCCGCGGAGTCTGAGCCCGCGTGTGGCGCCGCGTCCGCGCCCGATCCGCAAGCCGAGCGATTGCTCGCGGCGCTGGGCCATTCGCCCACCACGCTTGAAAATCTTGCTGCCCGTACCGAGATGGAGGACACCGCATTACAAACCACGTTGCTGCGACTCGAACTCGACGGCCTGGTCAGCGCGCTGCCGGGCGGACGCTTCATGCGGGCAAGCCGTGGCTGACCCCGTACTCGTCAGGGTTGACCACGGTCCGGGATCGGCCATGCTACATTCGCGCCAAAGCACCTGACAAAAGTACGCAAGGAACCGCCATGCCCGCGCTGAATCTCGACACCGACCAAGACCGGATCGCCGAGTGCGTCAACGACCCCGACACGCTGTTCGTTGCCTGCCTGTGCGCGGAGTGGTGCGGAACCTGTCGTGAGTATCGGGAGGCTTTCGACAAGCTGGCCGAGCGGCACCCTGACATCTGTTTTGCATGGATCGACATTGAAACCCACGCGGATCGCTTCGACGATCTGGACGTTGAGAATTTTCCGACGATCCTGATCGAAGACTCGGTAACGACACGTTTTTTCGGCACCGTGTTGCCGCAGGCGGCTATCGTGGAGAGGATGTTGCATGACCTGACGGCGTTGCCGGGCGTGAGTGGCGCGCCGAAACTGCGGCCCGCGCTGGCAGTTGCCTGACACAGCGCGCCACGGCCTTGGGTACAGGCGGCGCGGGCGTTGCAAGCGGCGCATGGTCCGTCTGCAAGGCTTGCTCAACGGCTGAACGCGCAATTATGATGGCGCGCTTTTATGGCACTTGACACGTCGCGTTTGCTGCGTGTGCTATAAAGCGGTCGTCAAAGGGTCGCAAAGGTCGCAAACGAGGGTCGCGCGCTGATTCGCGCACTCAAGACCATCAACCCGGTTCTACCAACCTCACATCGAGTCATGTCCAAAGCACTGATCATCGCCGAAAAGCCTTCCGTCGCGAACGACATCGCGCGCGCTTTGGGCGGCTTTACCAAGCATGACGAGTACTACGAAAGCGACGACTACGTCCTTTCCTCGGCAGTCGGCCATCTGCTGGAAATCGCCGCGCCCGAAGACTATGAAGTCAAGCGGGGCAAGTGGAGCTTCGCCAACCTGCCCGTCATTCCACCGCATTTCGATCTGAATCCGATTGCCAAAAGCGAGTCGCGCCTGAAGGTGCTGACCAAGCTGCTCAAGCGCAAGGACATCGATCGCCTCATCAACGCATGCGACGCGGGGCGCGAGGGCGAGCTGATTTTCCGCCTGATCGCGCAGCACGCCAAAGCCAAACAGCCGGTGCAACGCCTGTGGCTGCAGTCCATGACGCCTGCGGCGATCCGCGACGGCTTTGCGCGTCTGCGCAGCGACGAGGAAATGCAGCCGCTCGCCGACGCCGCGCGCTGTCGTTCGGAAGCGGACTGGCTCGTCGGCATCAACGGCACGCGCGCGATGACGGCGTTCAACAGCAAAGGCGGCGGCTTCTTCCTGACGACTGTGGGCCGGGTGCAAACGCCGACGCTGTCGATCGTGGTGGAGCGCGAAGAAAAGATTCGCCGCTTCGTGCCGCGCGATTATTGGGAAGTGAAAGCGGAATTCGTGTGCGCGGCGGGTTTCTACGAGGGCCGTTGGTTCGACCCGAAGTTCAAGCGTGACGAGTTCGATCCCGAGAAGCGCGACTCGCGCCTGTGGGCGCTGCCCGCGGCAGAGACGATCGTCGCTGCCTGCCGCGGCCAGATCGGTACGGTGACCGAGGAATCGAAACCCTCTACGCAACTGTCGCCGGCACTATTCGACCTGACCAGCTTGCAGCGCGAAGCCAACGGGCGTTTTGGCTTTTCGGCCAAGAACACGCTCGGCCTCGCCCAGGCGCTCTATGAAAAGCACAAGGTGCTGACCTATCCCCGGACCGACGCGCGTGCGCTGCCCGAGGATTACATGGACACGGTCAAAGAAACGCTCGGCATGCTCAAGGAGAGCAACAACTATCTGCCGTTCGCCAAGCAGGTGCTCGACAAGGGCTGGGTGAAGCCGAACAAACGCATTTTCGATAATTCGAAGATCAGCGACCACTTCGCCATTATCCCCACGCTTCAGGCGCCAAAAAATCTGTCCGAGCCGGAACAGAAACTGTACGACCTGGTGGTGAAGCGCTTCCTGGCGGTGTTCTTCCCCGCCGCCGAATATCGCGTGACCACGCGGATCACCGAAGTGGTGGGTCATCACTTCAAGACCGAAGGCAAGGTGCTGGTCGAACCTGGCTGGCTGCAAATCTACGGCCGCGAAATAAGCGGCGAAGATGCGAACCTCGTGCCGGTGCAGAAAGACGAAAAGGTCAAAACCGACAAGATCGCCGCGCAGCAACTGGTGACAAAGCCGCCCGCACGCTACAACGAAGCAACGCTGTTGTCGGCCATGGAAGGCGCCGGCAAGCTCGTCGAAGACGACGAATTGCGCGAAGCGATGGCTGCGAAAGGTCTCGGCACGCCGGCTACGCGCGCGGCGATCATCGAAGGATTACTGGGTGAAAAGTATCTGGTGCGTGAAGGGCGCGATCTGATTCCGACCGCGAAGGCGTTCCAGCTCATGACGCTGTTGCGCGGCCTCGGCGTGAAGGAATTGACCGCGCCGGAGTTGACTGGCGAATGGGAATACAAGCTGTCGCAAATGGAGCGCGGCAACCTGCCGCGCGACGCGTTCATGCAGGAGATCGCCCGCATGACGCAAACTATCGTCAAGCGCGCGAAGGAATACGACTCGGATACTATCCCCGGCGATTACGCGACGCTGCAGACACCTTGTCCGAACTGCGGCGGCCTGGTGAAAGAGAACTACCGTCGCTTCGCCTGCTCGAAGTGCGAGTTCTCAATCTCCAAGATTCCGGGCGGCCGTCAGTTCGAGATCGAGGAAGTCGAAGAGTTGCTCGGGAACAAGACGATCGGACCGCTGTCGGGCTTTCGCAGCAAGATGGGGCGCCCGTTCTCCGCGATCCTCAAGCTCTCGTTCGACGACGAGATCAAGAACTTCAAGCTGGAGTTCGACTTCGGCCAGGACTCAGGTGGGGATGACGGCGAACCGCCTGATTTCTCCGACCAGCAGCCGGTTGGCGCCTGCCCGAAGTGTAAAGGCCGCGTGTTCGAGCTCGGTATGAGCTATGTCTGCGAGAATTCGGTCACCAATCCCAAGACTTGTGACTTCCGCTCCGGCAAGGTGATCCTGCAACAGGAGATTCCCCGTGAGCAGATGGCCAAGCTGCTCGAAGAAGGTCGCACCGATCTGCTGACGAATTTCAAGTCGTCGCGTACCGGCCGCAACTTCAAGGCGTTCCTCGTCAAGCAGAACGACGGCAAGATCGGCTTTGAATTCGAGAAAAAGGAGCCGTCGGCGAAAACGGCGGCCAAGACAGCGGCGGCGAAGTCCGCAGCGAAAGCGGGCCCGGAAGCCGAAGACGAAGAAGACACGCAGGTTGCCGTGCAGACCGCGCCGGCCGCGAAGAAAGCTGCGGCCAAAAAGACGGCCGCTACGAAAACGGCGGCGACCAGAACGGCAGCTAAATCGGCGGCGGCCAAGAAGGCGCCGGCCAAAAAGTCGGTGGCTCGCAAGACGAGTTCGTAAGTCACGCGGCCCTTAAACAAAAAAGCGCAGTCACTGACAGGTGACTGCGCTTTTTCTTTTGCCAACCGCGACCGTCTTCAACGCGGCCCGATTCGGTTCAGTCCGGCTTATATCCGGCTCAAGCCCCGCTCAAGCCCCGCTCCCAGATCAAAGCGGTGACAACGCCGCGGACTGCGGACGGTTCGTCTGCTTGGCCAACGTCTTCGGCACGGGGGACAACTCGCTGTCCAGCAGGCGTGAGAGCGGTTCTGCGCCGTCGAACGCTTCCGGCGGCATAGGCTCCTGCGATTCGAGCGCCATCGGCCTGACGGGTTGTTCTACGCCGTCCTTGATCCACTGTTCGCCGAGCAGGCTGTTCGGCGTCTGGCTGAAATGCTCGACCAGGTGATCGATGAACGTGCGCACCTTCGCTGGCAAGTGCCGACGGCTCGGATACGCAATGTTGATCTCGACCTGCGGCAAACGGTAATCACCCAGCAGACGCACCAGACGACCACGCGTCATATCACGGCCAATCAGATAGCTCGGCAAAATCGCGATACCCATGCCGAGCAATGCGAATTGCCGCAACATTTCGGTATTGTTCGCGACGATCACATTCGACGGACGCACCCGCACCTCACCTTCCGGGCCCGTGAATACCCGCTCGTCGCCCCAATACTCGGACGGCAGGCTCAGGCACGGATGCTCCAGCAAGTGCTCCGGCCGCGTGGGCACGCCATGCTTTTCCAGATAAGCCGGCGTTGCGCACACGGTCATGCAACCGGTAGTGAGCCGCCGCGTAACGATGCTCGCGCTGCGCATTTGCCGCGCGATCACCACGCCGACGTCGAAACCTTCTTCGACCAGATCGACCTGACGGTCAACTAGCGTAACGTCGGGAATAACTTTGGGATAGCGTTCCGCATAGGTTTGCAACACGGGCGCAAGGTTGTGCAGCCCAAACACCACGGGCGCAACGATCCGCAACGTGCCGACCGGCTCGTGATTACGCGCCACCACCATCTGCTCGACGTCTTCCAGTTCGTCGAGAATCTGGCGGGCACGTTCCAGATAAACCTGGCCGGACTCGGTCAGGGAGAGGCTGCGGGTTGTGCGATTGAGCAGCCGCGTACCAAGACGGCCTTCGAGGTCGGCAACGTGACGGGTGGCAACTGCGTTGGAAATATCCATCGCGCTCGCAGCGCGGGCAAAACTGCCGAGATCCGCCACTTTGACGAAAACTCGCATCGACTGCAAATGATCCATTTGACAACTCCTGCCTTGTTACTGCTTCCTGACAATCGGTGAAAACCAGCGAAGCGAACTTGGAATTCTCCTACGACTCGTGAAATCGTGCAGAAGTTGCCCGCGATAGCGGAAAATATGTAGAAATTCGTGCGACTGTACTCTCCAATGTAGGGCACGAGCGTCAATTGTTCCGTCGGCAGCAACAATCTGCTGCAGTGCAGCTTGCACTGTCTTTTTTGTTCGAACAGACGCAGATGTCGCGCTAAGCGCCTGGACTCGGCCGCTTGCCGCTTTCACAGCCGCCACAAATGAAAAAAGCCGCCCAAAGGCGGCTTTTCTGCGAAGTGACCACTCACCTAATCAGGCGACAAGCTTGGCTTCCAGCGAGGCCTTCGCTTGGGCGAGCGCTGGCGGCAGTCCGTGCTGCAGCGTGTCGAACAATTCCGCGTGGAGCGCGAGTTCGTCGCGCCAAGCGTTGTCATCGACGGAAATGACCTGCTCGAACTGCTCGCGGGTGAAATTCAAGCCGCTCCAGTCGATGTCGTCATAGTGCGGCGACAGCCCGAACGCATGCTCTTCACCCTGCGTCGTGCCCTCGATGCGCCCGACCATCCAGCCGAGCACCCGCATGTTCTCGCCGAAGCCCGGCCATACGAACTTGCCGTTTGCGTCTTTGCGGAACCAGTTCACGCAGAAGATTTTCGGCAGCTTCGCGTTCATTTGCGCAAGCCGCTCGCCGGTTTTCAGCCAGTGACCGAAATAGTCGCTCATGTTGTAGCCGCAGAACGGCAGCATCGCGAACGGATCGCGACGCACGACGCCCTGCTGGCCCGCCGCGGCGGCTGTGGTCTCCGAGCCCATAGTCGCGGCCATGTACACGCCTTCGACCCAGTTACGCGCTTCCGTGACGAGCGGAACGGTCGTGGAGCGGCGGCCGCCGAAGATGAACGCGTCGATCGCCACGCCCGCGGGATTCTCCCAGTCCGCGTCGATCGAGGGGCACTGCGAGGCCGGCGCTGTAAAGCGCGCATTCGGATGCGCTGCCTTGCGGCCGCTTTTCTTCGCGTCAGCCGGCGTCCAGTCGTTGCCCTGCCAGTCGATCAGATGCGCCGGCGGCTCGTCGGTCATGCCTTCCCACCAAACATCGCCGTCGTCGGTCAGCGCGACGTTCGTGAAGATCACGTTTTCCTTCAGCGTGGCCATGGCGTTGTAATTGGTCTTTTCGCTCGTGCCGGGTGCCACGCCGAAATAGCCGGCTTCCGGATTGATTGCGTAGAGGCGGCCGTCCTTGCCCGGCTTGATCCACGCGATGTCGTCGCCAATCGTGGAGATGGTCCAGCCGCTCAGCCCTTGCGGCGGAATCAGCATCGCGAAATTGGTCTTGCCGCACGCCGACGGAAACGCCGCTGCCACGTGATGCTTGTGACCGTCCGGCGAAGTCACGCCGAGAATCAGCATGTGTTCGGCGAGCCAGCCTTCGTCGCGGCCCATGGTCGACGCGATACGCAGCGCAAAGCATTTCTTGCCGAGCAGTGCGTTGCCGCCGTAACCCGACCCATAGCTCCAGATTTCACGCGACTCCGGGAAGTGAACAATGTACTTCGTGTCGTTGCACGGCCACGGCACGTCCTGCGCGCCGGCTGCGAGCGGTGCGCCCACCGAGTGAACACACGGCACGAATTCGCCGTCTTCGCCCAGCACGTCGTACACCTTGCGGCCCATGCGGGTCATAATCCGCATGTTGGTCACCACGTAGGGACTGTCGCTCAGTTCCACGCCAATGTGCGCAATCGGCGAACCGAGCGGGCCCATCGAGAACGGCACGACATACATCGTGCGGCCGCGCATGGCGCCTTCGAACAGACCGTCGAGCGTGGAACGCATTTCAGCCGGCGCGATCCAGTTGTTCGTCGGGCCCGCATCTTCGGGACGTTGCGAGCAGATAAAGGTGCGATCTTCGACACGCGCGACGTCGGAAGGATCGGACCACGCCAGATAGGAATTGGGACGTTTCGCTGGATTGAGCTGGCGGAGGGTGCCCGCTTCGACCATCTGAGCACACAGGCGGTCATATTCCTCCTTGGAGCCGTCACACCAGACGATCGTCTCGGGCTGGGTCAAGGCGGCGACCCGCTGGACCCACTCGATCAGTTTCTGGTGCTTGACCCAGGCGGGTGCGCCTGCGGACGTTTGAATGGCGGACTGTCCTTCGAACGAGGGAAGATTCATCGACCTGTCTCCGTTTTGATAACAATAGAAAAACGGTACAAGCCCAGAAATGGACGCTGCTCGCGAGAGGCGTTCAATACATCGCGTCAGGGATCGGACCAGATTCAACCCGGTTTCAAACGATTCCGACGCGCCATTGCGCAGGTCATCATTGGGCTACACGGCTTGCTGGGCGGGGCGCCGGCGGACGGCTTCTGCAACCGTCTGTAAAGCGGCTTGCCTCTACACGCAACAAACTGTTAAAAACGATGTCAATCGGCCTTACTGTGGCGCCGCCGTCTTTTGCGGGAGCTTCTACGGTAAGGCATCCAGCCAGTCCGGCATGTGACCTAGGTCACATGGTGGGACAGTCAGCATAACACTCCGTTCCGCACCGCCAAGGTGCGTCGCAAGACAGACATCATGAAGATTGCCATCCTCGACGATTACCAGGACGCCGTCCGCAAGCTCGATTGCTTTCATTTGCTGGCCGACCATGAGGTCAAGGTTTTCAACAATACAGTTCGCGGTCTTGGACAACTCGCAAGCCGTCTGTCCGAAGTCGATGCGCTCGTGCTGATTCGCGAACGTACCCGCATCAACTCCCAACTGCTCGACAAACTGCCGCGTTTGCGCATGATCAGCCAGACGGGCAAAGTGTCGAGCCACATCGACCTGCACGCCTGTACCGAACGCGGCATTGCCGTGCTGGAAGGCACGGGTTCGCCATATGCACCGGCCGAGCTGACCTGGGCTCTCATCATGGCCGCGCAACGCCGCATTCCGCAATACGTAGCAAACCTTAAGCAGGGCGCCTGGCAGCAGTCGGGGCTGAAGACGTCGGCGCTGCCACCGAACTTCGGTTTAGGTCAGGTCCTGCGCGGGCAGACGCTCGGCATCTGGGGTTACGGCAAGATCGGGCGCCTGGTTGCCGGCTATGGCAAGGCTTTCGGCATGAACGTGCTGATCTGGGGCCGTGAACATTCGCGCGAAGCCGCGCGCGCCGACGGTTACGGCGTGGCGGAGAGCCGCGAGGCGCTCTTCGAACAGAGCGATGTGCTGTCGCTGCATTTGCGTCTGCATGACGACACGCGTGGCATCGTCAAGCAGGAAGATCTGATGCGGATGAAGCCGACCGCGTTGCTCGTGAACACGAGCCGGGCCGAACTGCTCGACGAGAATGCGCTGGTCAACGCGCTGTCGCACAACCGTCCGGGGATGGTCGCGATCGACGTGTACGAAAGCGAGCCTATCCTGCAGGGCTACAGCCTGCTGCGCATGGAAAACGTGATCTGCACGCCGCACATCGGCTATGTGGAGCGCGAGAGCTATGAGCAGTACTTCACCGCGGCTTTCAGGAACATCCTCGCGTTCGATGCGGGCGACACCGCGAGCGTCGCCAATCCCGAAGCGTTGCAGGGCGGACGCCGGCGATAAAACCGCTGTACCTGCAAGCCAAGGCGCCTCTGGGCGCCTTTCTTTTTCCTGCGAGCGCGCGCCTGATGACCGCCTTCGACCGGCACTCCGGCTAGAGAGACACCTGAGCCGTCTCGTTCCTCGCGCTCGCGTCCAGCAGACCTGGAAGGCGTTCGAGAAACGTCTCACCGTCGGTGCGACCGAGGTTGTACGCATGCGCCATCTGCGCCGGGCTGGTGTAATCCCAGCTCGAGATCGGCACCTTGCGCGACGGCTGCACGTAGAGCCGTTGCTGCACGCCGTGCGGGACGACGAACATCTGCGGCCTTGGATACAGCCGCGTGACCATCACCAGCACATTGCCGGGCGCGTCGGCGTCGAGCGCACCGACAGGGACGTTGTCGACCATGCCGCCGTCGAGCACCGGCCGCCCGTTGCGCCGCAAGACCGGAGTAAAAGGCGGCGTACTCGACGATTGCAGGATCAGATCCGCAAGATCTTCGACGGTTGCGCAATCCTGCGCCCGCACGAACTCAGGATGAAAACCTAACGTTTGTCCAAGCGTGGGATGCAGCGTCTTGCGAACATATTTTTCGATGTTGTATGCGATCAAACCGGCCGCGACCGCGCTGCGCGCGCCGAGCCAACGCGGCAGATGCGACACGCCGATGCGGATTTCCGGCGCGCTGGCGTCAGCAAGCGTCGAAAATTTGTCGCCGTAAATGTCCAGCAGCGCCTGCCGGTAAATGCGGTAATGCGGAAACACCGACTGGCCGCGCAACAGATTGCCCCAGTAAGCGTTGCGCGTATTGTGGCGCAGCGCCTCCTCGTAATAGCGCATGACCGAGGCCGAGTCGTTCGTGTAAAGCATGCACGCGGTCGCCGCGCCAGCCGAAATGCCGGTGATGACACGAGGGCGAATATGCAGTTCCGGCTGGACGACGTCCCAGAAACCTGCCTGCCACCAGCAGCGATTGCCGCCGCCGGCGAATACGACCTGATCGAACATCCTGTCAGTTCCTCTTAAGCCGCCGATGACTGCCGCTAATCGAGCAGCGCGTAAGTGGTCGTGGCGTGAACGGCCATGTTGCCGCTTTCATCGAACAATTCGACTTCGCCAAACACGAGATTGCGGCCCATGCGCAGCACGCGCGCGGTGATCAGCACGTCGCCCTTACGGACCGTGCGCATGAAATTGATGTTGAGTGACACGGTGCTCATCGGCTTGAAACCGCCGAGAGCGGCCGAAATGGCGACGATCATCGCGGTGTCGGCGGCGGCCATGAACACCTGGCCGCAGATCACGCCGCCCGAGTGGCGCAGGCCGCCGGAAAACGGCAGACGCAGCGTCGCGCTTTCGTCGTCCACTTTAACCGGCGTGAGCGTCAACGCTCTCACCCATGGCGCAAGGATGCGATCCAGCAGTTCCGTAATCTCTTTGTCATCCATGGCGTCCCCCGGATCAAAAGCCGCGCGACGCGTCGAACGGCAAGGTGTCCGCAACATGATACCGGGACGATGAATCGCGCGGCTTTCTGGATGCCGTTTATCGGGAGAGGCAGCCCTCCACTTTGTCGCGCGGATTTTTTAGGAAATCTGCTAAAGGGACTTGGCAATCCCGAAAAGTTGCTGCATAATTTCGCTTCTGTTTGGGGCGTTAGCTCAGTTGGTAGAGCAGCGGACTCTTAATCCGTAGGTCGAGTGTTCGAGTCACTCACGCCCCACCAAAGAATTCAAAGCCCGGTTAGCGAACGCTAACCGGGCTTTTTGCTGTTCGGATTCTCATACACGCGTGGGCAGAAACGCTCCCCCGTTGCGTCTGCATGTCGCCACCGCCCGCGCGTCCCGCATACCAGAAAACCTACTTCACGCTCACATCGATATTGCCGAGATATTTTGCGGCAAGCGTCTTCACGGTGCCGTCGGCCTGCACTTTCGCGATGGCCGCGTTCAACCTGTCACGCAGCGCGGTATCGCCTTTACGAATCCCGTATGCAATGCCGCTGCCGAGAATCCTGTCGTCGCGCACGGGCTGGCCGACGAACGCATAGTCCTTGCCTTCAGGCTTGGAAAGAAATCCGGTCTGCCCCGCCGGCGCCAGCACGAGCGTGGCATCCAGACGCCCCGCCAGAAGGTCCGCATACGCCTGATTCTGATCCTGATACGGAACGATAGTCACGCCAGCCGGCTCCCAATGCGCTTTCGCAAAGTTCTCCTGAATGGACGCCTGCAACACGCCGACACGTTTGCCCTTTAACGATTCCGGAGTCGGTAGCAAACCGCTGTCGCGCTTTGCAATCAACTGTGACGGCACGCGATAAACCACCGCCGTGAAATCGATCGCCTGACGGCGCTTTTCCGTCGCGTTCATCGCCGAATTGATTGCGTCGAACTTGCGACCCTGCAATGCAGGGATCAAGCCATCGAATGATGTTTCGACCCATTTGCAGGTCATGTGCGCGGCCGCGCACACGGCATTTCCCACGTCGATATCGAGGCCTTGCAACTCGCCATTGGCACCCTTCGATTCGAACGGCGGATACTGTGCTTCAAGTCCAAAACGCAATGTGGACGTATCGGCTGCGCTCGCGGCAGGTATGCCTATCAGCGACGCGCACGCGCAGACCAGCGCGAAGAGAGGCTTGAGCAATGTCATCGGCAGATCCTTTTCTGGTTCGATAGTGTCGTCACGCATGCATGCAGCGCGTCATCAGATTTCGCACAAACGCCGCGCACCTTCGAGCAGCGTTGCGTCGTCCTTCGAGAAGCTCAGGCGAATCAAACCGGAGTCGGTGCCATCGGTATAGAAAGCGGAAAGCGGAATCGTGGCAACGCGCGCGTCGCGAATCAGACGTAAAACGAAGTCGCTGTCGCTTTCTTCAGAGAAGCCGCGGAAGCGCGCGAGCATGAAGAACGAGCCTTCGCTCGGCAACAGTTCGAAGCGTGAACCGCGCAATGCGTCGATCAGCAGATCACGCTTTTGCTGGTAGAACACAGACAAGCCGAGATAGCTGTCGCGATTCGCCAACGCATCGACGAACGCGTACTGCATCGGCGTGTCGGCGGAAAACACCATGAACTGATGGACCTTGCGGATCTCATCCATCAGCGCGGCTGGCGCAAGGCAATAGCCTACGCGCCATCCGGTCACGTGATACGACTTGCCGAACGACGACACGATCACGCTGCGCTCCGCCAGTTCGGCGTCGCAAGCCATGCTCTGATGTTTAGCGCCGTCGAACACCACGTGTTCGTACACCTCGTCGGCCAGTATCACGATATCGGTGTTGCGCGTGATCGCCTTGAGCCGCGCGACGTCTGCCTCACGCAATACCGTGGCCGTCGGATTGTGCGGCGTGTTGATGATAATCATCCGCGTCCTAGGCGTAATCGCCGCGGCGACCTCGTCCCAGTCCACGCGGAAGTCGTCCAGCGACAGTTTGATGGGCACCGGCGTCGCACCTTGCAGGCGGACGATTGGGCCGTAGCTGTCGAACGAAGGCTCGAAGTAGATTACCTCGTCGCCGGGATGCACGAGCGCGCTGATCGCCGAGTACAAGCCTTCGCTCGCGCTGGCGATCACGGTGACTTCAGTGGCGGGATCGTAGCGCACGCCGTAGAGCGTCTCGACCTTGTCGGCGAGCGCTTCACGCAATGGGGCGATGCCGGCCATCGGCGCGTACTGGTTGTGACCGGCGCGCATGGCTTGCGCGACACCGTCCACGAGTTTCGGGTCCGGCGCGAAATTCGGCGCGCCTTGCGACAGGTTCAGCGCGTCGTACTGCGCGGCAAGCTGGCCGATCACGGTAAATATCGTCGTGCCTACGTCAGGCAATTTCGAGCGGGTTTGCGTAGCGCTCTGCATAAGGCGTCTCCCTTTCCATCCGGCAGCGGATTGACGAACAGCCATAGCGAGGCCGTCCGTTCCGGTCGATGAATTAGGCATCAGCCAATGAAGCGTCACAATCGAAACTTTGTCATGCGCGGCATGCGTTTACGTCATGACAGGCGCAAAGGCGCTTTGGTACGGGACACAGCGGGGTCGGCGCTCTGCGGGATGCATGGGAAGCCGCGCGGAGAGCCTGGCAATATGACGAAATGCGATGCGATGCGACGTGATGCAAAGCGCTTGCGCGACCCGTACGATCGCGCAAGCACAACGGCCAGCGCGCCGCCACGCGATCAGGCGTCGTCCATCAGACGCACTTTGACTTTCTTGCCTTTCACCTTGCCGGCGCTCAGCTTGCGCACCGCGTCGCGCGCGATGCTGCGTTCTACCGCGACGTAGGTGGACATCTCGGTCACATTGATCTTGCCAATCTGCGAACCGGCAAAGCCCGCTTCGCCGGTGAGCGCGCCGAGCACATCGCCGGGACGGATCTTTTCCTTGCGGCCGCCGAGAATCTGCAGCGTCTCCATGGGCGGCAGCAGCGGTTCGTTGCTCTCGCTTTTCAGTTCCGACAGCTTGTGCCATTCCACGTCGCGCTTCTGCGCATGTTCGAGATTGCCGACGCGGCCCATCTCGTTCATGCTCGCGAGGCTCAGCGCCCAGCCTTCCTGGTCGGCGCGACCGGTGCGGCCAATACGGTGCACATGCACTTCCGGATCAGGCGTCACGTCCACGTTGATCACCGCCTCGAGTTGCGCGATGTCGAGACCGCGCGCGGCGACGTCCGTTGCAACCAGCACGGAGCAGCTGCGGTTCGCAAACTGGATCAGCACCTGATCGCGTTCGCGCTGGTCGAGTTCGCCATGCAGCGCGAGCGCATGAAAACCTTGCGCCCGAAGCACGTCGAGCAGATCGCGACACTGCTGTTTGGTGTTGCAGAACGCGAGCGTGCTGACCGGCCGATAGTGGTTCAGCAACAGGCCAACTGCATGCAGACGCTCGTCCTCGGTCACTTCGTAGAAACGCTGGCGAATCTTGGTGTTGTCGTGCCGCTCGGCGAGCTTCACTTCTTTCGGATTGCGTAGGAACTGCTGGCTCAATTTGACGATGCCTTCGGGATACGTCGCCGAAAAAAGGAGCGTTTGACGTTCTTTCGGACATTGCCGCACCACCGTGGCGATGTCGTCGAAAAAACCCATGTCGAGCATGCGGTCCGCTTCGTCGAGTACCAGCGTGTTCAGCGATTGCAACGGCAGACTGCCGCGTTCGAGGTGATCCATGATGCGCCCCGGCGTGCCGACCACGATATGTGCGCCGTGTTCGAGGCTCGCGGTCTGCGGACGCATCGGCGTGCCGCCGCACAGCGTCAGCACCTTGACGTTTTCCTCGGCGCGAGCGAGGCGGCGGATTTCCTGCGTGACCTGATCGGCGAGTTCGCGCGTGGGGCACAGCACCATGGCCTGCACGGCGAAGTTGCGCACGTCGAGACGATTGAGCAATGCAAGCGAAAACGCCGCGGTCTTGCCGCTGCCGGTTTTCGCCTGCGCAATCAGATCCTGCCCGGCGAGCGCGATCGGCAGACTCGCGGCCTGAATCGGCGTCATGTCGACGTAGCCAAGTTGCGTCAGATTGGCGATCGTCGCGGCCGGTAGCGGCAATTCGCTGAACGGCGCGCCGGCGGTGTTGGGACTATTCATGGAATGGAGACTCAAATATTCGACTGATGGCGAGGCGCCGATGACTGGAATTCAAACGGCCATCGGGCCGGGATTCGGACGGCCTTCAATCTGCTCGTACAACACCGAGCCATCGTCTGCGTCGAAACGTTCGACATAATTGCGCGCACCGCACATCGGGCAGCGAAACAGAAGGCCTTGGCCTTCGTTTTTGATGACGACTTCCGACTGTTCCCACTGCGCGCCGCAGGACTGGTTTCTACAGGTAAACACGTTGATTCTCCAACTTCGATTGTCTGTTGAGCGGACCGTGCAAACGGCCCGGCCATGAATGTATGCGGTTCTGCCGGGATGCACGCAGCGAGCCGCCCGGCCGCGTCAGCCCGGATGCGTGTGCCGCGCCCGCGGCGCCCTCGCGTCCATTTCCACGCAGCCTTGACCGATGCCGCAATCCTGCGCGGCCGGTTTGTCGCGGCATTGTGCGCGCAGCGTGATGAGCTGCGCTTCAAGTTGCCTGAGTTCGTTGATACGCGCCTCGACGTGCGCGAGGTGCGCGTCGATCAGCGCATGGACCCCGCCGCGACCGCTCACGGGCGCGTCCGTCAGATGCAACAACGTGCGGATTTCGTCGTGCGTCAAGTCGAGCGCACGACAGTGACGGATAAACCGCAGTCTTTCGACATGGCGCGCGGTGTAGCTGCGGTAATTGGCCTCGGTGCGATCCGCGTCGGGCAACAAGCCCTCTTTCTCGTAGAAGCGGATGGTTTCGGTCGTACAGTGGGCGATTTTCGCCAGTTCGCCGATTTTCATCGACCCTCCGGGAACGCGGTCTTGACCTTGTAGTGGCTTCAAGGTGTTTACTAGACCACAAAACGACCGAGGAAGCCACTGCGCCGCCCCAAGACGGTCACGCAGGCGGTCGTGCCAATCCGCCGTTGCAGCCCGCAAGCGAACTGTTCAATTCCTGAACGCCACCCTGAGCAGTGATCAGAATCAGCACGGCGAGGCGTCGCACGCTGAACAGGTCTGCCGCTCATTCTCATTCGTCGAGGCCAGCTGCGCAAGCGCGCGCAGGCCTGCCGGCCGATTGGCACACTTCTGGCTCTGCCGTATCGCGGCCCGTTGCAACATCGCGCCGAAAAAGCCCATTCAAACATGTGAGGAGCACACAGATGAATCATGCAGAGATGCAGTTTCTGACCACCGAATTTCCGTACAAAAAGCAGTACGCGAATTTCATTGGCGGCGAATGGGTCGCGCCTGTTGGCGGCGAGTATTTCGACAACGTGTCGCCCATTACTGGCGAGCCGTTCACGTCGATTCCGCGTTCGCGCGAAGCCGATATCGAACTGGCGCTCGACGCAGCGCATCGCGCAAAAACCGCCTGGGGCAAAACGTCCGCCGCCGACCGTTCGAACATCCTGATGCGTATAGCGGACCGCATGGACGCGAATCTGCAGCGTCTGGCCGTCGCGGAGACGATCGACAACGGTAAGCCGCTGCGCGAAAGCATGGCCGCCGACATTCCGCTCGCCATCGACCACTTCCGCTATTTCGCCAGCGCCGTGCGCGCTCAGGAAGGCTCGATCTCGGAGATCGACCACGACACCGTCGCCTATCATTTCCACGAGCCGCTCGGCGTGGTTGGCCAGATCATTCCGTGGAACTTCCCGATCCTGATGGCGGTATGGAAGCTCGCACCCGCCCTCGCTGCGGGTAACTGCGTGGTGCTCAAACCTGCCGAGCAGACGCCGGCCTCGATTCTCGTGCTGGTCGAGCTGATTCACGATCTGCTGCCGGCCGGCGTGCTGAACGTGGTGAACGGATTTGGCCTCGAAGCCGGCAAGCCGCTGGCATCCAACAAGCGCATCGCGAAGATCGCGTTTACCGGCGAAACCACCACCGGCCGCCTGATCATGCAGTACGCGAGCCAGAACATCATTCCGGTCACGCTCGAGTTGGGCGGCAAGAGCCCGAACATTTTCTTCGACGACGTGATGGACGCCGACGACAGCTACTTCGACAAGGCGCTCGAAGGTTTCACGATGTTCGCGCTGAATCAGGGCGAAGTCTGCACGTGCCCGTCGCGCGTGCTGATCGACGAAAAGATCTATGACCGTTTTATGGAACGCGCATTGAAACGCGTCGCGGCAATCTCGCAAGGCCACCCGCTCGACACCAAGACGATGATCGGCGCACAGGCCTCGCAGGAGCAACTGGAAAAAATCCTGTCGTATATCGATCTCGGCAAACAGGAAGGCGCCGACTGTCTGATTGGCGGTGAGCGCAATGCACTCGACGGCGAACTGAGCAAAGGCTATTACGTGAAGCCGACCGTGTTCAAAGGCCACAACAAAATGCGCATCTTCCAGGAGGAAATCTTCGGACCGGTCGTGTCGGTGACGACATTCAGGAACGAAGAGGAAGCGCTCGACATCGCCAACGACACGCTATATGGCCTCGGCGCCGGTGTGTGGACGCGCGACGGCACGCGTGCATATCGCTTCGGCCGCGCCATTCAGGCCGGCCGTGTCTGGACCAACTGCTATCACGCGTATCCGGCACATGCCGCGTTTGGCGGCTACAAGCAGTCCGGTATTGGCCGCGAGAATCATAAGATGATGCTCGATCATTACCAGCAGACCAAGAACCTGCTCGTGAGCTATAGCGACAAGCCGCTCGGCTTCTTCTAAAGCGCAGCGATCCTGTTCGGGCGAGCCGCGCCATGCGGCTCGCTCATTTTCAGCGAGGATAGGTGATGGCTGATGCACACGAGGTGGCCCGCGTGATTGCCACGCCGGCAGCAATCGAGTTGATCGAGAAGCTGAAGGCCGAGTATGGCGCGGTGCTGTTTCATCAATCGGGTGGATGCTGTGACGGCAGCGCGCCGATGATGTTTCCGCAGGGCGAATTCATGGTGGGCTCGTCCGACGTGAAACTCGGTGCGATCGCAGAGGTGCCGTTTTACATGAGCGAATCGCAATTCGAATATTGGCAGCACACGCAATTGATCATCGACGCCGTGCCTGGCAATGGCGGCATGTTTTCACTGGAACGTCCGAGCGGATTACGCTTTCTCACGCGCTCGCGTCTTTTCAAGGACGACGAGAATGCGTGGCTCGAAGCGCATCCCGTGGCGCGTGCCGATGCCTGACCCGTCATGCCGCATCGGGCTTTGATTCATCGCTGACGGCGGGTGGCCTGGGCGCATCCGCCAGCAGCGCATCGCTGTCGTCTTTCAGCCCGACGCCCGTCAGACCGAGACGCCTTGCATGTGTCAACAGGTAGTGCAGTTTGTGCGCAGCCAGCGGGTAGTCGAGCCCCTCGGGCCGCACGTTCGAAATGCAGTTGCGTTGCGCGTCACTGCAACCCACTTTCGGCGCGTAGGTCAGGTAAATGCCGAGACTGTCGGGAGAACTCAAGCCCGGCCGTTCACCGATCAGCATCACGACTAACTTCGCGTCGAGCAGTTCTCCGATCTCATCGCCCAACGCCACGCGCGCCTGCCGCGCGACCACCACCGGGCCAATTTTCCAGTCAGCGAGCCGTGGCAGAACCGCTTGCAAAAGCGGAATGGCCTGCTTCGACGCCGCGAATGCCGACAGGCCGTCGGCGATCACGAACACGACCTCCGGCGACTGCGCCGCGTGTTGCCGCAGCCGCTCGCGGCTCTCGTCCGACAAGCGTCTGCCTAGATCCGGTCGCCGCAAGTAATGCTCACGATCCGGCGCGGCGCTGTGCACGTCCAGCGTGGCGATGTTTTGCACACGCAGCTGTTCGTGCAACGCGTCGGCGTCGAGCGGATGGTGCACGGCATCGCGCGCTTGCGCATGCGACAGGTTGAACGCGAGCAGCGGCGCGGTCGGCAGGCTGTTGCCCGCGCGGCCCAGCGCAATTCGCGCGTGGGTAAATTGCCGTAACGCATTCCAAGGATTCTTTTCGATGGAATCGGTCATGCGACGCCCATCCAGTCACTTACGCCTTCGAGCAATGGTTGCTGGCTCGACGCGCTCAGCAACGCGCCGCGCGCGTCGGTGATCTGCATCGACTCCAGCCATTCTTCGAACTCCGGCGCGCGGCGCAGTCCGAGCACATCTCGCACATAAAGCGCGTCGTGGAACGACGTACTTTGATAATTGAGCATGACGTCGTCCGCGCCGGGAACCCCCATGATGAAGTTTATGCCCGCGACGCCGAGCAGCGTGAGCAGATTGTCCATGTCATCCTGATCGGCTTCCGCGTGATTCGTGTAGCAGATGTCGCAACCCATCGGCACGCCGAGCATCTTGCCGCAGAAGTGGTCTTCGAGGCCGGCGCGCGTGATCTGTTTTCCGTCGTACAGATACTCCGGCCCGATGAAGCCCACGACTGTGTTGACGAGAAACGGGTTGAACTTGCGCGCCACTGCATAGGCGCGCACTTCGCACGTCTGCTGGTCGACGCCGGAATGCGCGTTTGCCGACAGCGCGCTGCCCTGGCCGGTTTCGAAGTACATCAGGTTATGGCCGACCGTGCCGCGATTCAGCGACAGTCCTGCTTCGTACGCTTCCTGCAACAAGGCGAGTGAAATGCCAAAGCCCGCGTTGGCCTTCTCCGTACCCGCGATCGACTGGAACACAAGATCGACGGGCGCCCCTTTCTCGATCGCGGCGATCGTATTGGTGACGTGCGTCAGCACGCAGGATTGCGTCGGCACCTGGTAGCGCTGGCGAAAATCGTCGACCATCGTCAGCAGTCTCGTGATTGCGGTGAGATTGTCGCCAGCCGGATTGATGCCGATCATCGCGTCGCCGCAGCCGTACATCAGGCCGTCGAGCATGGAGGCGGCGATGCCTTTGACGTCGTCGGTCGGATGATTAGGTTGCAGACGCACCGACATGTGTCCGGGCAAGCCGACCGTGTTGCGAAAGCGCGTAATCACTGGACGTTTGCGCGCAGCCGCGATCAGATCCTGATTGCGCATGATTTTCGACACGGCGGCGACCATCTCCGGTGTCAGACCGGCAGCGACGCGTGTGAGCGCGGCGGCATCGGTCGTGGTGCTCAGCAGCCAGTTGCGAAAATCGCCGACCGTGAGATGCGATATCTCGGCAAATGCTTGAAGAGAATGACTGTCGATCACGAGACGCGTGACTTCGTCGCTCTCATAGGGAATCAACGCTTCGTTCAGGAACGCACGCAGCGGCAGCTGAGCGAGCGCCATTCTGGCCGCGACGCGCTCTTCCTCACTCGCCGCCGCGACGCCCGCAAGCTGGTCGCCGGAGCGCTGCGGACTCGCCTTTGCCATTAACGTCTTCAGGTCGGCAAAGCGATAGGTGCGGCTGCCGATCGTCTCTGTGTAGCTCATTTACGACTCCATTGCCGCCGATCCGACAGCGGCACGCTGAAGAGGCAATCCGAGTTCGGCCCGGTTCGTCGCAGGCCGAGACGCGGTCACAGGCTGATGATAACCCTGCCTGATGGCGCCAAAATACAGTGACCGTCACGTTGCTCGCGGTCAGGCTCTTCTCCCTTATGTGGATCGACTCGCCGCCCTGGATTTCGGAGAAACTTGCCATTCCGCTTGCAGTGGATCGCGCGAAATGGGGCGCGAAGCGCAGATGTGCGGTGCAGCGCCCATCTCGCGCGTCACCGTGACGACACAGGCGGCGCCGATCCAGTGCGATCTCCGCAGCTTTGGCTAAATGGTGTCGTGATAAGGTCGCAATATTCTTGTCGCACGCTACCTTGCTGGGCGGTTCCATGAATGCATCAGACCATCGGCGGGCTATGTCGGCCGGTGTCGT
The DNA here is from genome assembly GCF_039621805.1 of Paraburkholderia sp. PREW-6R. Taxonomy (NCBI): domain Bacteria; kingdom Pseudomonadati; phylum Pseudomonadota; class Betaproteobacteria; order Burkholderiales; family Burkholderiaceae; genus Paraburkholderia; species Paraburkholderia sp. PREW-6R. The sequence continues at coordinate 64,264 of NZ_CP155073.1, read as the reverse complement.
TGGTCCCTTTCAGGAGACGATCAAATGACTGTGCGTGAAGTGACGATTCGCACGATGGAGCCGATGGATTTGTTGGCGGTCGATCATATCGGTCCGTACATGGAGATCGGCAAGGCGTTCGATGCGCTGTTCGGCTGGCTGGCAAAACACAATCTGCTTGCCGGAAGGATGCGGATGATCGCCGTCTATTACGACGACCCCGGCGTGGTCGAAGAGCACGCGCTGCGCTCGAAAGCGGCCGTGTTGCTGCCGCATCCGGTGCTGACTTCGGTGACGGTCAGTCCGCCGGTTGCTATCGCGCATATAGCCGGCGGTGATTACGCGGTGTTGGAGCACAGTGGACCGTATAGCGATCTCGGCGCCGCTTATGACTGGCTGTACGGCACGTGGCTCGTACAGTCAGGCAGAGAAGCGGCCAATGCGCCAGCCTTCGAGGAATACCTGAACAGCCCGACGGACACTGCCCCTGCAGATCTACTCACGGAAATATGTTTACCGCTCGTCTGAGAAGCTGACGAGGCTGTCGATACGCTGTCTTAAGGAGCATCTGCAGGCGAGCGTGGCACCCTGCTCACCTGCTTCTCTGGTTTTTACAGTCTTCGTATATGTATACGTAGTAATAGTTAACAAGCATCGCCTCATGCTGTGGATAACCTGAAACTTGGTCGACGGATCAACGGACTGTGGATTCGATAACCCTGCGATGTAAACAGCGGGAATCAGCGCGAGCGACGGACAACTTGTCTGCCGGGACATTCGATCGCCGTGTTATCAAGATTCCGCCCACAACGAGTGCGGCGGGTTGTACACAAGTTGTCCAGAGGGCCGTGTGGATAACTGTTCGGCCTTGAATCGGTTATCAGCCAGGGGCGATGCAAAATGGCTGCGAAAAAGTGATGCGTGCGGCAACGCGTTGACAACGTGCGGGCGCGTTCATTATCTTCGCGTCGCGGGACGGCTGGTCAAGCTTGCCAGGGATGGGATGGTTTACGTTCAAGGCACTACGGGGCTACCCCGTGGATCTGAATCACTTCGCAGTTCGTCGCATGAGCGTTATTTGCGCGTTGCGCAACCCGGCTCACGCATCACAAGACGCGTTGACTGGCCTGCCCGCCTCTTCTTTCATGTCCCTATCCACGCTGCAGTACGTCACCTCCGCACTCGCCGATGCCATGCTTGCGGGTGGCCCGGAATCGGACGCGCTGGTCCGGCGGATGACGTTCGTGGTCGGTGCGTCGGCGGAGTGGATGGTGCCGCTCGCGAAACAGATCGCGAAACGCTTTGGTGCGCGCTGGGATCGCGTCGAGCGTCAACAGTTGTCGAGAATCGTGGCTGAATCGGCCGGCTTCGTCGCCGCATGGCGCGGCGACGACCCTCCGCGCGCGGTTCGTCTGTTGAAGCTGCCGCCGGCTCAGAAGCCTGCGCCGCCCTGGTTGCACGGCGCAGTGCTACCCAACCTGCCGACGCCTGGGGACGTCGCCAACTGGCTCGAACTCGACGCCGCCGAACTGGACTGGTTCGCGGACCGCTGGCGCGTGCCGGCCGGGGACGCGAATGCGCCGGTGCATCACTATGTCTATAAGGTGGTCGAGAAGCGCGACGGACGCTGTCGTCTTATCGAAATGCCAAAGTCGCTTTGCGTGGCTTGCAGCGAAAGGTGCTGCATGGCCTGCTCGACAAGGTCCCGGCGCACGAATCCGTGCATGGCTTCCGGCGTGGCCGCAGCACGCTGAGTTTCGCTGCACCTCATGTCGGCAAGGCCGTTGTGATTCGCTTCGATCTGACGGACTTCTTCGCGTCCGTCCATGCCGGACGTATTGATGCCATCTGGCGTGCTTTGGGCTATCCGGGCGAGGTTGCACGCTGCCTGACGGGTCTGTGTACCAATCGCGTTCCGAGCGCACGTCTGCTCGCGCCTGATTTACGTGAGCGCTTTGACTGGCAGGAGCGGCGACGCTATCGAGATCGGCACTTGCCACAAGGCGCGCCGAGTTCGCCCGCGCTCGCCAACCTGTGCGCGTATCGACTGGATCTTCGGCTAGCGGGCCTCGCGCGTTCGCTCGGGGCTCGCTATACGCGCTATGCCGATGACCTTGCGTTTTCGGGCGACGGCGATCTTGCGAGGATGGCCGAGCGTTTGGCGATTCGCGTCGCGGCCATTGCGATCGAGGAAGGGTTCACGGTCAACCTGCGCAAGACGCGTGTGATGCGCGCTGGAGCGCGGCAACATCTGGCAGGGGTGGTCGTCAATCGTCATCCGAATCTGATGCGGCCGGAGTTCGACCGGTTAAAAGCAGTGCTGACGAACTGTGTCAGGCATGGGCCGCGCTCGCAGAATCGTGAGGGTCTCGAAGACTTTCGCGCACACCTCGCCGGACGGGTCGCGCATGCGGAGAGGCTGAATGCGGCGCGGGGCGGCAAATTGCGGGCGATTTTCGACGCGATTGAGTGGGAGGGGGACGAGGCGGTTGAGTGAGCTTGTGAGGCGTAGACGACCCGCAAGATTGGACGTTGAGATACGCGTAGCCAGTCTTGGAGGACTGTCTTGCCCGCAATCTTAAGCTCGTGGAGCATGACACAGGTGTCGCCTTAGCTTGTTGCGGAGCGGGCATCGATCTGTGCAAGCTGACTGGTATTTCCAGTCTTTGACGGCGCTATTTCTAAACTAAAGGCTGCCGATGAGCGATGCGGAGATTCTGGTTTGCGTTGTCATCCAGATGCAAGTCGATCTCGAGTCTGCGCAAAAAAAACCCATAAGTTTTTCAACTTATGGGTTCGTTTTTATCAGGTTATGCGGCTAGCTACAAACAACCTCAAACATCAATATTCCCCGCCCTCAACGCATTCGACTCAATGAAAGCCCGCCGCGGCTCCACATCATCGCCCATGAGCGTCGTGAAAATGCCATCGGCCGCAATAGCATCCTCGATCTGCACTCTCAGCAAGCGACGCACAGCCGGATCCATCGTGGTTTCCCAAAGCTGCTCGGGATTCATCTCCCCGAGCCCCTTATAACGCTGCTTGGAAAGATTGCGCTCAGCGTCGGCCAGCAACCATTTCATCGCCGACTTGAAGTCAGTGACAGCCATACTCCGCTCACCGCGTCTGATGACCGCCCCAACCCCAATTAGCCCCTTGAACGTATTCGCCGTATTGACCAGTTGCTGGTAATCGGCAGTCAGTTGGAAATCCTGATCCAGCACAGAAATCTTCTGATTGCCGTGATGCGTCCGCGCGACCCGCAACGAGCGCAATTCACGCACCGGGTCATACATCGTCGTCACCTTGACTTCAGGCTTCAACGGATCATCCCGCAGCTTTGCTTCCAGCGCCTTAGCCGATGCATCCGCCGCTTCCTCGCTCGACAGGTCGATCGCGATCCCGTCCATTATTGCCTCGAGCGCGCCAGCGTCATACAACCGGCTCAACCGGTTAACGACCGCCTGAGCAAGCAAATAAGCCCGCGCCAACTCACCCAGCGCATCTCCAGTAATCGGCGTAGCACCCTCAGAAGCCAGTAACTCCGACCCCTGCAAAGCCAGTTTCAAGATGTGAGCATTGACCTCAGCCTCATCCTTCAGATACCGCTCATCCTTCCCAGCCTTGATCTTGAACAAAGGCGGCTGCGCGATATAGATATATCCGCGCTCGATCATTTCCGGCATTTGCCGATAGAAGAACGTTAGCAACAGTGTCCGAATGTGCGCACCGTCCACGTCAGCATCGGTCATGATGATGATGCGGTGATAACGCAGCTTATCGAGGTTGTAGTCCTCCTTACCAATCCCGCAGCCCAATGCCGTAATCAGCGTGACGATCTGCTCCGAAGAAAGCAGCTTGTCATAGCGCGCCTTCTCCACATTCAGCACCTTGCCGCGCAGCGGCAAAATAGCCTGGAACTTGCGATCCCGGCCCTGCTTCGCCGACCCGCCCGCCGAGTCACCCTCGACGATATAAATTTCCGACTTCGCCGGATCCTTCTCCTGGCAATCCGCCAGCTTTCCAGGCAGACCGACGCCGTCGAGTACACCCTTGCGACGCGTCATCTCACGCGCCTTCCGTGCCGCATCCCGCGCGCGCGCAGCATCGACAATCTTGCCGCAAATGATCTTCGCGTCATTCGGCGTTTCGAGCAGAAACTCTTCGAGCGCCTTGGCGACGACGTCTTCCACCGGCGCACGCACTTCCGAGGACACCAGCTTGTCCTTCGTCTGCGCACTGAACTTCGGCTCGGGCACCTTCACCGACAGTACGCACGACAACCCTTCGCGCATATCGTCGCCGGAAGTCTCGACCTTTGCCTTTTTCGCGACGTCGTGATCATTGATGTACTTGTTGAGCACGCGCGTCATGGCCGCACGCAAGCCGGTCAAATGCGTGCCGCCGTCGCGCTGCGGAATGTTGTTCGTGAAGCACAGCACGTTTTCGTTGTAGCTGTCGTTCCACTGCATGGCCACTTCCACGCCAACGCCGTCTTTCTCGCCGCTCACATGGAAAATGTTCGGATGCAACACCGACTTGTTCTTGTTGATGTACTCGACGAAACCCCGCGTGCCGCCGACGAACGCGAAATCTTCTTCCTTGCCGGTGCGCTGATCCATCAAGCGAATACGCACGCCGTTATTCAGGAACGACAGTTCGCGAATGCGCTTGGCCAGAATGTCGTAGTGATATTCGATGTTGCCGAAAATCGTCTCGTCAGCGAGAAAGTGCACCTCGGTGCCGCGATTTTCGGTCTCGCCAGTCACCTGGATCGGCGAGACCGCCACGCCGTCGATCATCTCGATGATGCGGTTCTGCGGCACGCCACGGTGGAACTCCATGAAGTGCTTCTTGCCGTCGCGGCGAATGGTCAAGCGCAACCATGCCGACAGCGCGTTCACGCAGGAAACGCCCACGCCGTGCAGGCCGCCGGAGACCTTGTAACTGTTCTGGTCGAACTTGCCGCCGGCATGCAACTCGGTCATCACGATTTCCGCGGCACTGCGCTTCGGGTCGTGCTTGTCGTCCATCTTCAAACCGGTCGGCACGCCGCGGCCATTGTCGGTAATGGAAATGGAGTTGTCCGCGTGAATGATCACCTGGATGTCGTTACAGTGCCCGGCCAACGCTTCGTCGATCGAGTTGTCCAGCACTTCGAACACGAGGTGATGCAAACCGGTTCCGTCTGACGTATCCCCGATATACATTCCCGGCCGCTTACGCACTGCTTCCAGACCTTCGAGAATCTGAATCGAGGAGGCGCCGTAGCTGTTATCGGGTTGCGAATTGTTCGTTTCAGTCATGGATTTTTTCCGGTTCTGCGTTACTGCAAGGTTGCTGCTCGGGACTTTTCAAAACACCATAAAAACGCCAAAGGGGCGCTGCGCCCCTTGGTGTGTTCTCGATGTTGGACGCGTTAGATGCGCATCGGCATCACGACGTATTTGAATTCGTCGTTCTCGGGAATCGTGATCAACGCGCTGGAGCTGGCGTCGCCCAGGCTCACTTGCAGCGTGTCGACCTTCAGGTTCGCCAGCACGTCGAGCAGATACGTGACGTTGAACCCAATATCGACGCTGTCGCCGTCGTACGCGATTTCCAGTTCTTCCTGCGCCTCTTCCTGATCGGCGTTGGTGGACATGATCTTCAACTGGCCCGGCTCGATAATGCAGCGCACACCCTTGAACTTGTCCGACGTCAGAATCGCCGCGCGTTGCAGCGAGCGCTGCAGTTCTTCGCGGCCGATCACGAACTGATTCTTGTGCGACTTCGGGATCACGCGCTGGAAGTCGGGGAATTTGCCCTCGACCAGCTTCGACACCAGTTCGACCTGGCCAAAGGTGAACTTGACCTGCGTGGGCGCGATGTCGATCTTCAACGTGTCGTCGATGTCTTCCAGCAGACGCTGCAACTCCAGAATCGTCTTACGCGGAATGATGACTTCCTGACGCGGGAACGAACCTTCGATCTTCATCGACGAAAACGCAAGGCGGTGGCCGTCTGTTGCGACGGCCATCAACTGATCGCCGTCTACCACCAGCAGCATGCCGTTCAGGTAGTAGCGGATATCCTGCTGGGCCATCGAAAAATGGACCATGCCGAGCAATTGACGGAACGTCTTCTGGGGAACCACCAGACTTGCGCCGTAGTCTTTAGCCTGTGCAACGGTCGGGAACTCGTCGGCCGCAAGGGTCTGCAATGCAAAGCGGCTCTTGCCGGACTGCACGGTCAGCCGCTTGTCATTCAGCGTGAGCGTGACCTGCCCGTCGGGCATGGCGCGCAGAATGTCGAGGAGTTTTCGCGCTGCCACCGTGGTCGCCACCGAATCGCCGCCCACGCCGAAATCGGCATGCGTGGTGATCTGCAACTCCAGGTCGGTCGACAGGAACGACACGTCGGCGCCGTTCTTGGTAATCAGCAAATTGGCGAGGATCGGCAACGTATGGCGGCGTTCGACGATGCCGCTCACGGTTTGCAGCGGCCTGAGGAGGTTATCGCGTTCGGTCTTGACCAGTTGCATAGAGTTCCTTCGTTGATATGACGGCGTGCGCACCCTGCCTCGCGGCACTTCAGCACACCGCCGCGGCTCCCCGCCGGCGCCACGCAGCGCCTGTCACGGCGTGAAATCCGCCCGCGGCCGCCGGGCGGTTAAACCTGTATTGTGCCTGAAAAAGGAACCGCCTCACTAAATTGGGGGCGAGTTCCGAAATAAACAGGTCGATTTTTCCAGACCGGCCGCTCAGCCCTTCAGCGTCTGCTCCAGCACGTGCAATTCATGGTTCAGTTGCGCGTCCTTGCTGCGTTCATCGGCAATTTTGCGCACTGCGTGGAGCACCGTGGTGTGGTCGCGCCCGCCGAACAACTCGCCGATTTCCGGCAAGCTCTTCTGCGTCAGCTCCTTGGCCAGATACATGGCGATCTGACGTGGCCGTGCGATGTTCGCAGGGCGCTTCTTCGAATACATGTCCGCAACCTTGATGCTGTAGAAGTCAGCCGTGGTTTTCTGGATGTTTTCCACCGAAATCTGCCGGTTCTGCACCGTCAACAGATCCTTCAGCGCCTCTTTCGTCACTTCGATCGTGATTTCGCGGCCGTGGAACTTCGAATAAGCGAGGATCTTGCGCAGCGCGCCTTCGAGTTCACGCACGTTCGAGCGCAGGTGCTTGGCGACGAAGAACGCGACATCTTCATTCAGGCTGACGAATTCGGATTGCGCCTTGCGCATCAGGATCGCGACTCGCATTTCCAGCTCGGGCGGCTCGATCGCGACAGTCAGGCCGGAGTCGAAGCGCGAGATCAGGCGGTCGTCGATACCGGAAATTTCCTTGGGGTACGTGTCGCTGGTGATGATCACCTGCGCCTTGTTCGCGACGAGCGCCTCGAACGCGTAAAAGAATTCCTCCTGCGTACGCGATTTGCCCGAGAAGAACTGAATATCGTCGATCAGCAGCAGGTCGAGCGAATGGTAGTAGCGCTTGAAGTCGTCGAATGCTTTGCGCTGGTAAGCCTTCACCACGTCGGACACGTATTGTTCCGCGTGGATGTAACGGATGCGCGCGCCAGCCTTGTCGAGCAGCAACTGGTTGCCTATCGCGTGGATCAGGTGAGTCTTGCCGAGGCCGACGCCGCCGTACAGGAATAGCGGGTTGTACGAAATGCCGGGGTTGTCCGCCACCTGAATGGCCGCGGCGCGCGCGAGCTGATTGGCTTTACCGGTCACGAAGTTGTCGAACGTGAGGACGGGGTTCAGCTTCGAGCGCTCGTACATCGAGTCGTTTTCGCCGCTGTTTGCGTTCGCGCCCGCGCCCTGCCCCGGCCGCCACGTGCGACGCGCGGCGGCGGCTTCGTTCGCGTCGAGGCTGGGGAGATCGAGGTCGGCGGAATCTTCAGCGGCCGCGGCGGCTGCGCGGGCGTTCGCATTCTGCTGGGCTTGCTGCGCGGCGGCATTCGCGCTGCCGACGCGTGCGGCTTGCGACGACTGCACCACATTGACTGCCGCATCCACGGCGGCACTGCCGCCCGGGTGGCGGCTCATCGGCGCGGAAGACGCTGGACGCGCGGGAGCCGGCGCCGCTGCAGCCGGAACGCGCAGGCCTGCTTTCGGGTCCAGCACGAATTGCACGTCGACCGGCGCCTGCCAGAAATCGCGGGCCATATCAGCGATCCGTCCGGAAAACTGGCTCTTGACCCAGTCGAGCTTGAAACGGTTTGGCGCGGCGATGCTAAGCGTGTTCGCATCGGCGTCGAAGGCGACCGGGGCCAACGGTTTGATCCACGTCACGTACTGCTGGGGCGTCAGCTCGCGCTCCAGCAATGCGGAACAGTGTTGCCAGAAATCGTTCATCGAGTTGCTGTCGTTATGGTGTGCACGGCGGTTCGCCGCTGCCCCTGTCGCGCGAACGCAACAAGGCCCTGAGCAGCTTGGCGGACCAGGCGCAATGGCTCCGGGCGCTTGTGCCACAAGGGTTTGCGGGGCAAGCGAGCCGGAGCGGCGTGCTGGTTTTTTGGGAAGTAAGGCGAGATTCTAACGCCAAATTCAGCAGGAAAGGGAGTTATCCACAGGGACGGATCAGCGCGCGCAGGACGCAGCGCGCATGGTGCGGCAACGCTAAAGTATTGACGCCCAATAGAAAACCAGTTTAAATAGCGGGTTCCGCGAAAACCAATTTCAGTAAACCTCCGGCCATTGCGCTTTCAGCGATGATCGCGCGGTTTTTTTCGATCAAGTGAGAGCAACATGAAACGTACTTACCAACCTTCCGTTACCCGTCGCAAGCGCACCCACGGTTTCCGCGTTCGCATGAAGACCGCTGGCGGCCGCAAGGTCATCAACGCACGTCGCGCGAAGGGCCGCAAGCGCCTCGCTATCTAAAGCAGGCGAGCGGATTGCGCGCTCCGTCTATGCCGGACGAGGCCTGCGGCGGTCATGCGGGAACGGCTGGGACGCCGCAGCAGCGCTCGGTTCCGTTGCGAGCGCAAGCCGCCTTCCCCAAAGCCGCAAGGCTGCTGAAAACGGATGAATTTTCATCCGTTTTTCGTTTGCGCCCGTGGCGCCGTACTGCGCACTTTGTCGTGTATGGGCGGCCTACCGGCAACGAAGCTCGCCTCGGTCTCGTCATCGGCAAGAAGTATGCGCCGCGCGCGGCCACGCGGAATCTGGTGCGTCGAATCGCGCGAGAAGCTTTCCGGCTGCGGCGCGCCGAATTCGGCGGTTGGGATGTGCTGCTGCGTTTGCACACGCGCTTCGACAAGAAAGCATTGCCGAGCGCGTCGTCGCCGCCTCTAAGGGCGCTGTGCCGCAGCGAAATCGAGGCGCTGCTCGACAAGGCAGCGCGCGAAATTGTCCGTCGCGAGGCGCCGCCCGCGGAAGCGCCCAAGACGGAATGACGCTCAAGTGACCGCCCGCCTCGCGGTTCAGGCAGCCAGAGCAGCACGGGCCGCCCTGCCTGGCGGACACAGTCCGGTACTCCACGTTGCGCGGCGCCGTCGGGCCGCACTAGCCATGCAAACGGTACTTTTCGCTTTACTGCGTTTCTACAAGGTTGCCGTCAGCCCAATGCTCGGCAGCCGGTGCCGTTTTTACCCTTCCTGCTCTGATTACGCGCGCGAAGCAATCCAGTATCATGGCGCCGCGCGCGGGACTTATCTCGCCGCCAGGCGTATTTGCCGCTGCCACCCATTTTCCGCGGGCGGCATCGATCTCGTCCCGCCTCCCACTTCTGAAAAGCGCTGACGCGCCGTTCCATCGACACTGAGACAACGCATGGATATCAAACGCACCGTCCTATGGGTCATCTTTTTCATGTCAGCGGTCATGCTGTTCGACAACTGGCAACGCGACCACGGACGCCCGTCGATGTTCTTCCCGAGCGCCACGCCGACCCGAACCGTCGGTAGCGCCGCACCGGGAACCACGACGCCGGGAACCCAGCCGGCCGATCTGCCGGCAACGAACGCAGCAGCGCCGGGCAACGCGCCGGCAGCCACGCAGTCGCAGCTGATCAAGTTCAACACCGACGTGTACAGCGGCGAAATTGATACGCGCGGCGGCACGCTGTCGAAGCTGTCGCTCGTCAAGCAAGGCGACGGCAAGCAGCCGGACCTCGTCATCACGCTGTTCGACCATACCGCGAACCACACGTACCTCGCGCGCACGGGCCTGCTCGGCGGCGATTTCCCGAACCATAACGATATCTACACGCCGCTGCCGAACCAGCAGCACGATCTGACGGGCGACGAAAAATCGTTCCAGCTCAGCTTCGAATCGCCGGTAAAGGGTGGCGTGAAGGTCATCAAGACCTACACGTTCACGCGCGGCAGCTATGTGATCGGCGTGGACACGAAGATCCAGAACGTCGGCACGACGCCGGTGACTCCGTCGGTCTACATGGAACTGGTGCGCGACGATCAGCCGGTGGAAACGCCGCGCTTCTCGCACACGTTCATCGGGCCGGCCGTCTACACGGATCAGCATCACTTCCAGAAGATGACGTTTAGCGACATCGACAAGAACAAGCAGGACTACGCGAACTCGGCCGACAACGGCTGGGTCGCGATGGTTCAGCATTACTTCGCGTCGGCCTGGATTCCGCAGCAGGGTGTGAAGCGCGACATCTATGTCGAGAAGATCGATCCTGCGCTGTATCGCGTTGGCGTGAAGGAGCCGGTGGCGACCATTGCACCCGGCCAGACGGTCGACGTGTCGGCACGCCTCTTTGCCGGTCCGGAAGAAGAGCGCATGCTCGAAGGCATCGCGCCGGGTCTGGAACTGGTGAAAGACTATGGCTGGGTGACGATCATCGCGAAGCCGCTGTTCTGGCTGCTCGAAAAGATCCACAGCTACGTGGGCAACTGGGGCTGGTCGATCGTGCTGCTTACGCTGCTGATCAAGGCCGTGTTCTTCCCGCTGTCGGCTGCGAGCTACAAGTCGATGGCGCGCATGAAAGCCATCACGCCGCGCATGCAGGCGTTGCGCGAACGCTTCAAGGGCGATCCGCAGAAGATGAACGCCGCGCTGATGGAGCTGTACAAGACCGAAAAGGTCAATCCGTTCGGCGGTTGTCTGCCGGTCGTGATCCAGATTCCGGTGTTCATCTCGCTGTACTGGGTGCTGCTGTCGTCGGTGGAAATGCGCGGCGCGCCGTGGATTCTGTGGATTCACGATCTGTCGCAGCAGGACCCGTTCTTCATTCTGCCGGTGCTGATGGCGGTCTCCATGTTCCTGCAGACCCGCCTGAATCCGACGCCGCCGGACCCGGTTCAAGCCAAGATGATGATGTTCATGCCGATCGCATTCTCGGTCATGTTCTTCTTCTTCCCGGCGGGTCTGGTGCTGTACTACGTCGTGAACAACGTACTGTCGATCGCGCAGCAGTACTACATCACGCGCATGATGGGTCAGTCGAAGACCAAAGCAGCCTGATAGCGTGTCAGGAGGGCGCCCAGCGCCCTTTGTCGATGGCCAAAGAAAAGCCGCCCGGTGTTCAGAGCCGGGCGGCTTTTTTCATGCTCGTGCAATGTTCCCCACTGCGTCAGTTATGGCTCGTGGTCCTGGTCGGTGTCCTCACCAGGCTCGCCTTCGCCATCTTCCTCGTCTTCGCCAGCAAAGCGACCCACCATCTCTTCAATCAGGTAACGATCTCTGGGCATCAGCGTCTGAATTCTGGACGCAAGGACGATCGTCTCGGGCGACAGCGGATACTTCTCGCCGCGCGCCAGCGGCCGCGCCTTCACCCCCGGCGACGGCCCGTAGTGAAGCCAATGTTGGCTGACGTTCAGCCATTCAGCGAGCGTTCGCAACTTGTCGGGCTTGGGAATCGTCGTACCCGAAAGCCATTTGTGCGCGGTCTGCGGCGTGACCTCCACATCGCCGCGGTGGCGCAGGTTGAATTGCTGGGCGAGTTTCGTCCCGCCGCGAATCTTGAGCGGCTCTAGCAGGTCCTTCAACCGTTTGGCGAAGGCGGCTTTTTCTTTGTCGGTTGGCATGCGCCAGATTGTGCAATTCAGAGCGCGCCCAGTTGACAACCAGGCAAGCTTCAATGGTGCCTATTTGAGATAATTTTAGCTTGTCTTCCGCCATCCACAGCGCGTTTCGCCGAATTGCAATTTTTCGTCAATTTTGAGCCGCAGCGCGGCTTCGAACGGCATGCATGTCTCAAATTCTTTTGCTCAGTCCTGTAAATGGCGATGACTGTTCTAGCCTGCTTAGGATAAATCCTATTTGTCCGGACCAAGGCAGGAGCAAGACCCAAACGACATGTACAGCGCTCACTACAGGGCGCAATGAAAGCGCGCGTTACAATGCCTCGCGCTGCCTGTCGTGCGCCTTTAGGCCCCCGTCCCCTTTCCAGCTTTTCGTCACATCCCATGTTGACCACCGATTCCGATCCCATCGTCGCCATTGCTACCGCACCCGGCCGGGGAGGCATCGGCGTCGTGCGAATTTCTTTCGGGCGGTTGGGCGCGGCGGCGGCCGATCCATTCATGCAGGCGCTGACCGGACAGACGCTCGCGCCGCGCCACGCGAGCTACGTCCCATTTCTCGACGGCAACGGCAACGCGCTCGACCGCGGCATCGCGCTGTATTTTCCCGCGCCGCATTCCTACACCGGCGAGCACGTGCTGGAGTTGCAGGGCCACGGCGGTCCGGTTGTGTTGCAGCTGGTGCTGCAACGCTGCATCGACGCCGGCCGGGCGTCGGGCTTGCGTCTGGCCGAACCGGGCGAATTCACGCGCCGCGCGTTTCTGAACGACAAACTGGATCTGGCGCAAGCGGAAGCCGTCGCCGACCTGATCGAGGCGAGCACCGAGGCGGCCGCACGCTCAGCGGGCCGTTCGCTCGACGGCGCGTTTTCGCGCGACATTCACGCGCTCGTGGAAGACGTCATCACGCTGCGAATGCTGGTCGAGGCAACGCTCGACTTTCCGGAAGAAGAAATCGACTTCCTCGAAGCCGCCGACGCGCGCGGCAAGCTCGCCCGCATTCGCGCGCGCCTCGCGCATGTGTTGAGCGAGGCGCGGCAGGGCGCGCTGTTACGCGAAGGGCTGTCGGTCGTGCTGGCAGGGCAGCCGAATGTGGGCAAGTCGTCGCTGCTGAACGCGCTCGCCGGCGCGGAACTGGCCATCGTCACGCCGATTGCCGGCACGACGCGCGACAAAGTCGCGCAGACCATCCAGATCGAAGGCATTCCACTGCATGTGATCGACACGGCCGGCCTGCGCGATACAGAAGACGAAGTGGAAAAGATCGGCATTGCACGCACGTGGAGCGAGATCGAGCGCGCGGATGTCGTGCTGCATCTGCTGGACGCGCGCACCGGAATGACCGCAGAGGACGAAACCATTGCGAGCCGGTTCCCGAGTGGCGTTCCGGTGGTCCGCGTGCTGAACAAAACAGACCTGACGGATCTCGCGCCCACGGTGACCGTGCTCGACGCCGCGCGCGATTTGAGCGAAGTGCGCCTGTCGGCGAAGCAGGGCGACGGCGTCGCGCTTTTACGCGGCGAGTTGCTGCGCATTGCCGGTTGGCAGGCAGGGGCGGAAAGCGTGTATCTCGCGCGCGAACGACACCTGGTCGCATTGCGCGCCGCCGGGGAGCACCTCGCGACTGCCGCCGCTCACGCCGATCAGAACGCACAGGCGCTCGATCTGTTCGCGGAAGAATTACGCCTCGCGCAAGATCAGCTGAATTCCATCACCGGCGAATTCAGTTCAGACGACCTGCTCGGCGTGATTTTCAGCCGGTTTTGCATCGGCAAATGATGCAGCGATTGACTGCGCAGTCACGGTGGCAGGGCAAGGTGTGCGCTGATGAAACAGGCTGCTGCACACCAGAAGCACGAACCAGGCTACCAAAAACCCGCCCATTTTTGGTACACAGAGGCTGTACGAGCTAGAATTGACGCCGCCAGCCAAATTCGTAAAACCCACGCAATGCCCCGACTCGCCGTTCCTCTGACCGAAAGCCAGATTCGCGCGCTCGAACCGCGCGCCACCCGGTATTGCGTTGCTGACGGCAACGGTCTCGTGATCGAAGTCATGACGACCGGCACCAAGGTCTGGCGCTTTCGCTACACGCTCAATGGCAAACGTCAGCCGCTTGCCACCATCGGCGACTATCGGATGATTTCGCTGCGCGTCGCGCGCGCCAAGGCGCAGAAGTACAGGGAGATGGTTGCGCAGGGCATTTCGCCCGTCACCGCCGCGCGTCGCGACCGCGGCGCGGAAAGCAGAGCCGATCTGCTGCGCGACGCCGCCGAGCTGTATCTCGCCACCGCCATGGCCGGCAAGTCCGAGGAATATCGCCGCACCACGCGGCGCGCACTCGACAAGGACGTGCTGCCCGCGATCGGCGGCAAGGCAGTCAAAGCGGTCACGGTGGAAGACATTGTCGGGATCTGTGACCGCATCAAAAGCCGTGGCTCGCCAAAGATGGCGCTACACACCCGCAATGTGATCAAGCGTCTATACGACTATCTGATCGCACGTCAGATCGTGACGGCCAACCCGGCGGACGTGATTCCCGCACGTTCCATCGCTACGTTCGCCAGTCGCACGCGCGTGCTGTCAGGCGATGAAATCGGCGCGACGCTTCGCGCAATCGACGCATCGAGCATCCGGCGTCCACTGAAACTTGCACTGCATCTGCTCGTGTTGACGATGGTCCGCAAATCGGATCTGGTCGAATCGACGTGGCGCGAATTCGACCTCGATCGCGCGCTATGGACTATCCCGGCTGCGCGTCTGAATAGAGAAGGTGATCAGCCTGTCTATCTATCGCGCCAGGCGGTCGCAATGCTGCGCGAACTTCAGGAATCAGGAGCGAGCCGCACGTTTGTGTTTCCGAGCGTACGCGGCGATGATCGGCCGATCGCGAAAAGCACGCTCAATCAGGCAGTCAAAGCGCTAGGGCTCGACGTCGAGCATTTCGTGCTGCACGACTTCAGACGCACGGCCTTGGCACACTCGCGAGATCGGGTTCATTCCGATACTTTGGCAAGCGAAATGGGTACCGAGCCGATGCCTTCCGACGCGCCGGATGCCGGCGCGGCTCACGAGCGCGACACCATGCAGCGCTGGGCTGACTTCGTCGATTCACACATTCAGCGTGCAAATCGAATCTGACGACCCGGCTAGTTTCGAGCGGCCAAAGTCAAGGTTCGATTGGATCACCAGACGAACGCCGCATCCGACCATTCATTGGTACACAGCCACCTGAATCGAACCACGAACAACAGGCGGGCAAACGGAAATTCTGATCTTCGCAAGGTTACACGATCAGCCTCGACGCACCCCTGTGAGACCATGCGTCTAGCTGCAACGTGATTCTTTTCTCACGCGTTACATCGCCTAAACTGGGAGCATGGATGGAACCCGATACGGAGGCTCCCGTGGACGAATCTTTAATGGCGTACTTGCTCGGACCGGCCGTCATGCTGGTGGTCGGCGCTGCAATATGGGCCGCGTCCCGCTACCACGACAAGACCAAACCGCAACGCCTGGAACGCTGGCTGGACACGCACTACGCGGAGTGGATGCATCACAGGCACTAAGCGTTGCTGAAATCAAAAAGGCCGTCGCGCAATGCGACGGCCTTTTTGTCTCCACGGAGGGAGCCTGAGCCGGTGGACTGCAACGCTTACCAGCCAGGCTGCGCCTGTGGATACCCATATTGCGCCGGCGGCGGCGCACTGCACGCCACATACGCGCGCTGATAGGGGTCGTAGCAGTATCCCGGCGGCGCAGCCGCATAGACCGGCGCCGGCTGATATACCGGCTGTGCGTATGCCGGCTGTGCGTAAGCCGGTTGCTGATAGGCCGCCACGGGCGCCGGATTCAGCGCCGACGTCACCACTGCCCCAAGCACGGCGCCGCCGATCAGCGCGCCTACCACGTCGCCACCATTGCCATGAGCCGACGCTTGCCCTGCAACACTCAGGCTTCCAATCATCACCAACGCGACCGCAATCTTTTTCATGTTTCACTCCCGCCGTTCTGGCATGCGACCGATTGTGCGGGCTACGGCCAGAAATAGATGCTGCAAGTGGTAACGGGGCATTACCCCTGTAACGTCGCCGACGCCGGGAGTGAAAGCCGGCTCTTCTGCGCTTCCTGATTCGCGCTTCGTCAATCCACCGATCAATGTAAAATTCGCCGCAATACCCGTCGGATATGTCCGAAGAATCGTAAGGCTTTCCGATCCGCAGATTCGGCATCAGTACCAACACCGGGCCGCGTCGCCGGCGCGGGACAAGCCAGTCAAGTAAGGGGCGTGCGCGTGAAACAGTGGACTATCCGGCAACGGATTCTGTGCAGTTTTGGGATCGTGCTGATCGTGATGCTGGCAATGGCAGTCGTCACCCTGGAACAGCTCGGCGGCATTGACCGCGACGCGAAGAGTCAGCAACAGGACTCCATGCCGGGTCTTTATTACGCGACCGCCATGCGCGCGGCCTGGTTCGAGAACTACAGTGTCACGCAACGTCTTGTCTATATCGACGCCGACGCCGACGCCGTCAAACGCGACACGACGCGCCTCCAGGAAACCCAGCAGACCTTGCAAAAGCTCACGAACGACTACGGCGCGACGATTTTTCGCGATTCCGACCGTGAGCTCTTCAACGATTTCCGTCTGCAACAGACCCAGTACCTGCCCATCCAGACCTCGTTGCTGGGCGCGCTGCCCACGTCGAAAGCCGAAGCGGCGCGCATCTTCAACGCGCAGCTCACGCCGGTGTGGGAAACCGGGCGGCTTTCGGTTCGCAAGCTCGTCGAGGACAACAAGGCGTATGCCGATCAGGCTGCCGCAAGCATTCGCCGGTCGGTCGAGGCAACTCGCATCGTGCTGCTGGTCATGCTGCTGGTCGCAGCGGCCGTGGCCGTCGCTGCAGGCTACTGGCTGCTGCGCGCCGTCACCACGCCGATGGCCAAAGTGCTGCGAGTCGTCGACGTCATGCGCACCGGCGACCTGACGCAGCGCCTGCAACTGAATCGCGCCGACGAAATCGGCGCACTCGAGGCGGGTTTTAACCGCATGACCGACGAACTCACCGCGCTCGTCGGGCAGGCGCAGAAGTCGGCGGTACAGGTCACCACGTCGGTGACGGAAATCGCCGCGACTTCGCGCGAACAGCAGGCCACCGCGAACGAAACCGCCGCCACGACGACCGAGATCGGCGCGACGTCGCGGGAGATTTTCGCGACCTCGCGCGATCTGCTGCGCACGATGAACGAAGTATCCGACGTCGCCGGTCAGTCCGCGGCGCTCGCGGGCACCGGCCACGCCGGCCTCGCGCGCATGGAAGAGACGATGCGCCTCGTCATGGAAGCCGCCGGCTCGGTGAACGCCAAGCTCGCGATCCTCAACGAGAAGGCCAGCAATATCAACCAGGTGGTGGCCACCATCACCAAAGTGGCGGACCAGACCAACCTGTTGTCGCTGAACGCCGCGATCGAAGCGGAGAAGGCCGGCGAGTATGGCCGAGGCTTCGCCGTGGTCGCGACCGAAATTCGCCGGCTGGCCGATCAGACCGCCGTCGCGACGTACGACATCGAACAGATGGTCAAGGAAATTCAGTCCGCCGTGGCCGCTGGCGTCATGGGCATGGACAAGTTTTCCGAAGAAGTGCGCCGCGGCATGCTCGACGTGCAAAACGTCGGCGGCCATCTCACGCAGATCATCCAGCAGGTGCAGCAACTCGCGCCGCGCTTTTCGATGGTCAACGAAGGCATGCAGACGCAGGCCACGGGCGCCGAGCAGATCACCCAGGCGCTCACGCAATTGTCCGAGGCCGCGCAGCAGACCGCGGAGTCGCTGCGTCAGTCGACGCAGGCGATCGACGACCTGACGCACGTCGCCAATAGTCTGCGTACCGGTGTGTCGCGCTTCAAGGTGAGCGCCTGACGCGCGAGCGTCATGCCCGCCTTGAGCCTGTCGTCCGCACTCACTAACCCACCAGGCCGATGCTGTTCATCCTCTTCACGCTCGATAGCGAACGCTATGTGATCGACGCGACGCAGGTGGAGCGTCTGATGCCACTCACGCCGAAAGCGCCGCCAAAGTCGATTCCCGGCGCACCGCCGTGGGTTGCGGGCGTGCTCGACCACGAAGGCGCGCCGCTGCCGCTGATCGACCTGCCGGCGCTTGCGTTGGGCCGTCCCGCTGCACGACTGATGTCCACGCGCGTGGTGCTGGTTCGCTACCCTCATGCGGGCACGGTGCGGCTGCTCGCGCTGTTGCTCGAAGGCGCGACACGCACGATCCGGCTCGAAGCCAGTGCGTTTCGCGAGTCCGGCATCGACCTGCCGGATGCGCGCTATCTTGGCCCCGTCGCAAGCGAAGCGGGCGGTCTGGTGCAGTGGATTCGCGTCGAGCATCTGCTGCCCGATTACGTCAAGGCGCTGCTGTTTGCCGAGGCGCGCGCATGAACGCCCATCGCGACAACGCCCCGCTCTACCGGCGCTTTGCCGAACTGCTGAATCGGACCATCGGTCTGGATGCTGCATCGCTCGGTCAAAGCGCGGTGGAGCGCGCGGTCGCCCAGCGCGCCGCCGCCTGGTCCGCCGACAGTCAGACACCCGCGACACTCGCCGATTACTGGGATGCGGTGCAACGCTCACCCGCGATGATCCAGGCGTTGATCGAAACGGTCGTGGTGCCGGAGACCTGGTTTTATCGCGATGCCGACGCGTTCGCCGCGCTTACCCGCCTCGCCCATGAGCGCCTTGGCGAACGCGGCACGGCCATCCCGCTGCGGATTCTGAGCTTGCCCTGCTCGACCGGCGAAGAGCCCTATACGATCGCGATGACCTTGCTCGACGCGGGCATCGACGCCGCACATCTGCGCATCGATGCGATGGATATCAGCGAACGTTCGCTCGCCGTTGCGCAGCGCGCGGTCTACGGACGCAATTCGTTTCGTGGCAACGCGTTTCCGTTTCGCGACGCGCATTTCACGCGCACCGAAGACGGCTGGCGTCTGAACGCCCGCATTGCCGACACCGTGCGTTTCGCGCGCGCCAATCTGATGCAGCTCGATGCGGCGGCGCTCGGCGTCTATGACTTCGTGTTCTGCCGCAACGTGCTCATTTATTTCGACCGTGACACGCAACACGCCGCATTGCAAACGCTCAACAGCGTGCTCGCCGAAAACGGCACACTGTTCGTCGGTCCCGCAGAAACCGGGCTGCTGATGCGCCACGGCATGCAGTCCGCGAAAATTCCGTTGGCGTTTGCCTTTCATCGTGCTGCGCCCGCCGACGCCCCGTTGAGCAGATGGCACACGGCGCCGCTTGCAACCGCCGCCGCGCTCGCCATGACGACGCACGTCGCGGTGCCGGCGCTCGAGCCGCTGCTAATCTATTCGGCCGAGCCGTTTGCGTGGCCCGATCCGGTAGCGCGTCCATCGTCAGATGGTGTGTCGCAAGAGAAGCCGGTCAGCGTCGCGCCAATACAGACGCCGTGGGCAGCGTCGCCCGGACCCGCGGCACCGTTGCCAAACGTGCCGGCACAAGCCGCGCGCGACTCGCTGAAATCAGCACACTTACTGGCAGACGCGGGTCAACTGACTGAAGCCGCGCTGGCGATCAACGCGTATCTGGAACAGCATGCGCCGCACGCCGACGCGTTCTATCTGCTCGGCGTTCTCGCCGACGCCAACGGCGACACCGCACTCGCTCGCGGTCACTATCGCAAGGCGCTCTACCTCGATCCGCAGCACGCCGAAGCGCTCGCCCATCTGGCGACGCTGCTCGAACTCGAAGGCGACCGCAACGGCGCACGTTTGCTCAAGCAGCGCGTGTCGCGCGTATCGGGAGCGCAGCGTGGCTGATCTGCGCACGGTGAATTTCGACGACTGCTGGAACCGCATCGGCGTGCGCGGCGATTCGTCGTGTGAACGTTTGACCGAGTATGTGCGCTGCCTGAACTGCCCTGTCTTCGAAACCGCGGCCGCTCGTTTGCTCGAACGGCCGATTCCGCTCGTCGATCTTTCGCAGCACGACACACGCGCGCCCTTGCAACACCCGCCACACGACGGTCGAACAGGCGCGAGCGAATCGTTCCTCGTATTCCGTATCGGCGACGAGTGGCTCGCGCTGCCCACGCCGATCTTCAAACGCATCGTGCAAACGCGGCCGATTCACACGTTGCCGCATCGCCAGCATCGCGCGGTACTGGGTGTGGTGAACGTGCAAGGGGAATTGCTGGTGTGCCTGTCGCTCGCGCATCTGCTCGGTTTTGAAAACCACATTGCCACACGCGGCGACTATCCGCGCCACGATATGCCGCGTCTGCTGGTGGTGTCGCGTGACGACGAGCCTGCGGTGTTTCCCGTCGACCAGGTGGATGGCGTGCATCGCATTGCGTTGTCCACGTTCAGTCCGCCGCCCGCGACATTGTCGGCCGCCGCCGCCGCGCATACTCGTGCGGTCGCGCCGTGGCGTGACTTGACCGTCGGCCTGCTGGATGCGGATGCGCTCTTCGACACCTTGAACCGGAGTCTCGGATGACGGACGATCCTCGCCGCCCGTCGCTGATCGACCTGTTCCGCGAAGAAGCGCGTACCCAGGCGCGCGTCCTCGCCGACGGCCTGCTCGTGCTCGATCGGGTTCCCGCCGACGCTACCGCGCTCGAAGCCTGCATGCGCGCCGCGCATTCGCTGAAAGGCGCGGCGCGGATCGTCGGCGTGCAGGTGGGCGTCGAGCTTGCCCACGCGATGGAGGACTGTTTCGTGGCCGCGCAGGAACGGCGCGCGTTGCTCGACGCCGCGTGGATCGACGAGTTGCTGCGCGGCGTCGACATCGTTGCGCATCTCGGCAATGACGAGGATGACTCGGCGCAGGCGGCGGTGAGCGCGTGCGTGGCGGCGTTACAGGCTCGTATGGCGGGAACGGGGCGTGTTGCGCCGCACGGCGAGTTGCTGCGGGACGTGGCAGTGGCCGCGTCGAAGGATGCGATTTCAGATGCGGCTGCGCACCGCATTACCGCCGCGGCGCACGCGTCGAACGATGGAGCGGGCGCCGTGCACGCGTCGAACGGCTCCCACGCAACCTCGCCAGCCGCACCCAACCCCGACGTGACCGCAACGTCGCCGGGCACCGACTCCGGCCGCATGCTGCGCGTGCGCGCCGGCAATCTCGACCGCTTGCTGTCGCTCTCCGGTGAATCGCTAGTCGAATCCCGTTGGCTCAAACCTTTTGCGCAATCGATGCTGCGCGTCAAACGCGTGCAGCGCGAAAGCGGCCGTGCGCTCGATCAGCTGCACGAAACGCTCGCCGACCTGAAACTCGATCCGCGCGCGCACGCCGCGCTCGACGAGGTGCGGCGCCTCACCGCCGAATCGCAGCATCTGCTGGCCGAGCGCCTTGCCGATCTCGAAAGCTTCGACCGTCGCTCGACACATCTGTCGCAGCAACTCTACGACGCCGCATTGCAATGCCGGATGCGTCCGTTTGGCGACGGCACCGCCGGTCTCGCGCGCATGGTGCGCGACGTCGCGCGTTCGCTCGGCAAAAAAGTGCGCTGGCAACTCGTGGGTGAATCCACTCAGGTCGATCGGGACATTCTCGATCTGCTCGAAGCGCCGCTCGGCCACATGCTGCGCAACGCGCTCGATCACGGCATCGAAGCGCCTGACGTTCGTATGGCGCGCGGCAAATCCGAAGAAGGCACCCTCACGCTCGACGCGCGGCATACGGCGGGCGCGTTGCTCATCACCGTATCCGACGATGGCGCGGGCATCGACCTCGACGCACTGCGCGGCTCGATCGTGCGCAAGAAGCTGGCGAGCGCGGACACGGCCGCGCGCCTGTCCGAGGCGGAATTGCTCGAATTCCTGTTCCTGCCGGGCTTCTCGCTGCGCGATCAGGTCACCGAAGTCTCGGGCCGCGGCGTCGGGCTTGACGCGGTGCACGACGTCGTCAAACGCGTGCGCGGCACCGTGCGCATCACACACGAGCCGGGTCTCGGCACGCGCGTGCAGCTGCAGTTGCCGCTGACGCTTTCCGTGATCCGCAGTCTGCTCGTCGAAGTCGCCGGCGAGCCTTACGCCGTGCCTCTTGCGCACGTGAACCGCACGCTGCACGTGGAGCGCGCTGACATTGGACTGCTCGAAGGCCATCAGCACATTGCGTTCGACGGCCGCCGCATCGGCGTCGTGACCGCGCATCAGATTCTCGATACCGCACCGCCCACGAACGATGCGGGCATGGTCAGCGTGATCGTGATCGGCGAAGGGAGGCAGACGTACGGCGTCGTGGTCGACCGTTTCCTCGGTGAGCGTATGCTCGTCGTGCAGCCGCTCGACCCGCGCCTTGGCAAGATCCGCAACATCACTGCCGGCGCGCTGATGGAGAACGGCGACCCGGTGCTGCTAGCCGACGTCGACGACTGGCTGCGCTCGGTCGAAAAGCTGGTGACGGGCGGTGACCTGCTGCACGCGCAACACGGCGACGCGCGCACCGCGCAACGCAGCACGCGGCGTGTCCTCGTGGTCGACGACTCGCTGACCGTGCGCGAACTCGAACGCAAGCTGCTGGCCACGCGCGGCTACGACGTCACGATCGCCGTCGACGGAATGGACGGCTGGAACGCGGTGCGTGGCGAGCGGTTCGACCTCGTCATCACCGATATCGACATGCCGCGCATGGACGGCATCGAACTCGTGACGCTCATCAAGCGCGACCCGCACCTGGACTCGGTCCCGGTAATGATCGTCTCGTACAAGGATCGCGAAGAGGACCGCCGTGCGGGACTGAACGCGGGTGCGGACTACTATCTCGCGAAAGGCAGTTTTCACGACGAAGCATTGCTCGACGCGGTCCGCGACCTGATCGGCGAAGCGCACGGCTAGATACCCACGAGGCAACGGATGAGAATCGGAATCGTCAACGACATGCCGCTCGCGATCGAGGCGCTGCGTCGTGCGCTCGCGGCGCGCCATGATTACGAGGTACTGTGGGTCGCGCAGGACGGCCAGCAGGCGGTGGACTTCTGCTGCGCGCAGCGGCCCGACATCGTGCTGATGGACCTCGTGATGCCAAACGTCGACGGGATCGAGGCTACGCGCCGCATCATGGCGCGCGCGCCGTGCGCGATCCTGATCGTCACCGTCGACGTGGGCGCGAACGCGTGGCGCGTCTACGAAGCGATGGGCGCGGGCGCGCTCGACGCAGTGGACACGCCGTCGCTCGCCGGCGTGGATGCCCACAGAAGCATCGCCACCTTGATGGCCAAGATCGACCGCATCGGCGCGCTCGTGAAGGAGCGCAACGCGCCCGGCACGGCGGCTATGGCGGCCACCGCGGGCGCGGCGAGTCGCGACACGCCGCTCGTCGCAATCGGCGCATCGGCAGGCGGCCCGGCTGCGCTCGCCACGCTGCTCGCCGGTCTGCCGAAAGACTTCGCGGCGGCGACCGTGATCGTGCAGCACGTGGACGCGGCCTTCGCCGCCGGCATGGCCGACTGGCTGAACCAGCAGTCGGCGCTGCCGGTGCGGATCGCGCGCGAAGGCGACTGGCCGCAAGCGGGCGTCGTGCTGCTCGCGGCAACCGACGATCACCTGCATCTGAAATTGCCGAACGTGCTCGGTTACACGCCGGTGCCCAGAGAAACGCCATACCGCCCTTCCGTCGACGTGTTCTTTCATAGCGTGGTCGCGCGCTGGCCGGCACGCGCGGTCGGCGTGCTGCTGACCGGGATGGGCCGCGACGGCGCGATCGGACTGAAGGCCATGCGCACCAAGGGCTATCACACGATCGCACAGGACGAGGCGACATGTGCCGTCTACGGCATGCCGAAGGCGGCCGCGGCGCTCGATGCCGCCGCCGCGATCCTGCCGCTGCCGAGCATCGCCGCTGCTCTCGCGGCGGCGGTGAACGCACGCCAGTCGCACGCCTGACGTCCGGGCCCGTTCCGTTTTATTGACATCTATTCCGGTTGAAGAACATGGACACTCCCAACAGGCCTCACAACGACGCGCCCAATCAGGCCGTCGACGACGCGCTGGTCCGCGTACTCGGCAATCCGCCCGCTGCCGAGTGTCCGATCATGGTGCTGCTGGTCGACGACCAGGCAATCATCGCAGAGGCAATCCGGCAGGCGCTCGCGGGCGAGTCGAGCGTCGACTTCCACTATTGCGCGCTGCCGGAAGAAGCCGTGATCTGCGCGGAAGAAACGCGCCCCACGGTCATCCTGCAGGATCTGGTGATGCCGGGCACGGACGGGCTCACGCTGGTGCGCCAATACCGGCAGAATCCGGCCACGCGGGATATCCCGATCATCGTGCTATCCACGAAGGAGGAGCCGCTCGTCAAGAGCGCCGCTTTTGCAGCGGGTGCGAACGACTATCTGGTGAAACTGCCTGATCGGATCGAGCTCCTTGCGCGCATCCGCTATCACTCGCGCTCGTATCTCAATCTGCTGCAACGTGACGAGGCTTACCAGGCGCTGCGTCAATCGCAGCAGCAGTTGCTCGCGACCAATCTGGAGTTGCAGCGGCTCACGCATTCGGACGGCCTCACGGGACTTTCGAACCGCCGTTACCTGGATCAGTATCTTGCCGCCGAATGGCGTCGCGGCACGCGCGAGCAATCCAGTCTCGGTTTCCTGATGATCGACGTGGACAACTTCAAGGCCTATAACGACACCTACGGGCACGTGGCCGGCGACGAGGTGCTCAAGCGCGTCGCGCAGACGATCGAAGCCTGCCTCGGCCGTTCGCACGATCTCGCCGCGCGCTTTGGCGGCGAGGAGTTCGCGGTGGTGCTGCCAGGCACGTCGGCGGGCGGGTTGCGTCTGCTCGGCGAAAAGATCCGCATCGCGATCGAAGCGCTGGCCATTGCGCATTCAGGCTCGGCAAGCGGCGCGGTAACGATCAGCGTCGGCGCGGCCGCCGTGGTGCCGATGCCTGGCACAGCGGTGACGACGCTGATCGAAGCCGCTGACGCCGGACTGTATCGGGCGAAACACGACGGGAAAAACCAGGTGGCGATGGTCCGCTGAAGATGGTCCGCTGAGGCGCCGCTCACGCGCCCGGTTCGCCCGGGAAAACGCGCCGCAATGGGCGCGTTCGCTGTCTGGTGCGCCTTTTAGCGCCGATTGAATGGCGGTTCAACATTCCCAGGGCGCGGGGCCGGCGTCGGCGACGGCGTCGCCACGATAGCGCTTGCGCGCCTGCTCCAGCACACATGCGTCGAGCGTCCCGTCGTCCACTAATGCCTTCAACGCGGCAATCACGATCGACTTGCGGTCCACTTCGAAAAATTCGCGCAACGCCTCGCGCGTGTCGCTGCGGCCAAAGCCGTCTGTGCCGAGCGTCACGTAGCGGCGCGGTACATACGCGCGAATCAGTTCGGGCACGGCACGCACGTAGTCCGTTGCGGCGATGACCGGCCCTTGCGAGCCTTCGAGCGCTTGCGTGACATACGGCGTGTTCGTCGCGACGCCAAGACGCGCGTTTCGCTCGACGCCGATCCCGTCGCGATGCAGCTCGGTGAAGCTCGTCACGCTCCAGACGGCGGCTTCCACGCCCCAGTCGTTCGCCAACAACTGTTTCGCCGCGATCACTTCGCCGAGTATCGCGCCGGCGCCGAGCAGTTGCACCCTCGCCTCCGTCTGCTCTGTCTGCTCAGTTTGCTTTCGTGCAGCCAGCGGATAAATCCCTTTGAGAATACCTTCGCGCACCGACTGCGCGTCACCGGCCGGCACGCACGGCTGTGCGTAATTCTCGTTCATCACCGTCACGTAATAGAACACGTCGCGCTGTTGCTCGACCATCTCGCGCATGCCTTCGTCGACGATCGCGGCAAGCTCGTAGGCGAACGCCGGATCGTATGCGCGGCAGTTCGGTATCGTCGATGCCGCCAGATGACTCGTGCCGTCCTGGTGCTGCAAACCCTCGCCGCCGAGCGTCGTCTTGCCCGACGTCGCGCCGATCAGGAAACCGCGCGCGCGTTGGTCCGCCGCGGCCCAGATCAGATCGCCGATCCGCTGGAAGCCAAACATCGAGTAGTAGATATAGAACGGCAGCATCGGCAGATCGTGCACGCTGTACGACGTGGCCGCCGCAATCCACGACGAGACCGCGCCGGCCTCCGAGATGCCCTCCTCCAGAATCTGGCCTTGCGTGTCCTCGCGGTAGTACAGCATCGAGCCGAGATCTTCGGGCTCGTACAACTGGCCGAGCGGCGAATAGATGCCCACCTGGCGGAACATGTTCGCCATGCCGAACGTGCGGGCTTCGTCCGCGACGATCGGCACCACGCGCCGACCTACGCCTGCGTCTTTCAGCAGCGCGGTGAGCATGCGCACGAGCGCCATGGTCGTGGACATCTCACGGCCGTTCGACTCCAGCGCGAATCGTCCCCACGACGCTACCGGCGGCACAGTCAGGCCCGCCCACGCGGCGCGTCGCCTTCTCGGCAGATAGCCGCCGAGTGCCGCCCGGCGGGCATGCAGATACTGCATCTCGGCGCTGCTGTCCGCGGGTTTGTAAAACTTCACCTGCTCGACGTCGGCGTCCGTGAGCGGCAGACGGAAACGGTCACGAAACGTCTTCAGTTCCTCGAAGCCAAGTTTCTTCTGCTGATGCGTGGTCATGCGGCCTTGTCCCGACGTGCCCATGCCGTAGCCTTTCATCGTTTTGGCGAGGACGACGGTCGGCTGGCCGCGATGGTCGAGCGCCTTCGCGTAGGCCGCGTGCAGTTTGCGCACGTCGTGGCCGCCGCGGCGCAGGCGGTCGATTTCTTCGTCGGAAAGTTGCGCGGCGAGCGCCGCGAGTTCGGGGTTCTGGCCGAAAAAACGCTCGCGGTTGTAAGCGCCGTCGTTCGCCGAGAAAGTCTGAAACTGGCCATCGACGGTATGCGCGAACGCGCGCAACAGTGCACCCGTGCGGTCACGCTCAAAGAGCGCGTCCCAGTCCGAGCCCCAGATCACCTTGATGACGTTCCAGCCGGCGCCGACGAAGTGCGCCTCCAGTTCGTCGATGATGCGGCCATTGCTGCGCACCGGGCCGTCGAGCCGCTGGAGATTGCAGTTGATCACGAACACCAGATTGTCGAGCCCTTCACGCGCCGCAAGCGACAGCGCGCCGGTCGATTCCGGCTCATCCATCTCGCCGTCGCCGAAAAAGCCCCACACTTTGCGGCCCGTTGTTTGCGCCAGGCCGCGATTCGCGAGGTAGCGCATGAAGCGCGCCTGATAAATCGCGTTGATCGGGCCGATGCCCATCGAGCCGGTCGGGAACTGCCAGAAGTCCGGCATCAGCCACGGATGCGGATACGAGCACAGGCCCGGTCCACCGATTTCGCGGCGATAGTGCTGGAGGTTGTCTTCGCTGAGGAAGCCTTCGAGGTACGCGCGCGCATACACGCCCGGCGACGAATGCGGCTGGAAGTACACGAGGTCGCCCGTGCCCGCCTCGCCGCCTGGCGCCGCGGCCCGGAAGAAATGATTGAAGCCGACTTCGAACAGATCCGCCGCCGACGCGTAGCTGGCGATGTGACCACCGAGTTCGCCATACGCCTGGTTCGCGCGCACCACCATGGCCAGCGCATTCCACCGCAGCGCGGCGGCGAGCTTTTCCTCCAGTTCGAGATTGCCCGGATAGCGCGGCTGCTGATCGCACGCAATCGTGTTCTGGTAAGGCGTGACATTGGTGCGAGCCGACTCGACGCCGAGCGACAGCGCATGACTCGCAAGCTTGTCGAACAGGAATTGCGCTCGCTCGCGGCCGACGTGCGCGACGACCGCGTCGAGCGCCTCCAGCCATTCGGCGGTTTCCTGCGGATCACTGTCGATCTGCTCCGCGCCCGGCGTGTTGAGCGAATGGAGCAATTGCTGGCTACCTGTGGACAAATCCGTCATGGCACGACTCCCGCGTACATGCGCCTGGTTCATTATCGATCAGGTCAATGGTAATCATGTAGTCGCAAAATTAGCGTCTGATTTGCTTGCCACGTTAGGTCGGGATAGGCTACTTATTCCGGAATAAGCGCCCTTCATGGAATATTTCATCTATGACCACCCCACCAAGGCGGCTCGACCGCATCGATATCGGCATTCTGAGCCAGCTGCAGCAGAACGCACGGATCACGAACGCCGACCTTGCCCGCTCGGTCAATCTGTCGCCCACGCCGTGCTTTAATCGTGTGCGGGCGCTCGAAAAGCTGGGCCTTTTCAAGCAGCAGGTCACGCTGCTCAATCCCGAGCCGCTCGGCCTGCGCATCAACGTGTTTATTCAGGTAAGTCTCGAAAAGCAGGTGGAAGATGCGCTGTTGCGCTTCGAGCGGGCCATTTCGGAGCGGCCCGAGGTGATGGAGTGCTACCTGATGACCGGCGACGCCGACTATCTGTTGCGCGTGGTCATGCCGGACATGCAAACGCTGGAGCGCTTCATCGTCGACCATCTGACGAAGATTCCCGGCATCTCCAACATTCGCTCGAGCTTTGCGCTCAAGCAGGTGCGCTACAAGACGGCGTTGCCGTTGCCGTCGTCCGGACTGACACTGGCCGATCCCGACGACGGATCCACCGACTGGCGCTAGCAAGCCGCAGGCGATGTTTTGTAACGGACGTGGTGGACAATGCGGACATCGGCACGAATATGGACCGCTAACTGGAGGAATGGCGCAATGAACTATGACGACAGCAACCCGTTCGCGAAAATTCTGCGTGGCGAGCTGCCTTGCATCAAGGTGGCCGAAACGAGTGCGGCGCTGGCCTTCATGGACCTGATGCCGCAAGCGGACGGGCATGTGCTCGTCGTGCCGAAGGAAGCGGCAGCGGAAATTTTCGATCTGTCCGACGAGTCGACTGTAGCGTGCATGCGCATGGCGCAAAAGCTGGCCATTGCCGTTCGCGCGGCTCTGCGCCCTGACGGCGTGTTCATCGGGCAATTCAACGGCGCAGCGGCAGGACAGACGGTGCCGCATGTCCACTTTCATGTGATACCGCGCTGGGAAGGCCAGCCGCTGCGCCTGCACGCGCGCGAAGTCGCCGATTCGGCCACGCTCGAAGCGCTGGCCGCCCGCATCCGCAATCAGTGGCGCGCAGACTGATGCTTCAACGGGCATGCGCAGACACGTGAATGCAGCGATCACCACGCGGCCGTCACGCGCGGTAATAACTGTAAAAGCCTGTGAAACCAGCGCGCGTCATTGCGCCGCTACACTTGCCCTGCCTTGTATCTACGAGGCATTGAGTGTGGATCTCTTTTTAGCCTGCCCGAAATGGCAGGCTTTTTTCATTGCGCGGTATCGCGTCGTGCAGGCTCGTCGACGACGCGTTTCAGGATTGATGTCGGTCCCGGCGCAGCGGGTGTCGCCAGTGGATGCGGCGCGGTCTGACTTGCAGCGGCCGCATGTCGTGTAGATGGCGGTGTTCCTGCCAAAGCTCGTCTGAAAAAAGAAACGCGACGATCGCCAGTGGAATCACCAGAAAGACGCCCAGAATCAAGTGCTCGACCACGGTAGCCTCCGTTCGCAGGAGCATCGTTTCATTGTAGGCCGTTAGCGCCGTTTTCGTCTGCGTATGTCGGGCAGCGCGCCCTCCGCTAGCGGCATCAATTAAAGCCTGGCACTGTTTATCTTTTGCGCTTACAGGCTAATTGGTGGCAACGCCGTTACTGTATTGAGTTATTTTGTGTGCAACGCATCAAACCAAACCTCGTTATTATTAAATCACTTAATTTGAGATTATGGTTTACGCGACAGCGTGCCGCAAAGCTTTGCTAGATAAAGCGGCGTCTCGTAATGCCGTTCAGTCAATCCGCACGCCGAACCCCTTTCTTCTTCCGATTTCAGGCTCAAGCACGTTCTCGACGAAGTGCGACAATTCGCCACTGTTGCGACCGCACACAAGATGTGCTTGTCGTTTTGCTGCGGTCTCCTAAAGTGCAAGATGCGGGCTGGGCTTTAAAGTTAAATACATAGCTAACCTGAGTAATCGGCCCGCACCGGAGGACACTATGAAAACGCGAATCGCCCTTGTTTTCGCCATTGCGGGTTTGGCTGCCGCTTCTGTTCAGGCGCAAGACGCTATGGTCAAGCCGCAGCAAACCATTCAGTTCAAGGCCAATGCGTATGGCTGCCTGTCGAAGGATAAGCTCGACGCCGCCGATGAACACGCACAAGCCGGCGAACAGCAGAAAATGCAGGAGCTCTTCTCCGGTTATCAGTGCGTTTCGACTCCAGAGAATTCGAGTTTCCGCGTCGTGCGCGTCGTCGGCCATGACGTCGAATTTGTTAATTCAGGCAATAGCGAC
Organism: Paraburkholderia sp. PREW-6R; assembly: GCF_039621805.1. Classification (NCBI taxonomy): domain Bacteria; kingdom Pseudomonadati; phylum Pseudomonadota; class Betaproteobacteria; order Burkholderiales; family Burkholderiaceae; genus Paraburkholderia; species Paraburkholderia sp. PREW-6R. The sequence goes on along the minus strand of NZ_CP155073.1, from coordinate 34,022 downwards.
ACGCAAGGTCTGTGGGCAAACGACCGCTTCATCAAGCAATAAGCTAAACAGGTAACAAGCGAAACGTCGGCTTTAACTAACGTGCTGGCTGAATGCCGGTATGGCTTGGCGTGCGCTGCAAATCGTCGGTTTTTTAATTCGCAAATTGTCGCGAATAGACGCTTGCACGATTTTGACGATCAGACCATTCAGGGAATCGGCCTGGCATGGATTGCCCGGCCGATTCCTGTTGTCAGTTCAATGCGAATCGCGCGGCACGGGCGCGCCGCTCGAGCCGACGAGAAAGTCCAGATCCGCGCCCTGGTCGGCCTGTAAGACGTGTTCGACGTAAAGCCGGTAGTAGCCGCGTGCCGGCAGTTCCGGCGCTTGCCACGCCGCGCGCCGGCGCGCGAGTTCATCGTCGGAAACATCGAGATGAAGACGGCGTGCTTCGACATCGAGTTCGATCATGTCGCCCGTCTGCACGAACGCGAGCGGGCCGCCTGCCGCGGCTTCCGGCGACACATGCAAGACCACCGCGCCGTACGCCGTGCCGCTCATGCGGCCGTCGGAAATGCGCACCATGTCCGTGATGCCTCTTTGCAGCACCTTTTTTGGTAGCGGCATATTGCCCACCTCGGCGAAACCCGGATAACCCTTCGGCCCCGCTCCCTTGAGCACCATCACACAGTGCTCGTCGATATCGAGCGACTCGTCGTCGACCCTAGCGTGCAATTCCTCCACGTTTTCGAAGACGACCGCGCGGCCGCGATGCTTGAGCAACGCCGCGGTCGCCGCCGACGGTTTGATCACCGCGCCATTCGGCGCGAGATTGCCCTTGAGCACCGCAATGCCGGCCTTCGGCTTAAACGGTTCGGCAAATGTGGTGATGACTTTTTCGTCGTAGTTGGACGCGTTGCTCACGTTCTCCCAGATCGATCGGCCGTTCACGGTGAGCGCTTCCTTGTGCAACAGACCTTGTTCGCCAAGCTGTCTCAGTACGGCCGGCAAACCCCCTGCGTAGTAAAAATCTTCCATCAGATATTCACCGGATGGCTGCAGATTCACCAGACACGGCACCTCTGAACCCAGCTCCCAGTCGTCGAGCGACAGGTGGACACCAATGCGTTTGGCCAGTGCGATCAGATGGACGACCGCATTGGTCGAACCGCCAATCGCGGCGTTCGTGCGGATTGCGTTTTCAAATGCCTGGCGCGTGAGAATCTTGTCCATAGTCAGATCCTCCCGAACCATGTCGACGATGCGGCGCCCCGCGAGATGCGCGAGGACCTGCCGCCGGGCGTCCACGGCGGGAATCGCCGCGTTGTGCGGCAATCCCATGCCGAGCGATTCGACCATCGAGGCCATGGTCGACGCCGTGCCCATCGTCATGCAATGGCCGCGTGAGCGGTTCATGCACGATTCGGCTTCGGTGAATTCGTCCTGCGTCATCGTGCCGGCGCGCACCTCTTCGGACATCTGCCAGACGCCCGTGCCGGAACCGATAGTCTTGCCGCGAAAGCGCCCATTCAACATGGGACCGCCCGACACAGCGAGCGCGGGCAGATTGCACGACGCCGCGCCCATCAGCAACGCAGGGGTGGTCTTGTCGCAACCGACCAGCAAAATCACGCCGTCCATAGGATTGCCGCGAATCGACTCTTCGACGTCCATTGAAGCGAGGTTGCGAAACAGCATCGCCGTGGGCCGCAGATTCGATTCGCCGAGTGACATCACCGGAAACTCGAGCGGCAGCCCGCCGGCTTCGTGCACGCCTTTCTTCACGTATTCGGCAAGCTCGCGAAAATGCGCATTGCACGGCGTGAGTTCCGACCACGTGTTGCAAATGCCAATGACGGGGCGTCCATCGAACTCATCATGCGGAATGCCCTGGTTTTTCATCCACGAGCGATGAATGAACCCATCACGATCTTTCCGGCCAAACCACGCCTGGCTGCGTAGCGGCTTTTTTCTCTCATTTGAATCAGCCATGTCATCTCCTCCAGTTTTGCAAAGCAGGTAGGCGTGCAACTGAAGCCGTAGGTTCGCGCAGACCCTCACGCGACGCAAGCGCCATGCGCAACGATGAGAGCACGGCGGCGGGCTGGCCACATGACACCGGCCGCCGAGGACTGGCAAAGTGCAGTCGCGGCTGATTCAACGCAGGTGACGGACAGGGCGACCGTACGAATCATGGAAACAGATGCCGATCGTTTCACATTGCGTGACCGATACATTCGGTATCATCACGCGCCTGTCGCGCTTGTCGCGACGGGCGGTTTTGCCTCCTCACCGGCTGCGCACGGTACGGCCAGCGGGTCCGGTATGCCGGGCGTGGATCCCCGCACGACTGTGGCGCAATAAATGCTCCTTTCCGTGTATGACGGCCGGCCACGGCGCGGGGAGGGAGACGCGATGTATAACCAACACCGAAAACGGCAACGCGCCGTCGACGATTCTTTTTCTGTTCGCTCCGGCGGAGCGAGCGTCTGGTTCAGCAACGGCATGGCTCTCAAATCGACGATTTACAAGGCGGAATTGCAGATCGCCAACATGGATCGGCATTACTACGCCGACCACTCACTGACGATCGCCCGTCATCCCTCGGAAACAGACGAGCGGATGATGGTGCGCGTCGCCGCGTTCGCGCTGTTCGCGCAGGAACGCCTGGAATTCTGCAAAGGTTTGTCGGACGTCGACGAACCGGATCTGTGGCAAAAGGATCTGACCGGCGCGATCGAAACGTGGATTGAAGTCGGGCAGCCGGACGAGCGGCGCATCGCGAAAGCGAGCGGGCGCTCGAACGAAGTGATCGTGATCGCCTACGGCGGCCGCACGTCGGAAATCTGGTGGCAAGGCGTGCGCAACAAGGTGGAACGCATACGCAACGTGACGGTGTGGACGCTCGGCGAAGACGTCGCGGCCGCGCTCGGCTCGCTCGCCGAGCGGACCATGCGGCTGCAGTGCACCGTGCAGGACGGCGAAGCATGGCTTGGCAGTGCCGACGCGGACGCGGTCAAGATTGAATGGACCGTGTTGAAAGCACCGGCCAACGCTTGAACGGCTCGCCGGTCAGCGCTTCTTATAACGAAGTTGCCTGCGCCGCCTCGGGTGGCCCCTTGAGTTCGACCATGTTGCCTTCCGGGTCGTACAGATACAGCGACGGCCCGTAACCGTCCGCGCCATAGCGCAGCGCCGGCTCGCCCGGCCTTGCACCGTGTTCGGCGAGATGCGCGCTCAGCGCATCGGCGTCGAAGGGGTCGACGCGCAGGCAGACGTGATCCACATTGCGTCCCGCACCGGGCACGCCGTTCTCGGCGTGATCGAGCTTCGCACCGACCTGCAGCAGATCGATCAGCGAGCGGCCCGCGCGCAACTGCGTCAGGCCGAGATCACGTTGGTCCTTTTCGAGGCTGCAGCCGAGCACGTCGCAATAAAAGCGCGCCATGACCTCGACGTTCGCGGCCCGAATGACGACGTGATCGATTTCGCGGATGTGGATTTTCATGTCGAGCGTCCTGTGGCTATTCTCGGATGAACCGATGAATAGCCAGTGTAGGAGAAAGGACGACGCTGCGAAGAAAGGGCTTATGTCGCGGGCGCAAGGTCCGCATGGGGGCGAGCTGCCCGACGCGCCCACTGTCCGCAAAAGCATCAGACGAAAAAAAGCCCGCTCTATGTGGAGCGGGCTGAATCCATATCAGGAGGAGACATGGAGGAGACAGGTACTAATATACACATGGGGTTGACGCGGCGCAATAACTTTTTAAGGGAAAACCCGATATCGTGCCAAATTGTCGCACTTTCAATCGAAACGGGCGCCAGGCGGGGCTCTCCGTCTGCCGTCGAGCGCAATGACAGAGCAAGAAGTGGGGCGTAATGTGTTGGCATGCGGCCTAAATTGGTGAGCATCGACACTCTCTCCGAAGAATCATCATGAACCGCAAAGCCGACCTTGCTGAAATTGCAACCGCCGCCAGTACCAACAACTGGACATCGGAAGAAGAACGCTGGGAAGCCGTTACACGCCGCGATCCGCAGGCGGACGGCGCATTTTTCTTCGCGGTCCGCACGACCGGTGTGTTCTGCCGCCCGTCGTGCGCGTCGCGCCAGCCGCGTCGCGAGAACGTCGCCTTTTTCGACGATCCGGACGCCGCCCGCGCCGCCGGCTTTCGCGATTGCAAGCGTTGCCAGCCCGGCGGCCTGCCGCGCGAACTGGAAATTGTCAGGCGTGCGTGCGCCGCGCTCGACGCCGATCCGCAGCAGCGCCTCACGCTCGCACAACTGAGCGACGCCGTGCATGTCAGCCCGTTTCATTTGCAGCGCCTGTTCAAGCGCGTGGTCGGCGTATCGCCGCGGCAGTATCAGGCGGCGCGACGCGGCGCCGCGTTGCGCGAAGCGCTGCGCAGCGGCTCGGACGTGACCCGCGCGACGCTCGACGCCGGCTTCGGCTCGCCATCGCGGATGTATGAAAGCGCGTCGGCCGAGTTGGGCATGGCGCCGTCCGACTTCCGCCGCAAGGGCGCCGGGCTGACTGTGCGCTATGCGAGCGCGCCCACGTCGCTCGGTTTCGTGCTGGTCGCGGCCACGGACAAGGGCATCTGCAAAATCGGTTTCGGCGACGACGCCGCGCAGCTCGCTGAAGAGTTGCACACGGAGTTCGCCAACGCCGAACTGAAGGAAGACGCAGCGCAGCTCGCGCCGTTCATCGCGCAGATCGACGGCTATCTGAGCGGCACGCGCCAGGACTTCGACCTGCCGCTCGACATCGCTTCCACCGCATTCAGGCAGCGGGTCTGGGACGCATTGCGGCGCATTCCGTACGGCGAGACGCGCAGCTACACCCAAATCGCGGAGGCGGTCGGCTCACCGCGTGCCGTGCGTGCCGTGGCAAGCGCGTGTGCGACCAATCCGGTCGCGCTGGCGATTCCGTGCCATCGGGTCGTACACAAGGGTGGCGCGCTCGCGGGATATCGTTGGGGCTTGCCGCGTAAGGCTGCGTTGCTCGACAACGAAGCGCAGCATGCCGACACCGCTTTGCAGTCGACGCAGAAAAGCGAGCGCGACACGACGGCTATCTTGAAAACGAAGGACAAACTGGATCACGCCGCGTGAGTACGATTGACGATGTAACGACCCTCGAATTGCCGTTCAGGACACCGTTCGACTGGCCGCGCCTCCTGCGCTTTTTCGGCGGACGTGCCACACCAGGCGTCGAAGCCGTGGAAGAGGGCGCATACCGCCGCGCAATCGACTGGGCCGGCGACAGCGGCACGCTCACCGTGCGGCTGCATCCGCGCAAACGCTGCATTGTCGCGAGCATCGAAGGACCCGTGAGCCGGCACGCCGACGCGCTCGCCGTGTCGATCGCGAGAATGTTCGACCTGCGCGCCGATCCGAAGAAGATTGGCGCCGTGCTTGGAGCCGATCCGTGGCTTGCTCCACTCGTCGAAGCGGTGCCAGGTCTTCGCGTGCCTGGCGCCTGGTCAGGCTTCGAGCTGGTGGTGCGCGCGATCGTCGGCCAGCAGGTCAGCGTGAAGGCGGCGACCACGATCATTGGACGGCTCGTGCAGCGCGCCGGCGAGCGCATCGAGGGCCATCCCCATGACAGTACCGCATGGCGGTTTCCTACGCCCGCCGCGCTGGCGGCTGCCGATCTCGCGCTGATCGGCATGCCGGGTAAACGCGTAGCAGCGTTGCAGGGCTTCGCGCAGGCGGTTGCGACCGGCGATGTTCCACTGGATAGCGACGCCGCCGACGCAAACGACTTGCGCGCCGCGTTGCTCGCGCTGCCGGGTATCGGTCCGTGGACGGTCGAGTATGTCGCGATGCGGGCGTGGCGCGATGCCGATGCGTGGCCCGCATCGGACCTCGTGCTGATGCAGGCGATCTGCGCGCGCGACCCTTCGCTCGTGCGGCCAGCGCAGCAGCGCAGTCGCACCGACGCATGGCGGCCGTGGCGCGCGTATGCGGCCATGCATTTGTGGAACGAGATCGCGGACCGGGCAGGCGCCGCGCGCGGCGGCTGATCTTCATTGTGCGTTGCCGGGCAAGGTCACCACTCGCACGCGATCCGAGGCAACGCAAAGCGCCGTGATGGCGTCTGCAAACTATCGGCGAAGCTGCCGCAGCGAGACGCGGAAAACCTCGATAAAACAAGCGCTTCAGCGCGCCTCCCAGACAGGCTGGAATGGCCTCAAGCAGCCGCCGTGGCGAGATGTTAAAGTGCCCGCTACTGAAAATTCCGCCGAACGTTGTCTACCGCGCACTGCTGCCGTCGAGTAGCGGAGCGGCACATGGCGGCCGACAACGCCCGACTCGCATCAATGCCAAACACCACAACATCCCGCACGACCGACGCGTTCTCGCACCGCCTGTCCGTGTTGACCTCCGGCCCGCAGCGCGACGCGCTGCTTCGCGGCCTGCGCGGCATCGAGAAGGAGAGCTTGCGCGTCACGCAGGATGGCAAGCTTGCCCTGTCGCCGCATCCCCAGACGCTCGGCTCGGCGCTCACGCATCCGTCGCTGACCACGGACTATTCCGAGGCGCTGCTCGAACTGATCACGCCCGCCGAGCACGACGTCGCAGTAACGCTGGAGAAGCTCGATACGCTGCATCGCTTCGTTTTCGCAGAACTCGGTGACGAGATTCTCTGGAACAACTCGATGCCGGCCTTGCTGCCCGACACCGACGAGGGCATTCCCATTGCGAACTACGGCTCGTCGAATATCGGCAAGCTGAAACATGTGTACCGCATTGGCCTCGCTTTGCGTTATGGCCGCGCGATGCAATGCATTGCGGGCATTCACTACAACTATTCGCTGAACGAAGAAGTGTGGCGTTTGCTGCACGCGGACCAGCGCTCCGCGTCGAGCGCGGTCGATTTCCAGTCGGAGCGTTACCTCGCGCTGATCCGCAACTTCCGCCGCACGAACTGGCTGCTCATGTATCTGTTCGGCGCGTCGCCGGCGCTGGATCGGCGCTTCCTCCGCAATCGCGAACATTCGCTCGAACCATTCGACGCCGACACGCTGTACCGTCCCTACGCAACGAGCCTGCGCATGAGCGATCTCGGCTATTCGAATACCACGGCGCAAGCCGCACTGCATGCCGATTACGACACGCTGCCAGGCTATCTCGACGCGTTGGCAAAAGCCGTGAGCCAGCCTTATCCCGCGTACGAGGCAATCGGCACGCAGCGTGACGGCGAATGGGTGCAAATCAACACGAACGTACTGCAGATCGAAAACGAGTTTTACTCGACGATCCGTCCCAAGCGCGTCACGCGTCCGGGCGAGCGGCCGCTGCACGCGCTCGCCGCGCGCGGGGTGCAATACGTCGAAGTGCGCTGCATGGATATCGACCCGTTCGAGCCCACGGGTATCTCGCTGGAGACAGCGCGTTTTCTCGACGCCTACCTGCTGGTCTGTGCGCTCGACGACAGCGCGCCATTGCCGCCGGACGCCTATGCCGAGGCCAATCAGAACTTCGGCCGTGTCACGATGGAAGGGCGCAAGCCAGGCCTCGAACTGACACGCGATGGGGTGTCCGTCGCGATGGTGGATTGGGCCAACGAACTGATGGTCAAGGTCGAAGCGGCAGCCAGTGCGCTCGATGCATTGCAAGGCGGCGACGCACACGCTCGCTCGGTGTCGGTACAGCGCGAAAGGCTCGCGGATGTGTCGTTGACCCCGTCGGCACGCGTGCTGCAAACCATGCGTGAGAAGAAACAGAGCTTCCTTGCGTTCGGACTCGAGCAAAGCAACGCGCATGCGGCGTATTTCCGCTCGCGTCCGCTCAATGCGGAGCAAACGAGGGAGTTCAACGAACTCGCCGCGAAGTCGTTGGCGGAGCAAACCCAACTCGAGCAGGAAGAAGTCGGCTCGTTCGATGCTTTCGTCGCGGCTTATCGCGCGTTCACGTTGAACCGGTTCAGCGTGTGAGTGGCTCGTCCGACGTGCATGGCATGACAGCGGCCCTCAGCAGGGCCGCTTTTTTTTGCGCGCAGATACGCTCTGCCACGACGTGGGCACGCCGCGTAAAGGTACCCGCGAGTGCCCCGCGCCGTCTTATGATTCTCTGATACAGATGAAACACCGTACCGATGAAACGGTCCAAACTGGTATAAAGGCCGCCACCGAGGAGGATGCAACGTGATGAGAAAAAGTCTGTTGGCCGTGCTGTGCGCAGCGGCGGCGGGTTGTTCGACACAAGGCCAGGTCAACCCCGACGTGATGCAGATCGCCACTACGCCGTTGACGTGTTCGAGCAAAGCGCAGTGCGACACGTGGTGGCAGCGCGCGCAGACATGGGTGACGAGCCATTCGAAATACAAGGTGGAAACCGCCACCGACACGCTGATCCAGACCTCGGGCCCGGACGGCGGCAAGCGCGCGCTCGCGTATCAGATCACGCGCACGGCCAACCCGGACGGCACGGCAACGATCGGCTTCGCCGCACATTGCGACGGCTCGCTCGGCTGCAAGCCGAATCCGTGGGAAGCGGGCGCGGACTTCAAGGAATACGTGCGAAGCGGCGTGGAAGGCGCACCGTCCGAGCCGCAAAGCGGCGCACAGCCGTCTCAGTCTGCGCCTGCGGCTGCGCATCCCGATGTGTCGTCGCAGGGGCAGTCCATTCCGTCGGCGAATGGCGAGGCCCTCACGCAATGACGCGGCTTAAGTCTAGTGACCCATCGAGGGGCCGACGCCTTTTTTTGGCCGGGTGATCCAGACCAGCACCGCCAGCACGAGAAACGCCGCGCACGAGATGCGGAAGAAGTCGTTGGTGGCGAGCATGTAAGCCTGCGCCGTCACCTCCTGATTCAACTGCGCGGTCAAGCTGCCGCCTGAGAGTCCGAGGCTCGCCAGCGCATCGGTATAGGCATTCGTGTTGGCCGCGTAGACGTTGACGGAATCGGTCAGCATCGCATGGTGGTAGATGGTGTCGTTTTCCCAATACGTCGTACTGATCGCGGTGCCGATCGCGCCCGACAACGTGCGGAAAAAGTTCGACAGGCCCGAGGCGCTCGCGAGCCGTTCGTCCGGCACGCTGGAGAGCGTGATCGTGGTCATCGGCACGAAGAAGCAGGCCACGCCAATGCCTTGCACGATGCGCGGCCAGATCACGTGATTGAACGGCACATCCAGTGTGAACGTGGAGTTCCAGAACGACACGAACGCGAACACGATAAACGCGAAGCTCGCGACCATGCGCAGGTTCAGCCGGTGCATGTTCTTGCCGATCATCGGCGACAGAAAGAGTGCAAGCAGGCCGACCGGCGCGGTGGCGAGGCCGGCGAGCCCAGCGGTGTAGCCCATCACGGTCTGCAGCCAGAGTGGAAAGATCACCACCGACCCGAAGAACGCCATGAAGCCGAACGAGATGATCACCACGCCAAGCGCGAAGTTGCGGTCCTTGAACAGCGTGAGATCGACGACGGGCTCTTTCTCCGTCATTTCCCAGACCAGCATGAACGCGATCGACACCACCGCGATCACGCCCAGCGTGACGATGAACGACGAGTTGAACCAGTCGCGGTCCTTGCCGAGGTCGAGCATCATCTGAAAGCACGAGACGCCGATCACGAGGAACGCAAGTCCGATCGCGTCAATGCGCTGCTTCGTCGTGCGGGTTTCGCGGCCGCGCAACAGCAGGAACGCGCAGACCGCCGAGAACAGGCCGATCGGCACGTTAATGTAGAAGATCCACGGCCACGTGTAGTTGTCAGTGATATAGCCGCCCATCACCGGGCCGAAGATTGGCGCGCAGATCACAGTCATCGCCCAGAGGCCGAGCGCGAGGCCGCGTTTTTCCGGCGGATAGGAACGCATCAGAATGGTCTGCGACAGCGGGACCATAGGACCGGACACGAGCCCTTGCACCAGCCGGAACGCGATCAGGGACTCGAAGTTATGCGCGAAGCCGCACAACGCCGACGCAATCGTGAAAAGCAGCACGGACAACGTGAAGAGCCGCACTTCGCCGACGCGCCGCGCGAGCCAGCCTGTCAGCGGCACGGCGATCGCGGACGCGACCGAGTACGACGAAATGACCCACGTGCCTTGACTGGTCGCCACACCAAGGCTGCCCGAAATGGTCGGCACGGCAACGTTCGCGATGGACGTATCGAGCACTTCCATGAACGTGCCGAGCGCGAGACCGACGGTGAGCAAAGCCAGCGCGCCGCCCTTGAGCGGCGCGGGTTCAGCGGCTGCGCCGGGTGGAACGGCAGGGGTGGAAGCCGTCGCATTCATTCTTTTTCTCCTCAATACGAAAACTTGTCACGGCAGATTTACCCGGACGCATAGTTGGCGTGCTTATATGCCACATCATCTTCTGCCCAGACAGATATTTATCGGCAACAATGCTTTAATCTGGATGCGTGGCTACATGTCGCGTCGCCCGGGGAGCGGTTTCTCCGCAACAACGTTCGATGGCGTGGGCTCCATTCTGGAACCGCAGCCAACCATTTGATCAGCGCCAAGCCCGTTGCCGATGAAGCGGGCGAGCAGGGCGATCAGTGTTTCGTGCTCGGCGGCGCTGAACCCGCGCAACTGCTCGTTCAATACTTCCGCCCCGATGCCCGGAAGTTGCCGCGCCGCTTCCCGACCTTGTGCGGTCAGTTCGAGCTTGATCACCCGACGGTCTTCAACGCTACGCGCCCGGCTCACAAACCCTTTCTTCTCGAGCCGGTCAAGTAGACGTGTCATAGAGCCACTGTCGTACGACATCACACGCGACAGCTCAAAGGGCGTACTCGCTCGCCCCGCGGACAACGCAACGATCACGCCGATCTGCTGGGCGGTCAGCCCCAATGGTTTGACCGCGCGATCAGTGCGCTCGACGAGCACATTGCGCGCTTTGGTCAGGTAATAGCCAAGACTCGCTTCGAGTTGGATTTCGTCGGCCTTGTACGGACCATCCGCCATGGTGCTATCCAGAAATGAGAATTCGCCGGTTGCGAAGCGCCAAAAAACAACATGACGGTTACTCAGGAGGGAAGTATCTTGAAATTTAATTGCATAGTCAATATTATTATAGGCAACGAGTTTCGCGCAATCCGCGCCACCCGAGACCATGTTCTGACCGATTTTCAGCACGCCGCGCCTGTGTCGTGCTCTCAAGGGTTTTCCGATGCTGTACCTCAAAAACACGCTTGGCGGCTTGAGCCGCTCTTTGACCGATTCCGCATTGAATAGCTTCCAGGGACCCAACCGCTGGTGGAAGCTTGCGCTTTTCGCCGTGCTGTTTGTGCTACCGGGCGGATCGGTCGGTGTGGCGGTGCTGGCGTGGATCGAGCATCGGCGGGGACGCAGGAATGCGAACGCCGCAGACTTGAAGCAGCTGCCGGCGCCGGGCGCCAAATCAGCCAGCCACGCGGCGTTGAACACTGCAAGCCAACCGGCGCCTGCCGGTGGTTGCCAATCACGCGCCGACGCCCCTTGTCGAGCCGCCGCCGGCAAGCTCGCACGGCAAACGAACGTAGCGGAAACGCGCGTCTGAGATCGAGGGTCGTAACAGCGCGTAACCTTGCGGACACCCTCGGTAACACACCTCGCCCCTGCCTCGCATTACCCTTTCAGTTTCCCGCGCCATGCGGGTCAATACGCTAACATGCCGGCAGACCCAAGATCTCGCCCGTCAGGCGGCGGCGCCCATGGCGCCTGACCGCGGCGTCCAGAAGGAATCAATGCATGCAGTCAGATCGAATCTCGCGCGCGCGAGCCACGCTGGCGCCGCGCGCGCTGACCATTGCTGTGGCGGCCACGCTTGGCACCCTGCTGGCCAGTTGCGCCGTCGGTCCCAACTACAAGCGGCCGGCCGCCGAGGTCCCCGCGTCATACAAGGAGGCCGCGCCCGGCTGGAAAGTCGCCCAACCGGCGGATCAGCAGGATCGTGGCGACTGGTGGACCATCTATCAGGACCCGCAACTGAACGCGCTCGAAGACCGGCTGAATACCGCCAACCAGACGGTCGCCCAATATGCCGCCGTTTACCGGCAGGCGCGCGCACTGGTCAGCGAAGCCCGCGCGGCTTACTTTCCGACAATCGGCGCATCCGCCGGTGCGACGCGTTCAGGCAACGGCGCGTCGTCCAACGGCATTGCCACCACTGGAACGAGCCGCTCCGGCATCAACAATAGCTTTAACGTGCAACTCGACGCCTCATGGGAACTCGATCTGTGGGGCTCGATCTCGCGCACGGTGAATGCGCAGAAAGCCGGTCAGCAGGGCGCTGCTGCCGATCTCGCCAACGCGCGTCTGTCGGCGCAGGCTACGCTGGCGCAGACCTATTTCTCACTGCGCGCGCTTGACTCCACCCAAAAGCTGCTCGACGACACCGTCGCGGCCTACCAGCGCTCGCTGCAACTCACGCAGAACCAGTACGCGGCAGGCGTTGCGGCGCGCTCGGACGTCATTCAGGCACAGACGCAACTGCAGTCGGCGCAGGCGTCCGCGATCGACAACGGCGTCCAGCGCGCCCAGGACGAGCATGCAATCGCCGTGCTGATCGGCGAACCGGCGTCGACATTCTCGCTGCCGAGCATGCCGCTTACCGCCACGCCGCCCGCGGTGCCGGCGCAAATGCCGTCGGCGCTGCTCGAACGTCGTCCGGATATCGCATCGGCAGAACGCAAGGCGGCCGCGGCCAATGAACAGATCGGCGTGGCGATTGCCGCGTTTTTCCCGTCGCTCACGCTGTCGGCCACGGGCGGCTTCCAGAACTCGGTGTTTTCGCAATTGCTGACGGTGCCTTCGCGCTTCTGGACGCTCGGCCCGCAACTGGCCGCCACGATCTTCGACGCCGGGTTGCGCCAGGCGCAGACCGAAGCGGCCCGCGCCACGTACGACGCGAATGTCGCGACCTATCGTCAGACCGTGCTGGCCGCGTTCCAGGACGTCGAGGACAACCTCGCGTCGCAGCGCATCCTCGAACAGGAAATCGTCGTGCAGCAGCAGGCGGTGGCGTCGGCGCGTCAGGCGCTCGACATCGTCACCAACGAGTACAAGGCGGGCACAGTCGGCTTCGTCAACGTGCTGACCGCGCAGACCACCGCTCTGACAGCCGAGCAGAAACTCGAAAACATCGCCGGGCAGCGGATGGTGTCGTCGGTCGGTCTGGTGAAGGCGCTCGGCGGCGGCTGGGACGCGTCGCAGATGAATCGCGAAACGGGCGACATCGCCGCGCCCGCGCCGCTGCCGGCGTCGGCGGCTGTTCCGGTCGCGCAAAGCGGGGCGCTCGCACCCCCGCAATAGGCGCGGCGAAGGTCAGTGCACGAAGGTCAGCGCGACCGAATCCGGTCCGCTCGGCCGGCCGAGCACATTCAGCAGTCCGGCGAGATTGTCGCGTGCTTCCGGCGCGGCGCTCGCCGTACCGTGGAACGACGTGGAGGCGGGCGACACCGTACCGCTGCCCGTGAGCATCAGCGGTCCTTTGAAGGTGCTCAGGTCGATCGTGGACGAAGCGCCCTGTGCCTGAATAAGCAGGCGATACGAGCCGAGCGGCCTCACCAGCGACACGCGCGAGCTGACGTCATTCAGCGTCACGGTCAACTGCCCGAACACCTCGCGATTGAAACTGCGCAAATCCGACCACGCGAGCCGCACATCGCCTTGCAGATCGAGCGTATTGAATGGTGCGCCCAGCCCGCTCAGCAACGACGCCGGCACGGCAATCGCGCCCGCCGTCACGTTGGCGCTGCGCGGCGTGGCATCGACCGTGATCGGGTCGGGCATGGCTTCGCTGTGCCGCATGGTCATGCGCACACGCCCCGTAAAGAGCGGCCAGAACGCCGTCGTCCATTCGATCCGGCCCGGCAGCAGCGTCGCTGCGCTCATATCGGAACCGGCGGCGAGCATCAGCGTAGCGGAACCATGCCACAGCGAACCCGCTGGGTCGACGAGATTGACGTGACCTGCCGTCTGCCTGGCGAACTGCGGCGTGATCCATGCCGCAGGCAGCAACGCGAGCAGCACGGCCGCGCTCGAGAACGCCGCGACCGCGATCCACGGCAGCGCAAACCGCAGACGTCGCATCCAGTAAGTCATGCGAATCCCTGTGACGGTGGCATCGCGATCATGGCCGTTTCGCGGGTCGTTTCGCGGCTCATTTCGCGGTAGACGGCTGCAGCGACGCCGTCAGGTCCACCTGCCCGTCGTCCTTGAGCGCGGTCATGTGCGCCTCGGCAACCTGCACCTTGAACTGCTTGCGAACGTCGTCCACCCATTGCGTCCACGCCGGGAACGACGCGTTCTTCATCTGGATCTGCACCGCGCTGCCGACCGCCTGCACCTGGGTGGCGGCGAGGCCGTGATCGCTCAGCGAAGCGGTGAGCGCATCCTTGAGCGCCGCGCCGGTCGGCGCGACCCCTTGGGCGGCCGCCGACAGCTGCCGCGCTTCGTTCGACTCCGCGGTCATCTGCGCGAGTTGACGTTGCAGGCTCGGCAGCGATTCCCGCAGACGCGCGCGGCCTTCCTGCGCCGGCGCCCACAGCACCGACCACGCGATCACGACCGCAAGCGCGCTGCCGCCCCACGCGATCAGCGTCTTCTCGCGCTCGGTGCGCTGGTCCCAGAATCCAGCCCAGGTTTGGGCGAGTTCAGCTTTCATTGTCCGTTCCTGATGGTCCACTTGCCGGTGTTGCTGTCGATTGCGCCGCTCAAACCGTTGCGCGCGAGGCGCTTCGAGAAATCGGCGTCGAGCTTGACCTCGGGTTTGAAGGTGACGTCGAGCCGCCGGTCGTGATAGTCGAGCGCGGCGATGCCGTTCACCGGAACCGGCGCCAGCGAGCGAGCGAGGCCGTCGGCGAGCGACAGGAAGTCATCCGGCGACAGCTCGCCCGCCGCGACCCGCAACTGCTGCAATTGACGCGACATCTGATCGGGCGCGTCGAGTACGACCGTCGTCTTCGGGAACGTGTTAAGCAGCAGTTCGGTCATCTGCGTGTTGATCGCGTCGCGTTGACGCGACAGCATCAGCCATTGCACGTTTGCGCCAATGACCGCGATCACCAGCGCGCCGATCGCCAGCATCACCGGCAACCGCAGACGCCGCAGCGTCGAGCGGTCGAGCCGCCACGGCTGCGAGGCGAACTCGAACTGGCAAAGATCGAAGCGGCAGTCCAGCGCGCGCCGGGCGAGTTGCTCGAACGGCAACGGGCTCGCGCCATGCACGTACGCGGCAAGGCGCGCAGGGCTCGTCGTGGCGAGACTGGGTTCATTGCCCGGCACTTCGGTCAGCATGTAGAGCGACACGCGGGCAGCACCGGCGAGCGCCCCTATGGTCGCGTTCACGGCGCTGGCCGGCACTGCGAGCCCTTCGCCCTGCGCGCCGCGCGCAATGGCCAGTTCCACGCGCGGCACGGTGCTCGTCGACGTGTTGTCGACCGCGCCTTCGAGCATGAACGCCGGGGCCGTTTGCACGACCGCGCCGAGCACAGCCGCCACCATGGGCACGGCCGCCGCAGCGCCTGGCGCGATTACCGGCGCAACGCCCGGCAGCGACGTCGCCACACCCGCCGAGCCCGCCAACGCCGGTTCACCGACGCCAACCGTTTCGGGAATTTCAATTGGTGTATCGAGCGCGACGGCCTGCGGCAGGCAGCGCGTGACCGGCACGGCGCGCAGGCTGCGGTGGCCGGTGGCATGAAAGCCTTCGCAGATGTACCGGAACCAGCCGCGGTCGATGATCGCCAGCAACTGGCGTCCGCCCGCGAGCGGTTGCGGATCGACCGCGATGTGGCACGTTTGCGGGTCCTGAATCAGCTGATCCTCGACGATATTGGGCAGCGCCTGGCGCAGCCGCGGACCGCGCAGCGGCGGCAGCGTGGCGGGCATCATCAGCAGGTCGCGCGCGGCGACCATCAGCACGGTCGACGTGGCGCGCGGCAGCAGCGTCAGCGCCGAGCGGCCGGCGCGCTGGGTGCGGCCCGCCTTGTCGAGCAGCACGAACGGCAGCTCCGGCAGTTGCCATTCCTGCGATGGCACCGCCGGATCACGCGGCGGCAGTAGGACGATCAGCGTGCTCAAAGGCCACTCTCTCTGGGAAAGGCGTTGTTCATGGTTGGTCTTCCACCCGCACGATACGCGTAGTGTGAGTCAAAGCGTCGCGATAGACGAGGGTTGTCCGGTCCACCTCGGCGCGTTCATGCTGCACGTGCCCGTGGACGAGGAAATAGTTGGTGTTGACGTCGAGCTGACTGGGGTCGATCCCGACCTGTTGGGCGCCCGACCCTTGCAGCGCCAGTTGCACGTCGCCGATGTTATGAAAAAACACCGTCTGACGGCGCGCGACGAACGCCTGCGCCGAGGACAGGCTCATTCCCGGCACGACCGCCGCGATCACTTCGGCGGAGGCCGTGTTCATGTTGAGCGCGGAGACCGTGGGCAACACGGTCACGAACGGCCGCAGGCGCGCGACCATCTCCGGCGAATAGCCGGGAATATCCAGCAGCGAATCGACGCTCGTCATTTGCAAAGGGTGATGTCCGGTGTCGTCGTCGCTGTCGGAAATGCCGGGCTTGTCAGTGAAGCCGCCGCCAGTCGCGCCGCCCTGGATGGTCGGCGCGGAAGTCGTGGTCGTGCCGTTCGGGTTCGTGACCGCCTGGAAGCGGGTGGCCGATTGCGCGAGGCTGTCGCGCACCTGAATCGCGGTGGCCTTGGCGAGTTGGCTGCTCAGGCCGAGCGAGACCAGCAGGCGCTGGTAGGCGCCAATCTGCTCCGTGTTCAGTTGCATGATGCCAGGGGCGGGACTTTCGACCAGGTTGCGCAGATTGAATTTCGCCTGGGCGTCTTCGATCGAGCCCGACAGATAAGTCGCTGCACCTTCTTGCGCACGTACTTCGCCGATCTGGCCGAGAAAGTCCGAGAGCCGTGTTTTGGCGACGGGAACACCCCACAGGCCGCCCAGATACGTGATCCCGGCCGATGTGTCTCCTTCGGAGCGCAGGATCAGGCGCGTCCAGTCCAGCGCGCCGCGGGAGACCCATTGGGCCTGCGACAGCAGGCGCTGGTTTTCGATCCTGCGTATCTGGATCTGCTGACGCCAGAGCATGCCGGAGACCAGGATCGCCGACAGCGCGACGACCAGCAGGGCGCTGATGATGGCTGCGCCGGATTCCTTCGTGCGTCGCGGAGACCGATGAGACTGCTTCATATCACTCTCCGACCAGAAAAACCCGCACAACAGGCCGCGCGAGCGAGCTCGCCCCAATACTGACCTGAAGCCCCGTCACCGACCTCGGCAACGGCGCATTGCCCACCTGCGGCACTTTCAGATTGTTGTCGTTCTCCGTAATCGCACTTTGTACGTCTTTCATCTGCGTGGTCCAGCCGACCTTCGGCACATAGACCCGCGCATTGATCGCGCCGACGCCGCCCATCAACGGCACGGCCGACCAGTCGCTGCCTTCGCCACCGCGCAGCGCCGCCCGCACTTCGTCGAGGTTGCCGAGCGGCGGCGACGCATAGCGGATCACGCGTCCGTCCGAAATGCGATACCGCACCACCTGCAAGCGCGGCGCCGTGCCCGGCAACATCATTTCGCGCACGATCTGCAGCACACTGCCCGATATCGACACGGCCGCCTGGCCGGATTCGTCGTCGGTCGCGGCGTGGCGCGCGTCGATACGCAACTGGTCGAACAATTGCGCGAAGACGCGCTCGTCCTCCATGGCGTTGGTAATCGTCTGACGGCCACGAATAATCTGGTCGAGCCCGCGCCATGACAACACCGCAATCACCGCCATGATCGCAATCGCCACCAGCAATTCGATCAGTGTGAAGCCGCGCGCGCCCGATTGGCGGCGGCGCTCAGAGCGAACGGTTGTTTTCATTCGCGACCACCGTCACCATCTGCGCCAGATTGCCGGAACGGCCCGGCGTCGTTACCTGTACTTCCACGCGACGAAACACCGGATTCGGCGTTGCGCTCACCTGCTCGGTACAGAGCAACTGCAAATTGCCTTGCGAACAGTCGAAACTCGTCGCGCCGACGTCCGGCCATGCATGCGTCAACCGCAGTTGCGCGAGCGTATTGTCCGCACTCCAGCCGGCCAGCAGCCGACGGTGCAGATCGGCCTCCCCGCTTGCGAGACTGCCTACCGCGCGCAACGAAGCCGCCAACGCGATCGCGATGATCGCCAGCGCGACCAGCACCTCGATCATCGTGAAACCGCGCTGCGAAGCGCGCGCGTTTCGCTCCCCGTGATTGCTGCAATGACGCATCTCAGTGAACCTCATAGCGGCCATTGCCGGTGCCGACGATCGTCGCGCGCCCCGCCGACGAAAACAGCGTGATCTGCACCGGTACGTCGATCGCCTCGGTGCCGAAGACGACGCGGCTCGGTTGCGCGTCGGAGCCGGGATAGCTGATCGCCACGCCGGTCACGCCGCCTTCCCACGTTCGCGGGCCGAGCAGGTCGTCGCGTATCGGGCGCCAGCCATCCTCGGTGCGCATGTCGAAACGGAAGCCGCCATCCACCGGCTGCCATGCAATCGGATGCGCGCGCACCTGCGCTTCGTCGCCGGCCGACTCGAACAGCAGCGCAAGACGCTGCGCCTCTTCGTTCAGATCGCTGCGCGGATTGCGCGTCATCGTCAACGCGGTCAGGGACACGAGCAGACCGGCGATCACCAGCACCACCAGCATTTCCAGCAATGTGAAACCCGCCGCCCGACGACGCCTCGTCACACGCGAACCCTGCGACCGCGCCGCACGGCGCGCGCCGTCACGCGCCGGGTGCGGCTGTAGTGCCGTACACGGAGTGTCCACACGGGACTTGCAAGCGGACAGTCGCATAGAGCCGGCCAGAACCAATCAGCTAGAAATACAGGGACGATGCGTGGGTCACCGCTACGCCGACTACTGCCACGAGCCGACGTCGGCATCATTGCCTTCGCCGCCGGGTTTGCCGTCCGCGCCGTAACTGAACACGTCGATATCGCCGTGCACGCCCGGATTCAGATATTGATAGGCATTGCCCCACGGGTCATTGGGCAGACGCTCCAGATAGCCACCGTCTTTCCAGTTGCCCGGAACCGGGTCGGTGGTCGGCTTTTCGATCAGCGCGCGCAGGCCCTGCTCCTGCGTGGGATAACGGCCGTTGTCGAGACGGTACAGTTTCAGCGCCTGCATCACGGTGCCAATATCCTGCTTGGCGGCGACGCGGCGCGCTTCGTCCGGACGGCTCATGATTTTCGGCACGATCAACGCGGCCAGAATGCCCAGAATCGCGATCACGACCATGATTTCGATCAGCGTGAAACCGCGTTGACGACGGCTGCGCGTAGCTGCGGTTTCCATACGTCGAGTGGTCGACAGTTGCATAGCTTCCTACCTCTTTTCGGTGAAATTTTTGGCCAGGGCCGCATTCGCATGGCAGCAACGAGGAAGCCATCGAGTACGTCCGGCCGGTCATTTTAATGTCCCGCGGGGTCGCTTCAACCCAACGCAATTTTCACAATAGTCCGTACAATGAGCGTCATGAACGCCATCCAAATCCGCCTTTTGTCGCTCGCGCTGTTCGCCGTTTTCTGCGCGACGCTGACCTACTGGGTCATCACGCTCACTTCGATGTCCGGCGCGCCGGTTCCCGCCGCGGCCGCTCACGCGCAGGTTTCGACCGACGAGGCAGCAACGCTGTTCGGCGGCCGGCTCACGCGCAGCGCCAATCAGGACATCCATCTGTTCGGCATCCTTGCGTTGCAACAGGGCGCCGCCGCTATCGTCAGCGTCGGCGGCGAACCGCCGCACGCGGTGTCGATCGGCAATACGCTGATGCAAGGCGCCAAGCTCTCCGAAGTCCGCGCCCGATCGATCATCATCGACCGCAACGGCGCGCATTCGGAAGTGTTCCTGCCTGCCAACCCCGCAGGTCCCACGATCTACGTGCGCTGAAGCAGCGTGGTCCCACTGCCGCTTCAGCCGCTGGCGCGGTAACCGCCGCGTGTTGGCTGTGCGGCACAGATTTGCCCCTCATCGCTCGTTGCGGCACACCCGGCAGCGCCGCGCAATCCGCATCCGTGCGCCTTACTGCACCAGATTGTTCAACTCGATGATCGGCAGCATCACCGCCAGCACGATCACCAGCACCACTCCCCCCATCGCCAGAATCAGCAACGGTTCGAGCAGGCTCGTCAGGAACATCGTGCGACGCTCCAGTTCGCGCGCTTCGCCGTCGGCGGCCCGGTCGAGCATGGTCGTCACGTCGCCCGTGGCCTCGCCCGACCGGATCAGGTGAACCAGCACGGGCGGGAACGTCTTCGTATTGCCGAGCGCGCGCGATAGCGACGTACCTTCGCGCACACGCACGATCGCATCGTCGATGTTTTCGCGCATCGCATTGTTGCTCAGCGTTTCGGCGGCGGCCTGCAACGCGCGCAGAATCGGCACGCCGGCCGCCGTCAGAATGCCGAGCGTGCTGGCAAATCGCACCGTGTTATAGCCGCGCACGAGCTTGCCGAGCAGCGGCGCAGTCAGCAGCCAGCGGTCGAAAGCGAGCCGCGGGCCGGCTTGCCTGAGTGTCGAGCGCACCAGATAGGCGACGAGCGCGACGCCGATCAGCACCGCCCACCACCAGTTCCGCACGAAGCCCGAGAGCGCCATCATCATGATGGTGAGGACGGGCAGTTGCTGCTTGGTGCTGGCAAACACGTTCACCACCTGCGGCACGACATAGCTCAACAGGAACGTGACGATGCCAAACGCGATGATCGTGACGATGGTCGGATACGTGAACGCCAGCACGATCTTCTGCTTGAGCGCGTTGCGTTGCTCGATGTAATCGGCGAGGCGCGACAGCACGAGACCGAGCTTGCCGGTGTGCTCACCGGCCGCGACCAGTGCGCGGTAAATCTCGGGGAAGTCTTTCGGATGCTGCGTCAACGCGCTGGCGAGCGAATGGCCGCCAAGCACTTCCGCGCGAATCGCCGCCATCAGTTCGCGAATGTAGTCGCGTTCGGATTGCTCGGTCAGCACCGAAAGCGCTTCATCGAGCGGCAAGCCGGCGATCAGCAGGCTCGCGAGCTGCCGCGTCAGAATAGCCTGCTCGCGCTGCGACAGACGGCGTCCCAGGGACAGACGCTGATTGCGCTCGCCGCGCGTGCGCGTGGCCGCCGGTTCGACAATCAGCGGCGTGAGTCCCTGCGAGCGCAGATTGGTCCGCGCGCCGCGCGCGCTGTCCGCGTCGAGCACGCCTTTCTGCGCTTTGCCCGCCGCGTCGATCGCTTCAAAACGAAATGCCGGCATGCGTTTATGCTCCGCCAGTCACGCGGATCACCTCTTCGAGCGACGTCAGGCCGGAGGCGAGCCAACGGTCCGCGTCCTCGCGCAGCGTGCGCATGCCTTGCGTGCGGCCCGCCGTGAGAATTTCCGCGTCCGACGCGTTGCGGTGAATCTGCGCGCGGATCTCGTCGTCGATCAGCAGCAGCTCATAGACGCCGCGCCGTCCGGCATAGCCGGATTGACCGCATTTGTCGCAACCCACCGGATGCCAGCGCACGCTGCCGTCTTTCTCGACACGCTCTTCGCGGCAGACCGGGCACAGCCGCCGCACGAGCCGCTGTGCCAGCACGCCGAGCAACGACGACGCCAGCAGATAAGGCTCCACGCCCATGTCGGTCAAACGCGTGACGGCCGACGCCGCGTCGTTCGTGTGTAGCGTGGCGAGCACGAGGTGGCCCGTCAGCGATGCCTGCACGGCGATCTGCGCGGTTTCGAGGTCGCGGATTTCGCCGATCATGATGATGTCCGGGTCTTGCCGCAAAATCGAGCGCAGCGCCCGCGCGAAGCTCATGCCGATCCGCTCGTTCACCTGCGTCTGGCCGATGCCGGACAGGTCGTATTCGATCGGGTCTTCCACCGTCATGATGTTGGTGGTCGCCGTTTCGAGCCGCGACATCGACGCGTACAGCGTGGTCGTCTTGCCAGAGCCGGTCGGGCCGGTCACGAGCACGATGCCGTGCGGCTTGCCGATCAGCTTGTCGAATTTGACGAGCGTATCGGGCGCCATGCCGAGTGCTTCGAGATTCAGCCGCGAGGCGTCTTTTTCCAGCAGACGCAGCACGGCGCGCTCACCGTGGCCGGTCGGCAGCGTGGACACCCGCACGTCGACCGGGCGGCCACCCACGCGCAGCGTGATACGGCCGTCCTGCGGCAGACGTTTTTCCGCAATGTCGAGTTGCGCCATGATCTTGATCCGCGAGATCAGCGCGCCATGCAGCGCTTTTTTCGGCCGCACGACATCGCGCAGTGTGCCGTCCACCCGAAAGCGCACAACCGACGCATTCTCGAACGGTTCGATATGAATGTCCGACGCCTGTTCGCGCGCTGCCTGCGTGAGCAGCGCGTTGATCATGCGGATGATCGGCGCGTCGTCTTCCGACTCAAGCAGATCTTCCACTTCGGGAATGTCCTGCATCAGACGCGACAGATCGACTTCGCCTTCCACTTCGCCGACCACCTGGGCGGCGCTGCCGTCCTGGCGTGCATACGCCTGATTGATGGCCTGCGCGAGTTCATCGGCGGGCAGACGCACCACCGTAATCGCACCGAAATTGCGCGTGACTTCGGCGAGCGCGGCTTCGTTCGTGCGCTCGCTGATCCACACTTCGAGACTGTCCGCATGCTGATGCGCGACCAGAATCTGACCGCTGCGTGCAAAACCATACGGCACGAGACGCGCGGCCACCGCCGACGGCGCCACACGCTCGGCATGCTCGGTCACGACCGCGGCCGGGATCGCTGCGGCTTGTGCCGCAGCACCGGCCCGCGTTGCTGCTGGCGATACGGACTGCGGCGTGGACGGTGTGCTCACGGCTGAACTCCAGGCGACACCGTTGAAGGCGTCACCGTGACGGGATTGGTCTGCACCGCACCGCCCGTAACCGGCGCGGGAACGACGGTCGCGGGTTGCGGCGCCACATAAGACGACGGCTGCGGCACGTTCGCCGGCTGCGGCGGCACATTGGCCGGCGGCGGCGCCATCTGTTGCCGACGCATCTTGTCGAGGTCGAACAGGTTCATGGCCGGCGCGCCACCCTGACTCGGACCGATCGGCATCGGCGGAACGACCGGATCGTCCTTGTCCTTGATCAGATTGTTATCCGACTTGTACGCGCCCTGCACGCCCTGAATGTAGTCGTACCGGTTCGACGTCACGGCCTGCGCGGTGTCGCGATCGGCAATGATCACCGGACGCAGGAACACCATCAGGTTAGTCTTGTTACGCGTTTTCTGTTCGGAACGGAATAGCTGGCCGATCCACGGGATGTCGCCGAGCAGCGGCACCTTGCTGTTGCTGACCTGATAGTTGTCCTGCATCAGGCCGCCGAGCACGATGATCTCGCCGTTATCGGCGAGCACCGTAGACTGGATCGAGCGCTTGGTGAATTCGGGGCCGGCCGGATTGGTCGTCGCGTTGGTGGTGCCGGTAACGATCGCCGAGTCTTCCGTGTAGAGCTGCAGCTTGAGAATGCCGCCCTCGGTGATCTGCGGTTTCACGTGCAGCGTCAGGCCCACGTCGACGCGGTCATACGTATTGAACGCGGAGGTCGCCGTGCTGCTCGTCAGGTTCGAATACGAGCCTGTCTGGATCGGCACGTTCGTACCGACGACGATCTTCGCTTCCTCGTTATCGAGCGTAATCAGGTTAGGCGTGGACAGCACGTTGGCGTCGGCCGTCTGCGAGAGCGCCTGCAGCAATGCGCCGAGACCCTGCACGCCAAAAATGTTGTGCACCCAGCCCACGTTCAGGCCTTGCTGGAGACCCGAATTTCCCAGCGCCGCGGCAAGACCGCCGGTGCCCGCGGTGGCGGCAGCCGTTGCGGCAGCAGCCGTCAGGTTGACGATGCTGTTGCTGGAGCCTGTCTGCAGGTTCGTGCCGGCGAGCACCGAATTGTTCGCGACCTGCCACTGAATGCCGAGGTTCGCGTTCGTGTTCGAGTTCAACTCGACGATCAGCGCTTCGAGATAAACCTGCGCGCGGCGTGCGTCGAGCTGGTCGATCACGGCTCGCAGGTTGCGATAGACCGGCTCGGCCGCGGTGATGATCAGCGAATTGGTCGCCGCGTCGGCCTGAATCATGCCGCCTGGCTGATTGTCGTCGCTCTTGTTTTTGTCGCTGCCCAGGAAGTCGCCGGAGTTCGAGCCGCCGCTCGACCCATAGCCGCCGCTGCTGCCGCCGAGCGGCGACGATCCCAGCGAACTGCCGCTGGAGCCGCCCGAAGGCAGCGGAGGCGTGCCCGATGTCCCGGTGGAGTTGTTGCCGCCGAGTCCACCGCCGCCGCCGCCGCCGTTCTGGTTAAACGAGTTGGCGTCGTTCGAGCCGCCCGACGAGCCGCTGTCGCCACCTTTGCCCATCATGCCGCGCAACGTCTTGGCAAGGCGCGTCGCGTCCGCGTTGCGCAACGGCACGACGTGGATGTTGCCGGGCATCGTGGTCGGCGTATCGAGTTCTTTCGCGAGCTGTTTCGCCGCGGCGAGACGCGCGCCGTTCGACGCGCGAATCAGCAGTGAATTGGTACGCGGATCCGCGGTGATCGACACCTTGAGCGTTGCATCCGTGCTGCCGATCGAGCCCGGGTCGAGCATCTTGCCCATTTGCGTGGCGATGTCGATCGCGTTGGCGTTCTTCAGCTGCACCACCGCGACCGACGTACCGGCCGCCGAATCCACGCCCGCGATGATCTGCGCGATGCGCCGAACGTTGTCGGCGTAATCGGTCACGACGATCGTATTGTTGGACGGGTAGGCCGCAACGGTGTTGTTCGGCGAGATCAGCGGACGCAGCACAGGCAGCAGATTGTTGGCCGACTCGTTCTTCAGCGTGAAGACCTGCGTCACCACCTGATCGCCACGCGCGACGGGCGAATTGC
Organism: Paraburkholderia sp. PREW-6R; assembly: GCF_039621805.1. Classification (NCBI taxonomy): domain Bacteria; kingdom Pseudomonadati; phylum Pseudomonadota; class Betaproteobacteria; order Burkholderiales; family Burkholderiaceae; genus Paraburkholderia; species Paraburkholderia sp. PREW-6R. The sequence goes on along the minus strand of NZ_CP155073.1, from coordinate 9,171 downwards.
CTACGTACGTCGGCACGCCCTGCAGCTTTGCATCGGCCTCGGGCACCACCTTCAGGACACCGTGATCCTGGACCAGCGCAAAACCCTGCATGCGCAGTGCGGACTGCAAGGTTTTCAGCGCCTGATCTTCAGGCACCGAGTTCTCCGAGACGAGGTTCAACTGTCCCTTTACGCGCGGGTCGACGATGATGGTCTTGCCGGTCGCCGCACCGATCGCCTTGGCGACCTGGTCGATGTCAGCGTTGACGAAGTTGAGTGTCACCTGTGCCTGTGCTGTCTGCGCGGTGATCAATCCAGCCACCAGCAGCGCCGTTGCGACGCGACGCAAAGCCATACGATTTCTTCTCATGGAATGTGGTATCGATGCCGGCAGCCGGAGCTGCCGACGGTCATGCCGTGTGGACATAAGAGCAGGCCGCCGCCGTGTCGGTCTGCGAACCGGAACCGCAAACGGGCATCGCTGCCTGCGCCGGTCGTACAAAGTCCGAAAAAAATGAACAGTAACAGTTTTTCATGTCGGATTTGTCACAAACGAAACCGCTCGGTGCGATTCCTCTAGAGATTTTCATTCGCTGTCATACGAATGAAAGCTGGGTTCGGCGCCGTTCTGGCCGCGCGAACCTGCGCGTTTGGCTTGCTTATGTCGGTTAGCCAACTTGACGGGTGTTTGCCTGCCGGTATGATACGAGCGGTTCGACCCGCTGGTTCCGTAATGTCCGCGCGGGTTTTCCCCGATGGATCACGAAAGCCCGGCTGGCGTGCCTTTGCGGGCCTGTGCGGCTAAAGTTTGGCCGATGAAGCGCCTTACCAACCCTTAACCTTGCGACTTTGCCCAGTCTTATCGCCCGATGAAACGACCCTTCGTGACTGTCGCCGTTGGACTTGCCGTGCTGCTTGCAGCTCAGTCCGCACGCGCTGACTGCTTCGACGAAGCGGCCAAATATCAGAAAGTCAATCCGCTGATCCTGCGCGCCATTGCCTGGCAGGAATCGCACAACCGGCCGGACGCGACGCACAAGAACGCCAATGGTTCGACCGACTTCGGCCTCATGCAGATCAACTCCATTCATCTGCCCACGCTCGCCCAGTACGGCATTTCGCAGGGCACGCTCATGGAGCCGTGCAAGAACGTGTACATCGCAGCGTGGCATCTGCGCCGCCAGATGAACAAGTACGGCAACACGTGGCAGGCAGTTGGCGCCTATCACTCCGAAACGCCGGCCCTGCGGGACAAATACGCCCAGCAGATCGTCGCCATTCTGCGCAAGTGGAACCTCATGCCGGCCACGCGCTAACATGCGCTTCTTCCCCAATTAGTACGATGGGGTTACCGGCCCTCTTGCCGCCGCGTATTCTACACGTTTGAATTTTCGCGCTTCTTACGCGAACGAAATTGCCTCGTTGCTATGCGTGTTCATAGGCTGGCTGCTACGCGTGTTCATACGCTGGCGGCGTCCCGCGGCAATCGTTACGCGGGCATGATCCGTTTGATGCACAATGCGGCTTCGTGCTGCCGTCGACGTGGGTCCCTCAGGGGCGCCCTCAGGTTGCTTCAAATCCTCGTTAGCGCCTCGGCACGCCTTCTATCTTCCAGCTTTTTTCGTACTGCGATGAACCAGCCGCTACTGCCCGTCACCGTGCTCTCCGGTTTTCTGGGCGCCGGCAAGACCACGCTTCTGAACCACATCCTCGCGAATCGTGACGGCTTGCGCGTAGCCGTGATCGTCAACGATCTGGCCGCGGTCAATATCGACGCCACGCTCGTGCGCGACGCCGCCGCGCTGTCGCATGTCGAGGAACAACTGGTCGAAATGACGAACGGCTGCATCTGCTGCACGTTGCGTGATGATCTGCTGGTCGAGATCAGGCGCCTCGCTGGCGAAAAGCGCTTTGACGCAATCGTGATCGAGTCGACGGGCGTAGCCGAGCCCATGCCGATCGCCGAAACGTTCACGTTCGTCGATGACGACGGCGTCGCGCTTTCCGATGTCGCGCGGCTCGACACGCTCGTCACGGTGGTCGACGCATTCAACTTCCTGCGCGACTACGGTTGCGCCGACGCACTCGCCGAGCGCGGAATCGCCGCTACCGAAGAGGACGACCGCACGTTGGTCGAACTGCTGGTCGAGCAGATCGAGTTCTGCGACGTACTGGTAGTGAATAAAGCGGATCTGGTAAGCGCAGACGATCTGACGCGGCTGCAGCACATCCTCGCCCGCATCAATCCGCGCGCCGTGCAGGTGGTGAGCACGTTCGGCGCGGTGCCGCTCGCGGAAGTGGTGAACACCGGTCGTTTCGATTTCGATGAAGCGGCGAGTGCGCCGGGCTGGCTTGCATCGCTTAATGAGGATCACGCTCACGACCACGCTCACCACGGTGAAGCGGATGAATACGGCATTGGGCATTTTGTCTATCGCGCGCGCCGGCCGTTTCATCCCGAGCGCTTATGGGCGCTGCTGCATCAGGAGTGGAAGGGCGTATTGCGCAGCAAAGGCTTCTTCTGGCTTGCTACGCGCAATGACATTGCGGGCTCGCTCTCGCAAGCAGGTGGCACGTGCCGGCACGGACCGGCGGGCATGTGGTGGGCCGCACAGGATCGCAGCGAATGGCCCGACGGCGACGACGAACTGGCCGCGGAAATCGCCGCCGACTGGTATGGCGACGCCGATGACCTGAGCATCGGTGATCGTCGCCAGGAGCTGGTGATGATCGGCGTCGACATCGATCCAGCCGCATGGCAGGCGAAGCTCGACGCATGCCTTCTGACCGATGAAGAATACGCACAAGGCCCGGCAGCCTGGCAGCAGTTCGCCGATCCGTTCCCTGTATGGGATTTCGACGAAGACGATCATGACCACGATCATGCGCATCATGAGCACGGACATCATGACCATGATCATGACGGTCACGGCGAGATCATCCATCGTCACGATTAGGCCGCGACATGCCATTCGCGCTCACATCAGGTAAGCGCCGTCGCCATGGCGGCGACCTGATTCAGCGTGCGCAGACGAAAAAAAACCCGCCGTTGGCGGGTGTCAACGGCCGGCAGTAATCTGCCTAGCGCTTGTTGACTGCGTCCTTGAACGCTTTGCCAGCCGTGAATTTGACGGTCTTGGCTGCCGGGATCTTAATAGTTTCGCCGGTCTTGGGATTACGACCCGTACGTGCTGCGCGCTTGCCCGAACCGAAGCTGCCGAAGCCGATCAACTGGACCGCATCGCCCTTCGACACAGACTTCTTGATCACTTCAAGCAACGTGTCCAGCGTTTCACCGGTTTGAGCCTTGCTGGCGCCCGTCTGTCCTGCGACGGCGTCGATCAGTTCCTGTTTGTTCATTAAGGTTCCTTTCTGAGTTTAGGTTGACACGAACAGCGCGAACGCGCCGATTATACGTGCGCGTACCGCGCCGTCGAGCAGCTGCGGCTCCGGATCCCCTCCGGACAATAGCGCCGGACGCATGACTGTCCGTCGGCCGTGCCGCCGCTCCCTTCGCGGCGCTTGCTATGATAGCGCAGCGCAAACCCAATCAGGATAAGGGTTTCGAAGAATTACGCGGTTCCGGAAGCCGTGCAACAGGGCAATGACGCCTGGTGCGTCCGGCAGCCTCGCTAAAAGCGCTGAAACCCAGTACGGGCGGGGCATTGCGTTGGTTTTTGCCAACGTTTGCCACCTCCATTTCGCCGCCCGGCGAGCCGCGCGCGCTGGCGGTAACCTTCGCATCGCTCTGTCGAGCATCATTTTCCGCTGCGCATGACCGATCCGCTGATCCCTGCCGTCCTTGCTTTCCGCGACAACGGCACGCCTTATTCGCCGCTGTACAACGACATCTATCACAGCGCCGTAGGTGGTCTTGAGCAGGCTCACTACGTATTTCTGCGCGGCAACGCGCTACCGGATCGCTGGCATGGAAGACGGGTGTTTACCGTGCTCGAAACCGGCTTCGGCATGGGCATTAATTTCCTCGTGACGTGGGCGGCATGGCAAGCCGATCCGGCGCGTTGCGAACGGCTGCATTTCGTGTCGACGGAGAAGCATCCGTTTACTCCAGGCGACTTGCGCAGTGTGTATGCGGCCACGCTCTCCGATCCCAGGATCGCAGCTTTGGCCCAGACGCTGGTCGACGCTTGGCCGATGCTTGTTCCAGGTACGCACCGGCTGGAATTCGAAGGCGGCCGCGTCGTCCTCACTCTTGTCTTCGGCGACGTGCAAACAAGTCTGCCGGTGCTCAGGCTGCGCGCCGACGCTTTCTATCTCGATGGTTTTTCTCCAGCGAGAAACCCTGAAATGTGGGCGCCGGCCGTTTTCAGGTCACTCGCGCGCATGGCCGGCGAGGGAGCCACGTTTGCCACCTACAGCAGCGCCGGCGACATCAAGCGGGCGTTGCTTCAAAACGGCTTTGTGTACCAAAAGGTCGACGGCTTTGGCTGGAAGCGCGCAATGCTCGTCGGCCACTTCGAGCCGCGCTGGCGTGTGCGTCGCCATGAGCCGCCGCTGCCGTTCGCGTCGGAAGAACGGCACGCAATCGTGATCGGCGCCGGGTTGGCCGGCTGCGCAGTGATCGAGCGTCTGGCCGCGCGCGGTTGGCGCGTGACATCGCTGGAGCGACACGGCTCGGTTGCGCAGGAGGCGTCGGGCAATCCCGCCGGCGTGTTCCATCCGATGATTTCGCGCGACGACAGCGTCGCGTCCCGGGTCACGCGCGCGGGCTTTCTCTACGCATTAAAAAGATGGGCTGACCTCGAGCGATCCGGTCACGCACCGCTACGGGGAGGTCATGGCCTACTGCAGATTGCCGCCGACGACGAAGAAGCGCGCCTGATGGTCGAGGCCATTGCCGCGTTGGGTTACCCGCCGGACTACGTGACGCCTGTTTCGCTCGCGCAAGCGGAGCGCCTTGCCGGCATGCCGCTCGCGCGCGCGGGCTGGCTCTTCCCGTCCGGCGGCTGGATCGACCCGGCTTCGCTGTGCGCCGCGCAATGCGCCGCAGCCGGCCATCTGCTCGAACGGCGCTTTGGTATTCACGTGGCGCGAATCGAGCGCACGACGGATCAATGGACCGTTTTCGATCGCGCCGGGCAGGCCGTTGCACGGGCGCCAGTGGTGATTGTCGCTAGCGCTCACGATGCATCGCGCATCGCCGGCTTGCGCTATGCGCCAACGCGCAGCATTCGTGGTCAATTGACGCTGTTGCCGCCTGGCGCCGTGCCGCCGCTCTCGATACCGGTGATCGGTGAAGGCTATGCCGTGCCGCTTACCCATGGCACGACGTTGACGGGTGCGACCTACGAACTCGACGATCCCGACACCCTGCTGCGCCCCAGTGGTCATCGAGAAAACTTGGAGCGTGTCGCACGGATGCTGCCCGCGCTGGTGCGAGCGACCGACACGATACCTATCGAGTCGCTGGCCGGCCGTGTCGCGTTCCGCTGCGTAACGAGCGACCGCATGCCGATGATCGGCCAACTGGCCGACGAAGCCGCCGCCGTCAGCAACGCCCAACTGCTGCGCGGCGCGTGGCCTCTCGATCTGCCTCGAAGCGATGGTCTGTACGGCGCGTTCGCCTACGGCTCGCGCGGCCTGATATGGGCGGGGCTCGGCGCGGAACTTATCGCGTCGCAGATAGAAGGCGAGCCGTGGCCGCTCGAACGCGATCTTGCCGAAGACGTCGACGTCGCCCGGTTCCTGCTGCGTGCGTTGCGGCAGCAGACCGTCAACGGACAATGAACCATGCGCACCGATCCGGACGAAGGTTAACTGGGATCGAAGAAAAAATGGGTTATCCACCGGAAGATGTGGATAACCCTATTGTTAACAGAGGCAACTCGTGTGGACCCGCTGTGGACGTAAACGGGGTAACTCAGCGACACGCGTTAACCGGCCAAAGTTGTTCCTGTTTACCTGCTGCCGCCGCACATGCTGTGCATCCGGTTATGCCGTCTGCAAACCCATGATTCACTTCGGTTAACTACGGTTATCCACAGACAACGAGGCACCTTGTTAACTGTTACTACGTATACATACGGTAAACCTGTATACAGACAAGCCGTGGCGAGCCGGCCGCTCATCACCCCTGGAAGCGCGACACCAGGATTGGCTAATTTCTCTAAGCCAGTTCTCGTCAAGCACGCGCAAAGCAGGCCAGTCGACGGCAGTGACGCCAATCACAATGAAAAATTGACGGTCGCTTTTTCCTCGTGCCTGCAAGTTGATGCGAGTTTTTACCGTTTTCCCTGCGGGTTCATGTGTTTTCCATTAACGTAGAAAAAGCTATGGCACAATCGCCGTTCTTTTCCGCGTGGTGCCTTTCCGTTACGGCACACGCAGCAAACGGAACGGTGCCGCCCAATCAGCATCTGACTGAAGCCCGACGGCGTTCTCACACCGTGCCGTACCGGTATACCGTGGCCGCACTCCCGATTGCGCCGGGTTGCCGCTGCTGCGGCGCGTTCAGATCATCCGATCACTGAAATTCGCAACGCGGGTCATGCGAAACGATCGCAGCTGTGAGCATTCGTGCGCTCACCCGCCCGCCGGTGTTTGCGGCCGGTTCGTGTCGTTTGCCGTTGCTGCAAAGGAGAACCCATTACGATGAATTCGGCGTTTTCGTTTTTTCCAGCCTGGCCGCTCGCACCCGATGCCATTTTCTGGGCTGGTCTGGCATTGCTCGCCGCAGGCTTATGCGGTGAACTGTGCTATCGCGCCTGGCGGCTGCCGCGTATTTCGGGGTACGCGGTCATTGGCTTGATTGCCGGAGCGGCGGGTCTTGGCGTGATCGACGCGAATTCCGCAAGCGCCGCGCGGCCGTTGCTCGACGTCTCGCTCGGCCTTCTGCTGTTCGAACTCGGCAGCCGTCTCGATCTTCGCTGGATTCGCCGTAATCCCTGGCTGATTCTGTCGAGCATCGCGGAAGCCACGTTAACATTCGCTTTAGTATTGCCAGTTCTGCTGTTCCTGCACGTACCGCTGATGGTGGCAACCGTGCTTGCCGCGATCGCGATGGCCACGTCACCGGCCATGGTGATCCAGCTCAAAACCGAATTGCGCGCGGAAGGGCAGGTAACGCAGCGGCTGCTGACCTTGACCGCGTTAAATAGCATGTACGCGGTCGTGATCGAAAAGCTCGTGTCGAGCTGGCTGCATCAGGAGGTGTACGGCAACGTTTTTGCAACGATTCTGCAACCGCTGTATCTGCTGGCCGGCTCGCTCGTGCTCGCCTATCTGCTCGCGCGCACCTGCACGTTCTTTTACCGCCGTCTGAACATGCAGGACGAACACTCGTTTGTCGCGTTGTTCGGCCTTGTGCTGCTCGCCATCGCGCTCGCGCATCTGTTCAAACTGTCGACGATTCTTGCGCTGCTGGCCGCCGGCATCATCGTTAAAAATCACGAGGCTCGCCCGCAGTTGTGGCCGCAGCATTTCGGCACGGCTGGCTGGCTGCTCACGGTGATCCTGTTCGTGCTGACGCTGACGTCGTTTGAATGGAAGGACATCGCGCTCGGCGGCGTCGCGGCGTTGGGTCTGATTGTTGCGCGCCTCATAGCCAAACTGGTGGGCGTGATGGCGTTCGCCAAGCCGAGCGGTTTGGACTGGAAGCAGGGCATGGCGCTGGGCCTGTCGTTATCGCCGATGTCGGCGCTCGCTTATCTGCTGGTCGACGATACCTACAATCTCTATCCGAATTTCGACCCGCAACTGCGGGCCATCGTGATGTGCTCGATCTTCGTTCTGCAGATTCTCGGGCCGTGGCTCGTGTACCGCAGTCTGGCGCTCGTCGCTGAACGTCGCGAGGAGTGAACGCACCGCGCTGATCCGTGCGTCACACGCTCGATTCAATTCATTCGTTTTAAAAGCGGCCGGGCAGGTGACTCAGCCCGGCCGCCTGACTCAGGGGACGCCATGTCACTCGAACCCTTCATCGATTCGAAACCGTTTACGTTCGGTGTCGAACTCGAAATGCAGATCGTCAATACGCACGACTATGATCTGACCAAAGCCGGCTCAGACCTGCTGCGCCTCATCAAGGACGAAAAAATCCCCGGCAACATCACGCCGGAAATCACCGAAAGCATGATCGAGTTGTCGACGGGAATCTGCACGACACACGAACAGGCGCTCACCGATCTGCGCAAGATTCGCGACACGCTGGTGTCCGCAGCCGACCACCTGAACGTCGGCTTGTGCGGCGGTGGCACGCACGCCTTTCAGCAGTGGAGCGAACGGCAGATCGTCGATACACCGCGCTTCCAGTATCTGTCGGAACTGTACGGCTATCTCGCCAAACAGTTCACGGTGTTTGGCCAGCATGTGCACATTGGCTGTCCGGACCCGAATAGCGCGCTTTATCTGCTTCACTCGCTGTCGCGCTTCATTCCGCACTTCATCGCGCTGTCGGCATCGTCGCCGTTCGTACAAGGGGTAGATACCGGATTTCATTCGGCACGACTGAATTCCGTGTTTGCGTTCCCGTTGTCCGGCCGCGCGCCGTTCGTGCTGACGTGGGACAGCTTCGAGGAGTACTTCTCGAAGATGGTCCACACGGGCGTGGTCAACAGCATGAAAGACTTTTACTGGGACATCCGGCCGAAGCCCGGCTTCGGCACGATCGAAGTCCGCGTGATGGATACGCCGCTCTCGGTTGACCGTGCGGCCGCGATCGCCTGCTACATTCAAACGCTCGCACGGCATCTGCTGCTCGACAAACCGATCACGCCGAAGGAAGACGACTATCTCGTCTACACGTTCAACCGTTTCGAAGCCTGCCGTTTCGGCCTCGCCGGCACCTGCATCAATCCGCAAACAGGCGAACGCAAAACGATCGCCGAGGACATACTCGAAACGCTGGATACCATCGCGCCGCACGCGGAGGTGTTGGGCTCGGCCGACGCGCTCGCGGAAGTCGGCGCGATTGCGCGCAGTCAGGTGAACGATGCAACGTGGCTACGTGGCGTTTTCGAACAGGAAAAGTCCTTGCACGAAGCTGTCAGACAGCAATGTTTGCAGTGGCGCGAATAGGCCGATGCGCGATTACATCGGTGAGATGTTTAAAGAAACCCGCCGCGTGCGGGTTTTTTTTCGCCGGGATTGGCCCCTTGCAAGGGCTCAAGTTTTCTCGAAAATTTACGTATACCAACGGGGTAGTCATTATCGAGCATGGCGGCAGCCTGTGGA